>JBJOKY010000566.1:0-2589 GCA_046045865.1 Pseudomonadota bacterium | reverse complement strand
AGCAGCCTGGGCTACCTGTGGCTGCCGGGCCTGGCCGTGATCGCCAGCGCCAGCGTCTTCACCGCACCGCTGGGTGCGCGCACGGCCCACAGCATCGACATCGCCAAGCTCAAGCGCGTCTTCGCCCTGCTGCTCTACGCCCTGGCGGCCTACATGGTCAGCCGGGCGTTCTGAACCTGCACCGCCGCCTCAGCGGCTGTTGACCGCCATGTGGTCGCGCAGGGCGAGCAGCAGGTCCACCTGACGCGCGATGGGTGCTGGCACCGGTCTGCGCCCGGCCAGCACCTCGTCGATGTAGCGCGCGGTGCTGGCAGCATCGGGTTCGGGCAGGCCGGGCAGGCTGCCCAGCGCGCCTGCGGCCGCCTCGCAGCTCAGGTCGCCGCGGCGCTCGCCGCACAGCCAGGCACTCATGCGCGGCGTGCGGCGCGCGTCGGCCACCGGCTCACCCTCGGTGCCGCGCAACAGCATGGCGTTGGAGCGGTCGAGGTCGAGGTACTCGGCCAGGCTGTCGCCATATTCGGGGTGGGTGTGGTTGACCACCCGCAGCGCGCCGGGCAAGGCGGGCAGGATCTTGGCCAGCGTGTGGCCGGGATTGCGCAGCCCGAGCTGCTCGCGCAGCGTGAGCAGCGTGTGCAGCGGCGGATTGAGCCGCTCCAGCGCCATGTAGGCCGGTGCGCCCACCATCCAGCGCGCCGCCAGTTCGGCCGGCGTCACGCACGGCGGCAATCCCAGCAGGCTGAAGACGGAGGCGCTGGTGACCCGCGTCGCGTCCTTGAGCATGCCGTGCACCAGCACGGGTACACCGGCACGTGCCAGCAACAGGGCCAGCAGCGGCGTGAGGTTGGGCAGCTTGCGCGCACCGTTGTAGGAAGGCAACAGAACGACACGGTCCGCGGCCGCCAGCGGCAGGTTGCGCGGCAGCACCGCGTCCATGAAGCCGGCCAGCTCCTCGGCCGTCTCGCCCTTGATGCGCATGGCCAGCGCGAAGCCGCCGAGCTGCACGTCGCTCACCTCGCCGGCCAGGATCTGGCCCATCAGATCCGCGGCCTGCGCACGCGTGAGCGCCCGGGCGCCCTCGCGGCCACGTCCGATTTCACGCAGATAACTGGCAATGCTCATCGTTCCTCGGCTTGTGCACACTTGCTCATGACAGGTGCGCGAGTGTGCCTGCGCCCGGGCCGTGCAGTCGTAACGCCAGGATTCCGGACGCCCCGCGATCGGGGGTGACGTCCACAGGTCGAACGAAGCGGGGTGTGCAGGATCGCCGTGTGCAGCCGGTTCGGCGCTGTCCGGGCGCGCCCTGCCGCAACCGGACGAGGCTTATCCCGCCGCGGCCGCGTCGGCGCGTACCGGCGTGGCCGTAGCCGGACTTGCCCCCGCCACCAGGCTGCGCAAGGCCGGCAGGCACGAGCCGCATCGCGTGCCGCAGCGCAGCTCGCCCTGGACCTGGAACAGCCGCTCGGCCGCCGAACCGGGCGTGGTCGACAGCAGCTGCAGGATGCGCAGTTCGTCCACGTCGAAGCAGGTGCAGACCTGGCGGGCGCGTGCCGGGCGGACTGACGCCGGCGCCTGCCCGGGCGCCAGCCAGTCGCGCGCCACGCCTGGCACCGGCTGGAGCACGCCGGCCCACCCCGCGCCGGACGTACCACCTGCCGGCGGGGTCAGCCAGCCACGCCAGGTCTCGAGCAGTGCGGTGCGTGCAGCCCGCTGCGTTGCGCTGGCGGCTGCGCCGTCCGGCGCCATCGTGGTGGCCAGCCAGTAGGCGCCCAGCCCGCGGCAGGGCGTGGCCGGGTCGGCGCTGCCCTCGCGCCGGGCCAGGGGCACGGGCTTGAGCAGCCGCTCTTCGCCACGCCGGGTGTCGGCGTAACTCAGCATGTCCGCACCGTGCAGGCCGAGCAAGCGGCGCAGGGCGCCGAGCAGGGCCGCGTCCGGCACCGTGGCGTGGGCCGCGCGCAGGGCCAGGCCCAGCAAGCCAGGTGTCGTGGTCGGGTCGGGCTGGCCGGCTGCGCCGGCAGGCTGCGGCGGCACGTCGGCCTCGCGCCCGAAGGGCAGGCAGGCCGCGTAGGCCAGGCCCTGCAGCAGAGCACGCAGCGCCTCGCGCAGCGTCAGCGCCTGGTCGGCAGGCAGCCAGACGCGACAGTCCAGCTGCCAGCCCAGCCCCGCCGGCGTGATGCGCACCGCCGCGTGCTTGAGCTCGGGCTGGCGCGACTGCGGGCAGCACGCCGGCAGCGTCAGGCTGTTGATGCCGCCACCGCCTGCGCCCTGGTCGTGCGGCATCAGCGCGCCCAACAGCACCTCGCTGCCCCAGTGCATGGGCACGTAGACCTGGGTCGGGCGCTGCAACGCACTCTCGCGCACCGGCAGCACGATGGCACCGCGGCGCGATGCCACACGGGCCAGCTCGCCCTCCTTGAGCCCCAGGCGCGCCATGTCCTGCACATGCATCTCGATGGCCGGCTCGGCGTCGTGGCCGTACAGCCGCCCCAGCGTGCCGGTGCGGCTCATGCCGTGCCACTGGTCGCGCAAGCGGCCGGTGTTCAGGCTGAAGGGGAAACGGGCGTCGCGTGGCTCGGCCAGGGGTTTCGGGGC
>JBJOKY010000565.1:0-2596 GCA_046045865.1 Pseudomonadota bacterium | reverse complement strand
TGGCGGAAATCTTCTTGTACGACGGGCCCTTCTTCTCCTTGTCCACCGCGTGGCACTTGAAGCAGTCGTTCTTCTTGGCCAGCGCCTGGGCGGCGTCGGCGTCTACCGCATGCGCGCCAGGTGCCGCCAGCAGCAAGCCGGCAGTGCCCAGGGCCAGGGCGATCTGGCGCAGACCGGGGATGGATTTCGAGGTGTTCATACCTGACCTTTCTGACTTCACGGAGGTGTGGTTGGCGACTGATGTCAGGCCGGCTGGAGGCGGTGCGGCATGTGTCCGCCTGCCTGGCCCTGTGTCGGAAATCACGCGGTCAGGGTAGGCCCTTGGGAATCGGGGGAATTGATTGATATCAAACGGCTGAGGCCGCATGGGCGGCAAATCGGGCCGGACCCGATCGATCGCAAAGCCGATGGCACGACACGGCTCCAGGTCGTGCCGTAGTCTTATCCAGGCTTAATCGGATGACGACACCTGCGTTGCCTGCGCTGCCGGCCGGCGAGCGTGCGACCGGGCAGGGGCCAGGGCGGAAATCTCAGGGCGCCAGGCGTTCGCGCAGCCAGTCGCTGCCGTCCAGGCGGTAGACCAGCCGGTCGTGCAGGCGCGACTTGCGGCCCTGCCAGAACTCCCAGCGGTTGGGCACCAGGCGAAAGCCGCCCCAGTGCGGCGGGCGCGGCGGGTGCAGGCCGTACTGCGCAGCCGCGCGGGCGGCGTTGGTGACCAGCACGGTGCGCCCGCTGATCACCTGGCTTTGCGGCGAGGCCCAGGCGCCCAGACGTGAATCGAGCGGACGGCTGGCGTAGTAGGCGTCCGATTCGGCGTCGCTGGTGCGTTCGACCCGGCCTTCGATACGCACCACGCGTTCCTGCTGCACCCAGTGGAACTGCAGGGCGGCAAAGGGCAGCCCGGCCAGTTCACGGCCCTTGCGGCTGTCGTAGTTGGTGTACCAGACGATGCCGCGCGCGTCGCAGCCCTTGATCAGCACCACGCGGGTGGAGGGGCGGCCGTCGGCGCCCACGGTGGCCAGCGTCATGGCATTGGGCTCGGGCACGCCGGCGGCGATGGCCTCGTCCAGCCAGCGCTCGAACTGCTGCAGCGGCGCCGGCAAGGCGCTCGTCTCGTCGAGTTCGTCCGCTTCGTAGCTCTTGCGCAGTGAGGCCAGATCCTTCATGCAAACCAGTATAGGCAGGTCGGGCGCCAGGCCAGGGCCGACGGCCCTGGCCGGCAGGTGGCCTGTCCCGCTCGGACTAGCCCTTAAGTGAAGCTACCACTATTGCCACAACAAGATCTGCGGTCCCATTGCGCCTTGTCCATCTTCAGGTCGGAAAGGCTCCCCGTGCATCACCCTCGAGCCCGTGTCTGCCACCTCGGCGGGATCTCGTCATGATCCATGCACCCGTGATCGTGGTGTTGGCTGCCGGTCGTGGCAGCCGTTTCGGTGGCACGACCCACAAGCTGGCCCAGCCCTTCGGCAGTGCCAGCGTGCTGGTCGCGACGATCGGCACGGCGCTGTCCAGCGGCCTGCCGACCGTGGTGGTCACCACCGCCGGGCTGGTGTCGACCGTGCAGCCCGTGGTGGCGGCACGCGACATCGTGCTGCTGCCGCCGGTAGGCTCGCCCAGCCGCGAGCCGCTGGGCATGGGCTATTCCATCGCCACCGGCGTGGCGGCGCGTGCACAGGCACCCGGCTGGATCATCCTGCCGGGCGACATGCCGCTCATCCGCACCGCCACCCTGCACGCTGTGGCGCAGGCGCTCGAACAGCATCCGGTGGCCTACGCCCAGCACCGCGGCCGGCGTGGTCACCCGGTGGGCTTCAGCGCCGAGCTCTACAGCGACCTGGTCAAGCTCAGTGGCGACGAAGGCGCGCGCCGCCTGGTGGCGCGTTATCCGGCCCATGCGGTGGAGGTGGACGACCCCGGTGTGCTGATCGACGTCGACACGCCGGAAGATCTGGTCCAGGCGCGCCGCGCCAGGCCGGCCGGTCAGCCGCAGGAAGCCGGCAGCGCGGCGCAGTGAAGTGTCGCAGCGCCCGGCGCCTGGGCGTCCTGGCCCGGCGCCCGCGCCGGTTCTGCTGACGCCGCCGCAGGCGTCGACCCGGCGGCCGGGTCGACGGTTTCCCGCGCGATGCGCCGACCCAGCGCCGCGGCATGCTGCAGCCTGCGGTCATGGATGCCCAGGCGCTCCAGCTGGTCGGCGGTCTGCAGCAGATAGTCCAGCGTGCTGCCGTAGCGCCCGCGCGCATGGCGCAGGATGTGGCCCAGCGTGGCGTCGTCCAGCGGCCCGGTGTAGTTCGGGTGGCTGCGCGGCAGGGTGAAGGTGAGCGCCCGCACCGCACCGTCGGCGGTGTCGCAGCGCAGCCAGCGCGGCGTGTACACGCCGCCGCCCGGCATCTCGCGCTCCCACAGTCGCGCCAGCTCGGCCGCGGCGCGCTCAGCCGGTATGCGCAGCACATGGCCGGTGCACGAGCCGCCGGCCACCAGCGCGAACACCAGGCCGGGGCACTGCGGCGTACCGCGGTTCACGCGCGAGCGCATCTCCAGCGCGCGGTGCCAGCCCCACAGGCGCGCGCGCCGCACCTCGCTGGCGTCGAACTCGGGT
>JBJOKY010000180.1:0-8813 GCA_046045865.1 Pseudomonadota bacterium | reverse complement strand
GCCGACGCGCCGATCTGCCCGAGCAGGTGATCGCCCGGGTCGGCAGCATTGCCGCATGGCGCGAGCTGCCGCCGGGCTGCCTGGCCGTGATCGACCCGCAGGATGTCGGCGCCGGCCAGCCCGCCGGTGACGGGCCGGGCGCCGCCGCCGAGCCCTCAGGGCCGGCCCTGCACCTGCTGCCCTATGGCCAGGTACAGCGCCAGGCCGGCCTGGCCGCGGCTGCGGCCATCCGCGCCGCGGTGGTGCTGGTGCAGGCGGGGCAGGGCGCGGCCGTCGTGACGGCGCCCATCCACAAGGAGGCGCTGGCCCGGGCCGGCGAACCCTACCCCGGCCACACCGAGATGCTGGCCGAGCTGGCCGGCGCCCCCGGCGCGCCCTGCGAGGTGCGCATGATGCTGGCCAATCCCGAGCTCAGGACCGTGCTGGTGACGGTGCACTGCTCGCTGCGCCGCGCCATCGACCTGGTGACCACCGACGCGGTGCTGGCCACGCTGCGCATCGCCCACCGCAGCGCCGCACTGTGGGGTCAGCCGCGCCCGCGCATCGCCGTGGCCGGGCTGAATCCGCATGCCGGCGAAGGCGGCCTGTTCGGCGACGAGGAGACGCGCGTCATCGCCCCGGCCGTCGCCGCGGCCTGCACAGAGGGCATCGTGGCCAGCGGGCCGTATGCGCCCGATACCGTCTTCATGCGCGCGCGCCAGGGCGAGTTCGACATCGTCATCGCCCAGTACCACGACCAGGGCCTCATCCCGGTGAAGTACCTGGGCGTCGAGCAGGGCGTGAACGTGACCCTGGGCCTGCCCTTCGTGCGCACCAGCCCGGACCACGGCACGGCCTTCGACATCGCCGGCACGGGCCGGGCCGACCCGTCCAGCCTGATCGCGGCGGTGCGCATGGCGCGCCAGTTCGTCGCGGCGTGCGGCTGAGGCTGCCGGAGCCCGGGCGCGGTGCGGGCGCGCGGGCAGCGCCGCCGCTCAGCGCAGTGCCAGATCCAGCGCGATGCCCGTGAACACCGCGCAGCCCAGCCAGTGGTTGCTGCGAAAGGCCTTGAAGCAGCCCTCGCGGCTGCGCCCGGTGATGAGCCGCCAGTGCCACAGCGCCTGCCCGGCGGCTGCGGCCGTACCGAGCAGGAACACGCCGCTCAGCCCGGCGACCCGGGCCAGCGCCGCCCAGCTCGCCAGGTAGACGGCGTAGAAGGCCATCACCGCTGCCACGTCCCAGCGACCCAGCGTGATGGCCGAGGTCTTGATGCCCACGCGCAGGTCGTCGTCGCGGTCCACCATGGCGTATTCGGTGTCGTAGGCCAGCACCCAGAACAGGTTGCCGGCCAGCAGTGCCCAGGCCGTCCAGCCGATCTTCCCGGCCGCGGCGGCAAACGCCATCGGGATGCCGAAGCTGAACGCCACGCCCAGCACCGCCTGCGGCATGGAGACCACGCGCTTGGCATACGGATAGGCGACGGTGACGGCCAGCGCGGCGAAGGACCAGCCGATGGTCAGCGCGTTGGTCGTCAGCACCAGGGCGAAGGCGACCAGTGCCAGCAGCGCGCCGCAGGCCAGCGCCTGCCTGACGCTCAGCGCGCCGCGCGTGACGGGGCGCTGCGCGGTGCGCTTGACGTGCTTGTCGAAATCGCGATCGGCCACATCGTTGATGCAGCAGCCGGCGCTGCGCATCAGGATGGTGCCCAGCGTGAACACCGCCAGCAGGTGCCAGCCCGGCCAGCCGCCCGCGGCCAGCCACAGCGCCGCCAGCGTGGGCCACAGCAGCAGCAGCCAGCCGGCAGGGCGGTTCCAGCGGATCAGGTCGAGGTAGAGCGGCAGCTGTGCGCCCAGGCCGGGCAATGTGGCGGGGGCGTCCAGTGCCTCTGGGGTGCCGGCGGGGCCGGGCGCGGACGGGGGGCGAGGGGCGGAACTGGTCACGGCGCGGGATTATGGGCGCTGGCCGGCGCCACCGGTCGCACCGCAGCGGTGCCCGACGGAGCGCGTGGTTCGTCAGGCCGCAGCCCGGTCGCGCGAGGTGGACGCCTTGCCTGCCCGTGCCCCGGTGGCAGCAAGCGGGCGCAAGCCCGCCGCGGCGGCCGGGCCCGTCTCCGTCACCGTCGCCGTCACTGGCGCCGCGGCAGGCGCCAGCGCCAGTGCGGGGATGGCCTTCGTGTCTGGCGCTGCGGCGTCTGCCGCGCGGCCTGCGGCAGCGCTGCTCTTGCCGGTCTCGCCCCTGGCACCCGTGCCGGCGCTGCTGCGCGAGCGCCGCGAGACCGGCTTGCGATCCTCGCGCCAGTCGATCAGGAAGCGGTCGACCGCGCTGGCCGGCATGGCCTTGGCGATGTAGTAGCCCTGCACGGCGGTGCAGCCTTCGGCGTCCAGCGCCTTGATCTGGGCCGGTTCCTCGACGCCTTCCGCGACGGTGGTCATGCGCATCGACCTGGCCATGGCCAGGATGTTGCGAACGATGGAGCGTGCGTCGCGGCTGATCAGCAGTTCGCGGATGAAGGCACGGTCGATCTTGAGCGTATCGAAGGGGAAGCGGCGCAGGTAGGCCAGCGACGAGTAGCCGGTGCCGAAGTCGTCCAGCGCGATGCTCACGCCCAGCTTGCGCAGCGCGTGCAGACGCTCGACCGTGCCGGGGTTCTCGTTGATGAAGACCGACTCGGTGATCTCCAGCTCCAGCCGGCGCGGCGCAAGCTGGCTGGCCTTGAGCGCGCTGGTCACCATGGCCGGCAGGTTCTGCGCCATCACCTGCACGGCGCTGATGTTGACGCACAGCTGCAGGTCCCTGGGCCAGGCCATGGCCTCGCGGCAGGCCTGGTTGAGCACCCACTCGCCCAGCGCGAGGATCAGGCCGCTGTCCTCGGCCACCGGCACGAACTCGCTGGGCGGTATCGGGCCATGTTCCGGGTGCTCCCAGCGCAGCAGGGCCTCGAAGCCGGTCACGCGCCAGCTGGCCACGTCGACCTTGGGCTGATAGTGGAGCACGAGCTGGTTGCCCTCGATCGCCGTGCGCAGGTCGCGCTCCAGCACCAGGCGGCGGCGCACCTGCTCGCCCATGCTGGGCTCGAAGAAGCGCATGGCACCGCCGGCCTGCGACTTGGCCTCGTACAGGGCCAGGTCGGCGTGCTGCATCACCTCGTCGACGCTGCTGCCGTCCTGCGGGAAGCGCGCCACGCCTATGCTGGTGCGCACGGTCACGTTGGCACCGTGGGCCTCGCAGGGCGGGCGCATGCTGTCGGCGATGCGCGCCGCGGCGGCGTGGATTTCCTGCTCGTCGGCCACGTGGCGCAGCAGCACGGCGAACTCGTCGCCGCCCAGGCGTGCCACCAGGTCGATCTTGCCCACCGCGGCCTTGATGCGCTTGGCCACCTCGGTCAGCAGCGCGTCGCCGGTCGCGTGGCCCAGGGTGTCGTTGACGGTCTTGAAGTTGTCCAGGTCCAGGCAAAGCACCGTGCCGCGGGCGCTGTCGCGGTCGTCGGCCCTGCCGGTCATCGCCTGCTCCAGCAGGATGCGGAACTGCGCCCGGTTGATCAGGCCGGTGAGCGTGTCGTAGTGCGCCAGCCACGACAGCCGCTTGTCCGCCACGCGCGACTGCGTCACGTCGCGCGCCACGCCACGCCAGCCTTCGGCTGCACCGCGTTCGTCCACCAGCGGCTTGGCGGTCACCGACCACCAGCGCGGCTGCCCGCCCAGCATCAGCGGCAGCATCAGGTCGCGGAAGGGCTGGCCCTCGGTCAGGCGCTGCGTCAGGCCGTCGGCGGAGTCGCGGTCGGTGTCGGGCAGGCCGCGCTGCAGCTGTGCCAGCAGTTCGCGCAGCGGCTTGCCGTCGAGATCCTTGCGGCTCATACCCAGGGCGTCGCCCAGGCTGCGCGAGGGCTGCACCAGGCGCCCGCGGGTGTCGAGCTCCCAGATCACGTCGCTGCCCTTGTCCTCGAAGTCGCGCAGCAGCAGGCCGATGAGCTGCTGCTGCTCGTCGTTGCGGGCCTCGGCCGCCACCACGTCGTGCAGGTCGCGGGCATGCACCATGGCCCGACTGGTGCCGACCGCGGCGAAGATGAGCCAGCCCAGCAGCGTGTACAGGTGGGTCGTGCCACTGGCTGCGGCCAGCGCGCCGACCGTGCCCAGGCTGAGCGCACCGGCGAAGGCCAGCACGGCCTGGGGCAGGGCGGCCAGCGTGAAGATGCCTATGCCCAGCATGCCCACCAGCAGCGGGGCGATCAGCTGCTGCGTTGCGGCACCGGCGCGCAGGTACATCAGCACCGGCACGCAGGCCCACAAGGCGCCGGCCACGCCGGCCAGGCCGGCCAGCAGGCGGATGTGGATGCGGCTCACCCGCATGGTGGTGGCCACGGCGCGCCAGCGCCACCAGGCCCGCATGCCCAGCAGTGTCAGGGTGGCCAGGCTGACCAGCCAGCCCAGCAGCACGGCGTTGTCGACCAGCCCGGGTGACAGGGCGGCGATCATCGTGGCCAGCACCAGGGTGCCGCCCAGGGTCAGCGGCAGGCCGCGCACGGTGGCACCGTACTGTGCGATGCGCAGCCGTCCGGCGATGTGCTCGTCGGAGTTGCGCCCGCTCCTGCGCCGGTTGCCGGGCTGGCGGCGGTCGCCGACGCGCCGTGCGCCGCTGTCGTCGGACTTGCCGGCGCCAGCGGCGGGGCTGGCCGACCCGCCGGTGCGCGCGCTGACGGACGCGGCGGTCGTGGCACTGGACGCCGCAGCGGCTGCGGGCGCCTGGGTGTTGGGCTGGGTGGACATGGGGTGGGCCTGGAACAGGCGGTGGGCAGTCGGTGAGCCGGCGGGCCGGCAACGGTTTGCCCTGTGTTTCGGCGCGCGCGGGATCAACTTGAGCATGCGCAAGGCCTGCACCCGGCGGCTGCGGTGATCCGGCGCGGCACCTGCCCGCGCCTCCTGTCCGGGGGGGCGGCGGTGGCGTGGCGCTCAGGCGGTCAGGCGGTGCACGCCGGGCAGCTCGCAGGCGTAGATGATGTTGCGCAGCGCCGCGATCGCCTCGTAGCGGGTGAACGAACGCCGCCAGGCGAGCACGACGCGGCGCGACGGCGCTGGCGCCGAGAAGTCCAGGTAGTGGACCAGCGGGCGCGGATCGATCACCGGCACGCGCGGCACCGACAGCTGCGGCACCACGGTGACGCCCATGCCCGAGGCCACCATGTGCTTGATCGTCTCCAGCGACGAGCCCTCGAAGCTCTTGCGTATGCCCTCGGCGTCGCTGGCAAAACGCGCAAATTCGGGGCAGACCTCCAGCACATGGTCGCGGAAGCAGTGGCCGGCGCCCAGCAGCAGCATGGTCTCCTGCTTGAGTTCGGTGGTGGAGATCTGCTCGCGCTGCGCCAGCGCATGCTGGGCCGGCACGGCCACGACGAAGGGTTCGTCGTACAGGGGCGCCACTGCCAGTCCGGTGTCGGGGAAGGGGTCGGCCATGATGGCGCAGTCGAGTTCACCCGTGCGCAGCATCTCCAGCAGCCGCACGGTGAAGTTCTCGTGCAGCAGCAGCGGCATCTGCGGCACGTGCTCGATCGCCTGGCGCACCAGATCGGGCAGCAGGTAGGGGCCGATGGTGTAGATCACGCCCAGGCGCAGCGGACCGGCCAGCGGATCCTTGCCCCGTCGGGCGATTTCCTTGATGGCCGCGGCGCTGTCCAGTGTGGCCTGGGCCTGGCGCACGATCTCCTCGCCCAGTGGCGTGACGGTGACCTCGGTGCCGCCGCGCTCGAAGAGTTTCACCTCGAGCTCTTCCTCGACCTTCTTGATCGCCACCGACAAGGTGGGTTGCGACACGAAACAGGCCTCGGCCGCACGGCCGAAGTGGTGTTCGCGCGCCACGGCCACGATGTAACGCAATTCGGTCAGGGTCATGATGAGCCTTGCATCCGGCTGGAGGCGTGGAGGAGGGCGACGCCAGGCGCAGGTGTCATCGCGGATTGTGAACACAAATTCCCAGGCGAACGCCAGTCCGATAACCAAGGGCTATCACTGAGTCTCGAAGCGCGGTCTGCGGCTTTGACACCACAAGTGTTGCAGGCTGTGTTTCTATAATGCGCGACTTAATTTGCTTGACCCTCCTCAAAAAGTTATGACAAAGACGACATTCGTGGCGACAGTGCTCTTCATGACGGCTGCAGTGTCGTCGGCGCAGGCGCAGGACGCTTCTGGCAACGCCGAACAGGGCAAGACCAAGGCGGCCATGTGCATCGGCTGCCACGGCATCGAGGGCTACAAGGCCAGCTTCCCCGAGGTCTACCAGGTGCCGATGATCTCCGGCCAGAGCGCCAAGTACATCAGCGCGGCCCTGACCGGCTATCGCAAGGGTGAGCGCAAGCATCCGACCATGCGCGGCATCGCCGGCTCGCTGAGCGACGCCGACATCGCCGACCTGGCGGCCTTCTACGCCGCCCAGGTCAAACCCAGCAGTGCAGCGGCGCCCGCTCCGGCGCCAGCCGTGGCTGAACTGCTGAAGAAAGGCAACTGCGCCTCCTGCCACGGCGAGGGCCTGAACAAGCCCATCGACCCGGCCTACCCCAAGCTGGCCGGCCAGCACGCAGACTACGTCTTTGCCGCGCTGAAGGCCTACAAGACCACCAACAACGCCAACGTCGGGCGCGCCAATGCCATCATGGGCGGCATGGCAGCACCGTTCAGCAACGCCGAGCTCAAGCAGCTGGCCGGTTACATCGCCAGCCTGCCGGGCGAACTGGCCGTGGTGCCCAACCCCAAGTTCCGCTGACGTACCCCAGCACGCACCGGCGCCCGCGGGTACCGGCTGCACGTGCACCGAAAGCCGCCCTCGAGGCGGCTTTTTCGTCCCAGGTCGGGCCTGATGCCGGAAATTGCGCGCCGGCAGGCCTCAGGTTTGACTGGCATCGCGTCGATAGCTCCCCGGACGCCGACAATGTTGCGGAAATGCTCAAACGTATTCCTGTCGACCAGCTCCGCCTGGGCATGCACCTGCACGAGCTGTGCGGGTCGTGGATGGACCACCCGTTCTGGCGCACGCGCTTCGTGCTGCGTGACCCGGCGGATCTGGAGCGCATCCGCGGCTGCTCGATCCGCGAGGCCTGGATAGACACCGGCAAGGGCCTGGACGTGGCCGGCGGCGTGTCGCTCGAGCAGGCCGGACGCGAGGCCGAGGCCGAACTCGGCCAGATCGACGCCGAGCAGGAGCAGCCCGGCGAGGACACGCCGGTGCCCGCCGGGCTCGACCGGCACGCCGGCCACGGCGCACGCGCCAGTGTGATCTGCCGCCAGGCGCGCGACAAGGTGCAGTCGCTCTACACCGAGGCGCGCATGGGCAAGGCGATCGACACCGAAGGCTGCGCGCCGGTGGTCGACGCCATCATCGGTTCGGTGGCGAGCGACCCGGGCGCGCTGGTCAGCCTGGTGCGCCTGAAGCATCGCGACGAATACACCTATCTGCACTCGGTCGCGGTCTGCACGCTCATGGTGGCGCTGGCGCGCGCCCTCAAGCTGCCCGACGACGAGGTGCGCCGGCTCGGCCTGGCGGGCATGCTGCACGACATGGGCAAGGCGCGCGTGCCGCTGGAGGTGCTCAACAAGCCCGGGCGGCTGACCGACGCCGAGTTCGCGCTCATGAAGCGCCACCCGGCCTGGGGCCACGAGATCCTGCGCCAGGGCGGCATCGAGTGCCCGATCACGCTGGACGTGTGCCTGCACCATCACGAGAAGGTCGACGGCAGCGGCTATCCCGAGGCCCTGCCGCCCGAGCGCCTGAGCCTGCACGCCCGCCTGGGCGCGATCTGCGACGTCTATGACGCCATCACCTCGGCGCGGCCCTACAAGGCCGCCTGGGATCCGGGCGACGCCATCCGCCAGATGGCGCAGTGGAAGGGCCACTTCGACCCGCTGCTGTTCCAGGCCTTCGTCAAGACGGTGGGCATCTACCCCGTCGGCACCCTGGTGCGGCTGCAGTCCGGCCGGCTGGCCGTGGTGGCCGGACGCGGCACCGGCTCGCTGCTCACGCCGCGCGTCAAGGCCTTCTTCTCGACCAAGGCCATGCTGCCCATCACGCCCGAGCTGATCGACCTGGGCGCGCCGGGTTGCCAGGACAAGCTCGTCGGCGTGGAATCCCCCGAGGCCTGGAAGTTCAAGAACCTCGACGCGCTCTGGGCCGACGAACTGCTGGGGCGATGACCATGTTGCGTGATCCTCCGCGCATCGTCCGGCGCCTGCACGCCCTGGCCCTGGGTGCGACCTTGACACTGGGCACGGCGAGCGGCGTGGCTGCGCAGACCGGTTTCGACGCCGTGCAGCCCCTGCTCGCGCGCGACTGCGTGCTTTGCCACCAGGGCGCCAATGCCCCGCTGGGCCTGCGCCTGGACAGCCTGGCCGGCGTGCTGGCCGGCAGCGCGCGCGGCCCGGTCGTCAAGGCGGGCGATGCCGCCGGCAGCGAACTGGTGCGGCGCCTGGACGGGCGCAGCCAGCCGCGCATGCCGCTCACCGGCCCGCCCTACATCGGCGACGCCGACCTGGCGCTGCTGCGCGCCTGGATAGACCAGGGGCTGGCGCCCGGTGCAGCGGCCACGCCAGGCGCCGTGGCGCCGGCAAGTGCCCCGGCCGGCGCACGGGCGCCGGATGGCGTGCCGACCTGGCGCGACGTGGCGCCCATCCTCGCCACCCGCTGCACGCGCTGCCACGCGCCGCAGGGCCAGCTCGGGCCAGCGCCCGAGGGTTATGTGCTCACCAGCCATGCGGCGGCGACCAGCGCGGCCGACCGCGCCCGCATCGTGCCCGGCCAGCCGGCTGCGAGCGAGTTGCTGCGCCGCGTCAAGGGCCACGCCCGCCCGCGCATGC
>JBJOKY010000179.1:0-8820 GCA_046045865.1 Pseudomonadota bacterium | reverse complement strand
TCAGCTCCTGCGCCAGGCCGCGGAAACGGCCCCAGTGGTAGGGCACCGCGCCGCCGCCGTGCGGGATCAGGAACTTCAGCGTCGGGAAGTCCTTGAACAGGTCGCTGGTCAGGCACTGCATGAAGGCCGTCGTGTCCGCGTTCAGGTAGTGCGCGCCGGTGGTGTGAAAGCACGCGTTGCAGCTGGTGCTCACGTGGATCATGGCCGGGATGTCGTACTCGACCATCTTCTCGTAGATGGGGTACCAGCTGCGGTCGCTCAGCGGCGGGCTGGTCCAGTGGCCGCCGGACGGGTCCGGATTGAGATTGATGCCGACGTTGCCGTATTGCTCGACGCACTTCACCAGCTCGGGGATGCAGGTGGTCGGGTCCACGCCGGGCGACTGCGGCAGCATGGCGGCCGGGATGAAATGGTCCGGGAAGAGCTGGCTGACGCGGTAGCACAGCTCGTTGCAGATGGCTGCCCAGGTCGAGCTGGTGTTGAAGTCGCCGATGTGGTGCGCCATGAAGCTGGCGCGCGGGCTGAAGATGGTCAGGTCGCTGCCGCGCTGCTTCATCAGCTTCAACTGATTCGTCTCGATGGACTCGCGCAGCTCGTCGTCGCTGATCTTGAGCTCGCTGGCCTTGGGCGCCTTGCTCGGGTCCTTGAGCGCTGCAATCTGCAGGTCGCGCCAGGCGCCGAGGGCGGCCGGCGCGGTGGTGTAGTGGCCGTGGACGTCGATGATCATGATGGAGTGGCTCCGGTGGAAATCGGATGGGGGCGGCGCAGGCGCTGATGCCGTTCAGGCGGGGTCCATGCCCTGGCGACGCTTGATGGCGTCGGCGGCCGGCGCGTTCAGGGCGGCCAGAAGTTCGCGCACCGCGTCGGCCTGCGCCGATTCGACGCCGATGCCGGCCGAGAAGGTGGTGATGATCTGGATCGCCGGCGGCAGCGCGCCGACGATGGTGATGCCGTCCAGGTGGATCAGCTCGCTGAGCTGCTGGAAGCCCAGCTCGACCTGGCCGCCTGCCACCAGCGAGCCCACCGGCACGCCGGGCGGTGCCTGCACGATGCGCGGCTTGATCTCGTCGGCGATGCCCCAGCGCTCGAACAGCCGGGCCAGCGCCACGCCGCTGGGCCCGGTGGAGTAGCTCAGGCTGGCGGCAGCCAGCACGGCGCGGCGCACCGCGTCCTCGCTGCCCAGATCGGGCAGGGCGGCACCCGCACGCACCGCCACGGCCACGCCGGATCGCACCAGGTCGACCCGGCTGCCGGGCAGCAGGCGCCCGATGGCGAGCAGCTTGTCGATGGCGTCGGCGGCCAGCACGACGAGGTCGAACGCCTCGCCGGCCGTCACCCGCCGCGCGGCGTCCACGCCGCCGACCGACTCGATGTGCAGCGGCACGGCAGCAGGCCCGGCGCTGCGCGTGTACAGCCCGGTCAGTTCGGCCAGCAATTGGCGCGTCGCCATCGAGGAGATGCCGCGGATCTGCCGGCTGCCTGCTGCGGTCTGGTTCATGACGCCTCGCGTGAAAGGTTGGGCACATTCTGGCTACCGCCATCCATGCCGGCAAGTCATGGTCTTGCACTAGCAGCTATATCGGATGGGTATGGCTGCAAGGGGTGCGGCGTGTGAATCCCTGCCTGTCGCACGGGTGCGTGGCGTGTAAAGAACTGCTTACAAATATCCGCCGAATCTGGTCAATCTACCTCCAATTCCGAAAGTGCCGATTCGGGAATATGTCGCGAGCCGGTTTTTACACCTCCGGAAAACCGTTAGGTGAGCACCACAGGTGTCGCTCCAGATACTCCCGCAAACAAGGGGGGTGAGTGGGGCGAATAACCCGCCGCGTGTTTTTTGAACACGGGTTTGAGGCCGGCTTGCCTAGCATGGCGGCGAGTTTTCAAGCACCCCCACAAATCAAGTGACGACCCACCCATGAAGTCTTCCAACCGTTTGTCCGCGCCCTGGGCGCCGCTCGCTTCGTGCACGTTGGCACTGATTCCGGTGCTCGGCTTCGGTGCCACGCCGAATGCCGCCCCGAATGCCGGCGACCTGCTGCGCCAGACGCCGCAGGGCAGCGGCCTGCAGGCCGTGCCCGTCACGCGGGCCGAGGTGCTGCCACGCGAACAGGCCGCCGGCAAGGGACAGGCTGCGCCGGCCGACGTGAAGCTGACGCTGCGCACGCTGACGCTCAGCGGCGTCGTCAGCCTGGACGCCACCGAGGTGCGCGCCCAGGTGCAGGACGCGGTGGGGCGTGAACTCGATTTCTCGCAACTCCAGGGGCTGGCCGACAAGATATCTGCCTATTACCGCGCCCGGGGTTATGTGCTGGCGCGTGCATTCCTGCCGGCGCAACGTATCGAGAATGGCGCGGTGGAAATTGCCGTGGTGGAAGGGCAACTCGGCCGCGTGAATATCCAGGCAGCCGCGCCGCTGGACCCGAAGAAGATCGAACCCTATCTGGCCGGCATCAAGGCGGGTGAGCCGCTGCGCAGTGCGCCGCTCGAGGAAGGCCTGCTGCGCCTGAGCGACCTGCCCGGCGTGAAGGTGCAATCGGTGCTGCGCCCCGGCCAGGCCGTGGGCACGACCGACCTCGACGTGCAGGTACAAGGTGGCCGGAGCCTGGGCGGCAGCGTCTCGCTGGACAACTACGGCAACCGCTACACCGGGCGCACCCGGCTGTCCGGACGCCTGACCCTGGCCAACGCCCTGGATCTGGGCGACAGCCTGGACGCCAACGTGGCCACCTCGGGCGCCGGCATGAGCTACGGCCGCCTGGCCTGGCAGCACCCGGTGGGCAGCGCGGGCCACCAGGCCGGCGTGGCGTTCTCGGCACTCAACTACAAGCTGGGCAAGGACTTCACCAGCCTGAAGTCCGACGGCGACGCCACCGACCTGACGCTGTACGGCCTGGCCTCGCTGCAGCGCAGCCGCCTGGCCAGTGCCCAGGCGCAGCTGTCGCTGGACATCAAGCGCTTCGACGATCGCCTGGACAGCAAGTCGAGCCGCAAGAGTGCCGAGGTGCTGGCGCTGGGCCTGTCGGGCAACCGCCAGGAGGCCGAAGGCAGCCACCTCGGCGCGCTGACCCTGACCGTTGGGCGCCTGCACCTGAAGGATGTCGCGCCTGGTGGCGATGTCGCCCGCACCGCCGGCACCTATACCAAGCTGGCCGGCAGCTACGAGCACCAGCGTGTGCTGGCCGACAACCTGTACGCCGGTCTGCGCGTGGGCGGTCAGTGGGCGTTCAAGAACCTGGATTCGTCCGAGAAGTTCTCGCTCGGCGGCGTGCAGGGCGTGCGCGCCTACGCTTCCGGCGCGGCGGGCACCGATGACGGTGTGCAGGCCACGGTCGAGCTCTCGCGCTTCTTCGGTCCGCTGCGCGCCAAGGTGTTCGCCGACATAGGCGCCGGCCGTGTGGCACACAAGCCCCAGGACAGCGACGTCGCCAAGAACAAGCGCCAGCTCAGCGCGCTGGGCGTGGGCGTCGATGCCGCCCTGCCGGCCGGCCTGCAGCTGCAGGCCGCCGCCGCCGCGCCGCTGCGCAGCGACGAGAACCAGACCGAACGCGGCCCGCGCCTGTGGCTGCTGCTCAGCAAGGTCTTCTGACCCCGGCGCACACCGCCTGAGCGGGGGCGCTGCCCCCGCACCTCCAGCCAGCGCGGCGCTCAGGCCGCCCCCTTACACCTGCGGCCCCCGTGCCGCCCAGATAGATCGATGACGCCATGAACCGCAACTACCGCCTGGTCTGGAATGCCCTCAGCGCCTCTCACGTGCCCGCACCCGAAACCGCGCGCGGCCGTGGCAAGGGCAGCACCCGCAGCGCCGGCAGCGCCCTGCGCCTGGGGGCGCTGGGCGTGTACGCCGCCGGCCTCACCCTGTCGGGCCAGGCCTGGGCGCTCGACCCGGGGGCCTTGCCCACCGGTGGCAAGGTGGTGTCGGGCAACACCGCGCTGAACCAGGCGGGCAACCAGCTGACCGTCAACCAGGCGAGCAACCGCACGACGATCAACTGGTCCACCTACAACATCGGCAGCCAGGCCAGCGTGGTCTACGTGCAGCCCGGTGCCGATGCGGTGGCACTCAACCGCATCGTCGGCAACGACCCCAGCCAGATCTACGGCAAGTTGCAGGCCAACGGCCAGGTCTTCCTGGTCAACCCGAACGGCGTGCTGTTCGGCAAGGGTGCCGAGGTCAACGTGCACGGCCTGCTGGCCAGCACGCTGGACATCAGCGACGCGGACTTCGCCGCCGGCCGGCTCAAGTTCGCCGGCCGTGGCGGCCTGGTGCGCAACGAAGGCAGCCTGAGCGCCGACCAGGGCGGCTACATCGCCATGCTGGGCGGCCAGGTGGACAACAGCGGCACGATCAGCGCCCGCCTGGGCAGCGTGCAGCTGGCGGCCGGCACGGCGGCGACGCTGGACTTCAACGGCGACGGCCTGCTCAGCCTGGCGCTGGACGCGGGTGCGGCGCGTGCGCTGGTCGACAACAGCGGCGTGATCACGGCCGACGGCGGCCAGGTGCGCCTGAGCGCCCGCGCGGCCGACGACCTGGTGCGTGCCGTGGTGAACAACCGCGGCCGTGTCGAGGCGCGTGGCCTGGTGCAGCGCAACGGCGTGATCGAGCTGGCCGGCGACATCGTCGACAACAGCGGCGCCCTGCTGGCCAACGGCGCCGACGGCGGCAGCATCACGCTGAGCGGCAACGGCATCCTGCAAGGTGGCGTGATCCAGGCCGACGGCGCAAGCGGCCAGGGCGGCACGGTCAGGCTGCAGGCCAGCCACACGCTGCTGCAGACGGTCCAGGGCGAAGTGCACGCCGATGGCGCCACGGCGGGCGGCTCGGTCGTCGCGGCTGGCGAACACCTGGTCTACCTGTCGGGCAGCCTGAGCGCCGACGGCGCCACGGGCGGCTCGGTCGTGGCCAGCGGGGCCAACCTCAACCTGGCCGGGGCGCAGGTCTCGGCCGACGGCATCACCCATGGCGGCACCATCCTGCTGGGCGGTGATGCCCACGGCGGCCACGCGGGCATGGCCGGCCTGGCCAATGCCGGCAACACCCACGTGGGCAAGGGCAGCGTGCTCAGCGCCAGCGGCAGCGACGGCAGGATCGTCGTGTGGTCGGACGGCGACACCAGCTACGGTGGTGACGCCCGCACCGGCCCGCACGGATTCATCGAGATCTCGGCCAAGGCCGAGCTGCGTTTCGGCGGTACGGCCGACCCCGGCACCGGGGGCACACTGCTGCTGGATCCGTTCGACCTGGTGATCGGACAGGGCAGCGCCACCAGCTTCACCGACCTGGCCAATGTCGACTCGACCACCGGCGAAGGTCATGGCTCGGGCGGTGTCTACGACCTGGGCAATGGCAACGTGGTCGTGGCCACGCCGGATGACAACTTCGCCGGCAACGCGAATACGCCGCCGGATCTGTATACCGGTGCTGTATACACCTATCGGGTCAGCGACGGCGCGCTGCTGTCGTCGCTGTACGGCACGACCTTTGGCGACGCGGTGGGCAGCGGCGGCGTGACCGTGCTGACGAACGGCAACTTCGTGGTCGCCAGCCCTCAGTGGCACGAACCGCTGACGGGCTTCCAGGTCGGCGCGGTGACCTGGCGCTCTGGCCTGGCCATCGCCAATTCAGCCGTCTCGACGGCCAACTCCCTGGTCGGCACAACCGACGGCGACCGCGTCGGCTCGCTGGGCGTCACGGCCCTGAGCAACGGCAACTATGTCGTGGCGAGCCCTGACTGGCTGTTCCAGACCGGTGCGGCGACCTGGGGCAACGGCACGACCGGCACGATCGGCGAGGTCTCGGTCGCCAATTCGCTGGTGGGCACCACGCCGGGCGACGCGGTCAGCGCCGGTGGCATCGTGGCGCTGACGGGCAACGGCAACTATGTCGTCGTCAGCCCGAACTGGCAGTCGTATGCTGGTGCGGCGACCTGGGGCAACGGCAACATCGGTGGTGGCGTGTCCGGCGAGGTCACCGCCGCCAACTCGCTGGTGGGCGAGAACCCCTTCGACAGCATAGGCGTCGGCGGGGTCACTGCGCTGACCAACGGTCACTACGTGGTCAACAGCTATTACTGGAACTTCGGTTCCGGTGCCGTGACCTGGGCCGATGGCAACAACGGCGGCACGGTGGGTCTGGTGACTGCCAACCACTCGCTGCTGGGTGATGTGAACGGCGTGGACTTCATAGGCAGCGGTGGCGTCACTGCGCTGAGCGATGGCAACTACGTCGTGGCCAGCCCTAGCTGGACGCACAATACGGTGGACACCTTCGTGGTGGAAGCTGGCGCCGTGACCTGGCGCAGTGGCACGGGTGCGGATGTGGATTCGCAGGTCTCGGCCGCCAACTCACTGATCGGCACGGCCGATCGCGACCAGGTCGGCTACAACGGCGTCGTGGCGCTGGACCGCGGCCGCTATGTGGTCGTGAGTTCGCAATGGAACGATTCCGTGCTCAACACGGCGGGCACCTACGACGTGGTGACGCCCACCGTTGGCGCGGTCACCGTGGTGGATCCGTCCATCGACAACGGCGTGGGGATCGTCAACGGCGCGGGTATCGTGTCGCGTGCCAACTCGCTGACGGGTGTCACCGAGGGCGATCAGGTCGGTTCGGCCGGTGTCACGGCACTGGCTAATGATGGCGTGCTGAACGGCAAGTTCGTTGTCAGCAGCCCGAACTGGAGCCTAAGCGGCACGCCGGGCAGCGCCGAGGGCGCGGTGACCTGGGTGGATGCCAATGCCGGGACCTCGGGTGTGGTCAGCAGCACCAATTCGCTTTACGGCGAAAACGCCCTGGATCAGGTCGGCATAGGTGGCGTCACGGCCTTGCGCAACGGCAACTACGTCGTGTCGAGCTACCTGTGGACCAACACCTTCGCAGCCGATGGTGGCGTCGAGGCCGGTGCTGCCACTTGGCGTCCGGGCGCGCTGATCGATGGTGCGGACGTGGGCACGGCGGTCAGCATCGCCAACTCGCTGTACGGCACGGCGTCGTACGACCACGTCAGCTCGGGCACGCTGGACGGCCAGCGCATCGTCGAGCTGAACAACAACAACTATGTCGTGGTCAGCCCCGAATGGGGCGGCAATCTGGGGGCGGTCACCTGGCGCGACGGCACTGGTTTCGTCGGTGAGGAGGTGGGGGCGCCCAATTCGCTGATCGGCACGACATTCGGCGACCAGATCGGCTCGCGCAGCGTGATTGCCCTGTCCAATGGCGACTACGTCGTGGCCAGCCCGTACTGGAGCGATCCGCTCGACGTCAATCGTGCGGGTGCCGGCGCGGTGTGGGTGTCTGCCGGTGCGCCGGGCGGCATCACGCCGGCCGACGTGGCCAACATGACGCCTGGCGCGAGCACCGTCATCCTGCAGGCAGACAACAACATCACCGTGAACGCGGTCGTGTCTGTCGGCCGCGCGCTGCAGCTGGACGCGGGCAACAACATCATCCTTAATGCGGCGCTCGAGTCCACCGCAGCCACCCCTGACGCCCTGGTGCTGCACGCGACCGGCAATTTCATCAACAACGCCGGCCCGAGCGCGCTTAGCACGCCCAACAGCAACTGGCAGGTGTGGACGTCCGACCCGGCGGGTGACGTGCGCGGTGGCTTGGCCTACGACTTCAAGCAGTACAACGCCTTCTTCAACATCAGCACCCCGGCGCAGGGTGGCAACGGCGTGTTCTACACGGTGGCGCCCCAGCTGGATGCCACGCTGACCGCCACGGGTGCGGTGAGCAAGCGCTATGACGGCACCACTGCGATCAGCGCCGCCGGCGCCGCCAACCTGACGCTGGCTGCCGCCAGTGGCGCCATCGATGGCGACAGCATCACCCTGACTGGCGACCTGGCCTATGCGGGCAAGAATGCCGCCACCGCCGTCAATGTGGTCGCTTCCAACATTGTTGTGCGTGCTACCGATGGCGCCACCGGGGTTCCGGTCTATGGCTACGATCTGGTCGACCCGTCGGCCACGGCCGTGGCGGCTGGCGTGGGCACGATCGACAAGGCCTTGCTGACCGTCGCCACCACGGTGACTGCCAGCAAGGTCTACGACGGATCGAATGCCGCGCAGTTCTCGAGCACATTCAGCGGCGTGGTGGCTGGTGAGAGCCTGGCCCTGTCCCAGACCGGCACGTACAACAGCAAGAACGTGGCCGACGCCACCACGATCACGGTCAGCAACAGCTTCAATCCGGTTGGTGTGGGCGCGAACTACGCGTTCGATGTCGGCCAGGACGTGCAGACCTTTGCCGGCAGCATCGTCGCCAAGTCCATCAACGTCAGCGGCCTGACGGGTGTGTCGCGTACCTATGACGGCACGCTCAATGCGACCGTGAACGTTGCTGCCGCACAGATTGCCAAGAATGGCACTACTGCGCTGGACGGCCGCGTGGTCGGCGCGGAAGACGTCACCATCAACGCTGCAGGTACGGTGACCGGGCACTTTGCGGACAAGAACGTCGGGACCAACAAGTCTGTCATCATCGATACCGGCCTGGCCCTGTCGGGCGTGGATGCCGCCAACTACGTCATCGGGGCCAGCCCGGTGGCTGGCGCGGCAATCACTGCCCGTGCGGTGACGGTGGGCGGCATCACGGCAGCCGACAAGACCTATGACGCCACACGCACGGCCACGCTGAACACGGCCGGTGCGGCGGCCAGCTTCATCGCCGGCGACAACGTGTTGGTGACGGTCACGGGCCAGTTCGCGGACAAGAATGCCGGTGCAGGCAAGACCGTCGCGCTGAGCAGCAGCTACAGCGGCACCGACGTGGGCAACTACGTCATCACCGACCAGGCCAGCACGACGGCGAGCATC
>JBJOKY010000023.1:0-21605 GCA_046045865.1 Pseudomonadota bacterium | reverse complement strand
GCGGCGCACGCCGACATCTCCTGGAACTACGACCTGCAGCTGGCCGGCCAGAGTGGTTCCGAAAGCTTCAGCGTCATCACCGAAGGCACGCGCAACGCCGACGGGTCGGTGCCCATCGGCGGCTATCTCGTCACCGGCCTGCTGCTTCAGGCTCTCGGCCGTGGCGGCACTTTGCTCCACCAGCGCGGCGTTGTGCTGCGTGGCCTGGTCCATCTGCGTGACCGCCTTGCCGACCAGATCCACGCCCTGGCTCTGCCCGGCGCTGGCGGCGCTGATCTCGTCCATCAGCGCGGTGACGCGGCCGATGGCGCCAACCACCTCGGTCATGGTGGCCAGCGCCATGTCGACCAGGGCCAAGCCCTGCTCGACCCGGCCCTCGCTGTCGGCGATGAGCTGCTTGATCTCGCGCGCCGCGACGCCCGAGCGGCTGGCCAGGCTGCGCACCTCGGCCGCCACGACCGCGAAGCCGCGACCCTGCTCGCCCGCACGCGCGGCCTCGGCCGCGGCGTTGAGCGCCAGGATGTTGGTCTGGAAAGCGATGCCGTCGATCACGCCGGTGATGTCGGCGATGCGCCTGGAGCCGGCGTCGATGCCCCTCATGGTCTCGACCACGCGCGCCACCACCTCGCCGCCGCGCGCCGCGACGCCCCAGGCGCCGTGCGCCAGCGTGCTGGCCTGGCCGGCATGCTCGGCGGTCCGGCGCAGGGTGTCACCCAGCCGGGCGATCGAGACCACGGTCTGCTCCAGCGCCACGGCTTCCTGCTCGGTGCGCCGGCTCAGGTCCAGGTTGCCCTGGGCGATCTGCGCGCTGGCGGTGGCGACCGATTCAGCGCCCTCGCGCACCCGCCCGACCAGGCCGCACAGCGCATCGCGCATGGCGCTGATGTCGTGCTGCACGCTGCCCCGGTCACCGGGCCGCAGCGCGATCGCCACGCCCAGGTCGCCCGCCGCGATGTGGTGCGCCACCGCGCTCACGGTGGCGGGCTCGGCGCCCAGCATCAGACCGGCCAGCACCAGGGCGCGAAGCCCATCACCTAGGACACCTTGTGCACCGGCTGATCGCTACCGGCCTGGGCCACTGGTAGTCGACGAAACCGGCGCCGGAAGCCTTCACGGTCTCGACAAAGGCGACGAACAGCCGCTTGCCGTCCGGATCCTGGTTGTGCGCCAGCTCGGTGCCATCCAGTTCCGGCCGGGTGGGGTGGGGTGCATCACCATGCGCGGCTGCATGTCGTTTATCCAGAAGTACTCGCTGGCGCCTACGCCGTAGCGCAGCGCCTTCACCGCCGCCAGGGCCTGGGCGCGGGCCTGGCCATCGTCCAGCCGGCCCAGGCGCGCCTGCTCGTGGAAATGCGCCAGCACGCCGTGGGCCACCTCCACGGCGTGGCGTACGTCGCCCTGCCGCCCCTCGATCACCAGGCGGCGCTCGCTGGCCAGGAACACGCCGGCCAGCACGATGATGCCCAGCAGGGCACAGCCCACGAGCAGCGCCAGGCGCCGGGCTAAGGTGATCGACTCCAGCATGGTCCTCGGGCCTTCCTGCTAGCCAGACGCGGGTCGGTTAGCCGCACGGCGCGATTCGACCTCGCCTGCACCAGCGCCTATCGCCGGACAAGACCGGACCCTGAGCCCGGTCAAACACCCGGCGGTCTGACTACCATCACCGCGCATCACCGGGCATCACGGCGCATCACCGCACCCTGCCCAGCCCGGCCCGCGCGCCCCCCCCCAGGAGACCGATCATGACGGACACCCCCGCTCGCCCCGCCCCCCGGAACACCGTGTGCCTGTGGTACGACGGCACCGCCCTGGAAGCCGCCGAGTTCTACGCCCGCACCTTCGACGACAGTGCCGTGCATGCCGTGCACCGCGCCCCGGGTGACTACCCCATGGGCAAGCAGGGCGACATCCTGACGGTCGAGTTCAGCGTGCTGGGCATCCCCTGCCTGGGTCTGAACGGCGGGCCGATGTTTGCGCACACCGAGGCGTTCTCATTCCAGGTCGCCACCGCCGACCAGGCCGAGATCGACCGCCTGTGGCACGCCATCATCAGCAACGGCGGCCAGCCCAGCGCCTGCGGCTGGTGCAAGGACAAGTGGGGCCTGAACTGGCAGATCACCCCGCGTGCGCTGACCGAGGCCATCACCGACCCCGACCCGGCCGCGGCCAAGCGCGCCTTCGAGGCCATGATGGAGATGACGAAGATCGACATCGCGGCGGTGGAGTCGGCCCGGCGCGGGTACGCTGCGACGAAATAGGTGTGTGGTCCTGCCGGGCAGATGCCGGCTGCGGGCACCGACGCAGCCGTGCACGCATCACCGCCAGCTCAACCCGCCCGCATCAGCCGGGGCACCGCTGCGAGCAGCGTGCGCGTGTAGGCGTGCGAAGGCGCACCCAGCACCGTGTCGGCGCTGCCGTACTCGACCAGCCTGCCCTTCTGCATGACGGCCACCTCGTGCGCGATGTACTCGACCACGCCGATGTTGTGCGTGATGAACAGCAGCGCCACGCCGGTGCGTGCCTGCAGCTCGCGCAGCAGGTTGAGGATCTGCGCCTGCACCGACACGTCCAGCGCCGAGGTCGGCTCGTCACAGACGATCAGCGCCGGCTCGACCGCCAGCGCCCGCGCGATGGCGATGCGCTGGCGCTGCCCGCCCGAGAACTCGTGCGGGTAGCGCTGCAGCGCGTCGGCACGCAGGCCCACCTGCTCGACCAGCGCGGTGATGCGCCCGCGCCGGGCGGCGGCATCCATCTCGGGGCGCAGCGCGAGCAGGCCTTCCTCCAGCACGTCGGCCACGCGCATGCGCGGGTTGAGCGAGGCGAAGGGGTCCTGGAAGATCATCTGGATGCGCCCGCGCGCACGCCGCAAGGCCTCGCCCTGCAGGGCGAACAGGTTCTGGCCCTCGAACAGCGCCTCGCCCTGGATCTCGGCCGAGCGGCGCAGCAGCTGGGTCACGGCCTTGCCGAAGGTGGTCTTGCCGCAGCCGGACTCGCCCACCAGGGCCAGGGTGCGGCCGGCCGCGATGCGCAGCGACACACCGTCCACCGCGACGAATTCGCCCTGGCGGCGCTGCAGCAGCGGGCTGCGCCGCACGAAACGCACGCTCACGCCGCGCACGTCCAGCAGCGTGGCGGGGACGGCGGCTCCGGCAGAGACGGCGCTGGCCGTGGCGAGCGGCTGCGCCGCAGCCAGGCTGGCGGCCTGTTCGGACGGCGCAGCGGCATCCGGCGCATGTGTCAGATCCAGCACGCAGCGCACCGCGCGTGCGCCCGGCAGGTCGCGCAGCGCAGGCGGCGCGGCGTGGCAGGCGGCGTGCGCCAGGGCGCAGCGCGGCGCAAAGCGGCAGGCGGTGAATTCGAGGTGCAGCGGCGGCACCGTGCCGGCGATGGCGGCGAGCGACTGGCCACGCTTGCTGCTGTCGGGCAGCGCCTGCAGCAGCAGCCGGGCGTAGGGATGGCGCGGTGCGGCAAAGAACTCGGCCGCGCTGGCCACCTCGACGATCTGGCCGGCGTACATCAGCGCCACGTGCTGGGCCATGCCCGACACGACGGCCAGATCGTGCGTGATGAGCAGCAGGCCCATGCCATGTTCGCGCTGCAGGTCCAGCAGCAGGTCCAGGATCTGCTGCTGGATGGTCACGTCCAGCGCCGTGGTCGGCTCGTCGGCGACCAGGAAGTCGGGCTCGGCCGCCAGCGCCATGGCGATCATGACGCGCTGCTTCTGCCCGCCGCTCATGCGGAAGGGGTAGTCGTCGATGCGCTTGTCGGGCTCGGGGATGCCCACGCGCCTGAGCCAGTCGATCGCCTTGGTGCGCGCCGCGTGGCCGCGCCACTGGGTGTGCGCCTCGATGGCCTCGACCAGCTGGTCGCCTACCTTCATCACCGGGTTCAGGCTGGTCGCGGGCTCCTGGAAGATCATGCCGATGCGCCCGCCGCGCACGGCGCGCATCTCGGCCTCGGGCAGGTCGAGCAGCTCGGTGCCGCCCAGGTCGAGCGAGCCGCGCGCGACGCGGCCGTTCTCGGGCAGCAGGCGCATCAGCGCCAGCGCAGTCATGCTCTTGCCGCAGCCGGATTCGCCCACCAGCGCGAAGGTCTCGCCGCGCGCCAGTGTCAGGCGCAGCGCGTCGATGGCGCGCACCAGGCCGGACTCGCTGTCGAGCTCGACATGCAGGTTGTCCACCTTCAGGCGGCTGGCCGTGCCGGCTGAAGCGCCGTCCTGGCCCTGGCCGGTCGCCACCAGGCCGCGCATCGCGAGCGTGCTCATGCCTTGGCCCCCGCGCCGGTACGTAGCGCCAGGCGGCGCCGGAAGACCCGCGCGCGCGGGTCGAAGGCGTCGCGCACGCCGTCGGCGAACAGGTTGGCCGCCAGCACCAGCGTGACCATGAAGAAGAAGGCTGCGGCGAAGGACCACCACACCAGCGGGTCGCGGCTCATCTCGTTGCGTGCCAGGTTGATCATGCCGCCGAAGCTGTTCATCGACGGGTCGACACCGACGCCGACATAGCTCAGCACGGCTTCATAGAGGATGAGCGAGGAGAACTCGAGCACGGTCACGATGAGCATGAGGTGGGCGACGTTGGGAAAGATGTGGCGCACCATGATGCGGGTGTCGCTCACGCCGAAGGCCTGGGCGGCCTGCACGTATTCGAGCTCGCGCAGCTTGAGCGTCTCGCCGCGCAGCAGCCGGCACAGGCCGGCCCAGCCGGTCAGGCCCAGCACCAGGCACAGCAGGAACAGCTTCAGGTCGCTGCGCTCGGCGCCGGTCTCGAACAGCTCGGGGTGCTTGTCGAGGAAGACCTGCACCATCAGCACGCACGCGGCGATGAGCAGCACGTTGGGCACCGAGTTGAGCACGGTGTAGACGTACTGGATGACCTCGTCCACCCAGCTGCGGAAGTAGCCGGCCATGATGCCCAGCACCACCGCCAGCGGCAGCGTGGCCACCGTGGCCAGGGTGCCGATGACGAAGGCGGTGCGGATGCTCTTGAGCGCCTGGTAGAGCACGTCGTTGCCGGTCAGGTCGGTGCCCAGCACGTGGTAGGGGCCGGCCAGCGCTGCGGCCACGCCGATGGCCAGGGCCAGCACCCAGATCGTCCACAGCGCGGCGTGCCAGGGCGTGGCACCTTCGCCGCGCCAGATCTGGCCGGCCGCCACGCGTGGGCTGACGCGCCGGCTGTGTGCCAGTGCCAGCAGCAGCGCGGTGCACAACACGGCGGCGGCGGCGGCACCACCGGCCAGGCCGGTCGCGGCGCGCTGCAGCACGTCGGGCAGCCACTGCGATTCGGGCTCCTTCAGGTGTGCGCCGCCGAACTTCAGGCGCGGTGCCACGCGCACGAGTTGCCCGCCCTGCTCCAGCGACTCCTTGGTGAAGCTCACGTAGGACAGCGGACGCGAGTAGGTCGATTCGCGCGATTCGACCAGCGCCGACAGCATGTCGTCGAGCAGCGAGCGCGTGCGCGTCTCGTAGGCCGGGCCGCTGGCAGCCTGGCCTTGCACGGGCGGCAGCAGGCGGCGGTAGTGCACGCTGTCGAGCAAGGTGACGAGCAGGCACAGCAGCAGCACGATGGCCGAGCACATGGCCGCGGCATCATGGAAGACCTTGCGCCAGTTGGCCACCAGCGCCGGGCTGCGCAGCACCATCACGGCGTAGGCCAGCATGGCCATGACGAGCAGCCAGATCGAGGCATCGGTCCAGAGCAACACGAATTTGGGCATGGTGATGGTTCAGCTCAGCCGAGACGCACGCGCGGATCGACCCAGGTGTAGGCGATGTCGATCAGCATGAAGGTGGCGATGTAGAGCAGCGAGCCCACGAAGACCATGGTGCGCACCACGGCGAAGTCCTGCTTGCCGATGGCCTCGATCACGTAGGCGCCCAGGCCGGGCAGGCCGAAGAAGCTCTCGAACACCAGGCTGCCCAGGAAGACATAGGGCAGGTAGCTGCCCGCGCTGGTGATGATGGGGATGAGCGCGTTGCGCAGCACGTGGCGCACCAGCACGACCGATTCGGCCAGGCCCTTGGCGCGCGCGGTGCGCACGTAGTCCTTGCCGATCTCCTCGAGGAACATGGCGCGGTACAGGCGCGCCTCGCCGCCCAGGCGCGCCAGCAGCGACAGGCCGATGGGCAGCAGCAGGAAACGCACCGCGTCGATGCCCGGCGCAAAACCCGAGATCGGCGCCAGCTTCAGCACGCGCGAGAACAGGTACTGCCCGACGATGATGTAGAACAGGCTGGAGATCGACAGCATCAGCACGCAGGTGACCACGCCCCAGAAATCGAGCCTGCTGTGCCTGAACATCACCAGCAGCAGCGCGAAGGCCGTGCTGACGATGACCTGCAGGATGAACAGCGGCAGCGCCATCTGCAGGCTCACCCACATGCGGGAGCTGACCTCGTGGCCGATGTCGCCCGCGGTCTCGGAATCGGCGCGGCCGAAATCCAGCGCGAACAGCGAGATCGAGCGCTCGTAGAAGATGGTCTCGGTGAACTGCTCGACGCCCTCGCGCTCTTCATTGAAGAACTGCGGCTTGTCGTAGCCGCGCTCGGCCTTCCACTTCTCGATCGCCTCCTGGTTGACGCGTTTGCCGCCCAGGTTCAGGCGCGCCATGTCGTCGGGCGTGTTGACCGCGAAGAACAGCGTGAAGGTCGCCAGGTTGACGCCCAGCAGGATGAGTGCGCCGTACAGGAAGCGCCGGATGATGTAGGAACCCATGGTCTGTGCCGATCTCGCTGCGGTTCAGGCCAGGACCTGGCCGCGTGCATTCATGCGCTCGCGCCGGCGCAGATGGCGCCGCGCGATCACCACCACCGCCACCCCGGCCAGCAGCACGAGCACCAGCGGCCACCAGATCGGGCGGTTCCAGGCCGCCAGGCTGGCCACGCGCTTGGGGATGTCCAGCCTGAGGTAGCGGCCGTGGTCGCGGATGAGCACGGCCGGCTTGGAGTTGTGCACCCACTGCTGCACCGCCGCAGAGGCATGCGGGAAGAAGCCCATGGTCCAGGGCGCGTCGCGCTGGGCCACGGCGATGAGCTGGTCGATGAGCTGCTGCTTCTCGGGGCCGTCCTCCAGCAGCTTCATCTTCGCGAACAGGGCGTCGAATTCGGGGCTGGCGTAGTTGGAGGTGTTCTCGCCGTCGAACTTGGTCTTGCCGTTGGGGCCGTAGAGCAGGAACAGGAAGTTCTCGGCGTCCGGATAGTCAGCCAGCCAGCCCAGCCAGAAGACCTGGTACTTGCCCTTGCGCACCTTGTCCTGGAACTGGTTGTTGTCGGTGGCACGCACCTCCAGCTGCACGTCGATCTTGGCGAACTGGCGCACCACCCAGTCGATCTCGGGCTTGCGCTCGGGCGTGGGCGGGGCGTAGAAGTCGTAGTTCAGCACCAGGGGCTTGCCGGTCACGGCGTCGCGTCCGCTGGGGTAGCCCGCCTCGGCCAGCAGCTTCCTGGCGTCCTCGATGGGGCGGCGCACCACCTTGCCGTCCACCACCTTGTGCGTGACCGGGTTGACGTAGCCGGGCTCGCCCTCGCGCGAGCCGACCATGCCGGGCGGCAGCGGGCTCATCGCCGTGTCGCCGGCCTTCTTGGGGAAGACCTTGGAGTACTCCTCCCAGTCGATCGCGATCGAGATGGCCTGGCGCAGCTTGCGGTTGCGTTCGTCCTGCTCGGGCGTTGCGCCGTTGCCCAGCGTCGGGTCGAGCATGTTGAAGGCGATGAAGTAGCTGTTCACGTCCGAGCGGGTGTCCAGGCGGAAACCTTTTTCGAGGTACTCGCGGCGCACGTCTTCCGAGTCCTGCATCGCGACCTGGTAGTCCTTGCCGGTGTCGGTGCGCTCGAAGACCTCGATATCGTAGAAGCCCTGGCGGAACTTGCCGCGCTGCGGCACCGACTCGCGCTCGACGGTGGAGACGATGCGGTCGATGAACGGTGTCTTCTTGCCGCAGTCATCGAGCAGGCCGGCCTCCTTGTCGCCAGGCTCGCCCTCGCAGGGATAGGGCTCGCCGCGGTAATTGGGGTTGCGCACCATCACGTGGCGGCGGTCCTTGACGTACTCGGACATCATGTATGGGCCGGTGCCCACGGGCCACATGTCCAGCGTCATGCCACGTTGCGCCAGGCCGGGCTGGGCGTAGAAGGCATCAGCCTCCCAGGGCACGGGGGCCGTGAAGGTCATCGACATCCAGTAGTTCCACTGCGGATATTTGCCCTTGATGCGCAGGCGCAGCAGGTGCTTTTCTGGCGCCGTGGCGCCGGCCAGCGGCCAGCGGCGGAAGTCGAGGAAGGGCTTGTCCAGGCTGGCCGGGGCCAGACCCTTGCGCAGCTTGGCGTCCTCGGCCTTGATCAGGGCGCCGTATTCCTTCAGGCCGACCACGAACTCCGAGAACGTGCCGTAGATGGGCGTGGTGATGCGCGTGGTGGCATGGCGCTTGATGGCGTAGACGAAGTCCTCGGCCACCAGCTCGCGCGTGCCCTGGTGCTCGAACTGCAGCGGCGTGCGGCGCTCACCCAGCTCGCCGGGCTTCATCGCGTGGTAGCGGTAGCGGCCCTGTTCGTCCCTGGCGAATGCCGGGTGCGGCTGGAACATGATGCCCGGCTTGATCGGCACGTCGTACACGCTTTCGGCGATCAGCTCGGCCGGCGCGTCGTCAGGCAGGGGCTGGCCGTCCTTGTCCAGATAGTGCGGCTTGGCGACTTCCGCCGCCGCCTTGGGCACCAGCGTGAACGGGCGCTTGAGGTAGTGGTAGCCGTAGGGCGGCTCGTAGATCTGGTAGGTGTAGGGCGTGTCGTTGGACCAGTACGAGGCGGTCGGGTCGAGGTGGCGCGGCGAGCTCTCGATCACCGCGGTATACAGGGTGTTGGACGAGGCCGCGTCATCCGGCCACGGGCTGTTGCCGCAGCCTGCCAGCACAGCCGCGCCCAGCAGAACGGCCGCCGCCGCGCACAGGCGCCGCCAGCCTCCACGGCCGACCTGCGCAGCACCTTCATGCGCACGCGAGCCCCACCTTGCGCATCGCGCAAACATCACCATGCTGTGCACCCTCGACTCCACTCTTTGCCTCGTGCCGGCGCACTGCGCCCGGGTTCTCGACACAGTGTAAGCGTCCCTTGCACTTGCGCAGTTCGGGCTAAGGCGGGTTGACGGCGGCCCCTGAAATGCCTTGCGGAAACACCGCGACTGCCGGCACTCACCACGCCAGGAACACGTCGCGCCCCTGGACCACCAGCTGGGCCTTGGCCCCCATGGGCAGGCAGACCTTGGTCGGCACATGGCCGAAGGGCAGCCCGGTGAGCATGGGTACCGCGCTGACCGAGCGCAGGTGGGCGATCGCCGTGCGCAGGGTGTAGCCGCGGTCCATGGGGCTCTTGCGCCAGCCGCCGAAGTCGCCCAGCAGCACGGCCTTCTGCTGCGCCAGCACACCCGCCTGGTGCAGTTGCAGCAGCATGCGTTCGACGCGGTAGGGGTGCTCGTTGATGTCTTCCAGCACCAGCACGCCGCCCTTGATGCGCGGCCAGTGCGGCGTGCCCAGCAGGGCCATCAGCACTGTCAGGTTGCCACCCCAGAGGCGCCCGCTGACGTCCAGCCCGTCGTGGCCCGGCTCGGTGCGGAAGCCCACCGCCTCCAGTTCGCCGCTCATGGCCTCGACGAAGCACTCGGGCGTGACCTCGTCCAGGCCACCGTCGGCGTCGGCACGGCCGAAGTCGTCCACCGCCAGCGGGCCCAGCCAGCTGCGCCGGCCCGTACCCGTGTGGGCCAGCAGCCCCAGGTGCAGCGCGGTGACGTCGCTGTGGCCGACCCAGCGGGTGCCCTGCTCGATCGAGCGGGCCAGCAGCGGCCAGTCCAGCTGGTCGAGCAGGCGCGTCAGGCCATAACCACCGCGGCTGGCCAGGGCCACCGACGGTGCCTGGCTCGCCACCCGGTGCAGGGCCTGCAGCCGGGTCGCGTCGTCGCCGCCGAAGCGCTGGTGGCGCGAAAGTGCCGCCTCGTCCACGCGCACGTCGAAACCGAGCGCCTTCAGTCGTCGGGCCGCCAGCCTGAGCGGCGGCGCCGCGAGCAGGACACCCGCTGGGGTGTAGATCGTGAGGTCGGGCCGCTGTGCAACCGTGCTGGCGGCGGTGAGCGTCTCGGCGGCTGGCATGGGCAGCTTGGTTCGACTCTTGGACATGCGTAGGCCCTCGGGCTGTGTAACGGATCTGATCGGCACCATGCCGCACTGCCGGACGCAGGCGCACACGTGACGTGCGAAGCTTGCGCCCACCTGGCCGGGCCACGCTGCAGCCACGGGCCAGGACGTCACGCAGCGCCAGTGCGGCCGGCAGGCTCAGCGGCTCGCGGGCAAGGGCGCCAGTGTGGTCTCGAGCTCCAGCTCGATGACTTCGCCGGCCGGTATGTCCGGCAGCGCCGCCGCGTCGGCCGGGCGCACGGTGCCGGGCTCCTCGGGTGCCACGGCCGGTGGGGTAGCCGCGTCGGCCGGCTTGTCCACGTCCTGCATGTGCAGTTCGCGCACCAGCAGGCCGTGTGACTGCAGTGGCATGCTTGCCGACGCACCGGCGTCCTCGGCAGTACAGGCGGCCTGCAGGCTGGAGCGCTGGTGCAGCACGGCCAGGCGCGCGGCGGCCTCTTCAGCTTCCTGGGCGTCGAGTTCCGCAGCACGCCGGCGCAGTTGCTCGGCGCGCTGCGCGGCGCGTCGTTCGGCAAAGAACTCGCGCAGCAGGTCGCCGCAGGACCCTGCCAGCAGCCCGCCCTGCAGTTCGGTCTGATGGTTCAGCGCTGCCTGGGTGAAGACGTTGAGCACCGAGCCGGCCGCACCGGTCTTGGGGTCGGGCGCGCCGAACACCACGCGCTTGAAGCGCGCGTGCAGCAGCGCCATGGCGCACATGGCGCAGGGTTCGAGCGTCACGTAGAGCTCGCAGTCGGGCAGCCGGTAGTTCTCCACCAGCTGGGCGGCATGGCGCAGCGCGACGATCTCGGCATGTGCCGTCGGATCATGGGTGGTCACCGGACGGTTGTACCCGGTGGCCAGGACCTGACGGCCCTGAGGCGTGTCGCGCACGATCACGGCCCCTACCGGAACCTCGCCGCTCAGCCGCGCGTTGAGCGCCTGATCCAGCGCCAGGCGCATGGCCTGTTCGTCATGGGCCAGCCAGCTCATGTGCCCTCCGCGCCTGGCGAGTCTGCGCCATGTCCGTCCGCAAGGCTGTGCGCCCGGTGGGTCGGGGTGGTGTGTCGTGTCGTGACCATGCTGCAACCGTGTCCTTGTGCTCATTCTGCCGTGGCCGCCGGGCGTGGCGCGCCTGCGATGCAAGGTGTGCGCGAATTTGCGTTCCCGGGCGCAGTGCCCTTAGCATCGAAATGGGGAACGGTGCGTCGAAGTCGACGCCGTGGCGGGGGGCGGTCGCGCCCGCCACGGCCGGGGCGGCGGTTCCCTCGAGATCACCCCCCACAAGGAACTCACCCATGACGCATCGACTTCTCTTCCCGGCCATGCGAGCGGCCGTCCTGGTCACGCTGGCTGGCTGCTCGACCCTGGCCCTGGCACAAGCTGCCAGCTCCCAGGCTGCGCGTGTGTCTCGTGCCGAACCCGGCGCCGGGCTCACCCTGCCGTCGACCGCTGCACCTTCGGCCGTGGTGGCAGGCTACCTGCGATCGCGCGGCTTCGACGCCGGCACGCTGGCCACGCTGGAGGTGTCCGCCGAAGGCAGCGGCAAGGGCGGACTGCGCCATGTGCGCATGCAGCAGACCGTGAACGGCGTGGCCGTGCACGGCAGCCTGATCAAGGCCACGCTCAAGCCGAGCGGTGAACTGGTGCACCTGACGGAAAGGACTTTCCCGGTCCACCGTGCGCCCGCACCCGCCGCCGTCACCGAGCACCAGGCGCTGACCGCCGCCATGGCCCATGTGCACCCCGGCGTGCAGGCCAGCTTCGTGGCCGGCGCGCGCCAGGGCACATCGACACGTTTTGCCGGCGGCAGCTTCTTCCACGACGACCCGAGCGTGACCCAGGTGCTGGTGCCCCAGGCCGATGGCAGCCTGGCTTCGGGCTACCTGGTGCAGACCTGGACCCGCCGCGGCAACCTGCTGGACCACACCCTGATCGGCAGCAACGGCGAGGTGCTGTCGGTCGAGCGACGCACCGCCAACGACAGCTACAACGTGTTCCGCGTCGACCCGGCAAAGACACCGCAGACGATCGTCGCCGGGCCGGGCGCCGGCAATGCACAGTCGCCCTCCGGCTGGGTCAGCACCGCGGCGCAGACCACCATCAACATCAAGGGCAACAACGTCAACGCCTATCTCGACGCCAATGCCGACAACCGGGCCGACACCGGCGGCACCGCGGTGACCGGCGGCAACTTCACCACCGCGGCCAACCTGACGCAGGCGCCCGGCACGACAGGCAACCGCTCCGTAGCGGTACAGAACCTGTTCTACCTGAACAACGTGGTGCACGACCGGCTCTATCGCCACGGCTTCAACGAACTGGCCGGCAACTTCCAGGTCAACAACTTCGCCAAGGGCGGCCTGGGCAACGACGCCGTGCTGGCCGAGGCGCAGGACGGCAGCGGCACCGACAACGCCAACTTCGCCACGCCGGCGGACGGGCAGGCGCCGCGCATGCAGATGTACCTGTGGACCGGCGCAGGTGCCACGCACGAGGTGGTGATCGGCAGCACGGTCTACCCCGCCATGGGCGCGCAGTTCGGCACCCAGCTCACCACCACAGGCATCAGTGGCAGCGTGATCCTGGCCAACGACGGCGTGGGCACGACCAGCGACGCCTGCGAGGCCCTGCCCGCCGCGGTGCGCGGACGCGTCGTGCTGGCGGATCGCGGCACCTGTGCCTTCACCGTCAAGCTGCAGAACGCCCAGACGGCCCGCGCCACGGGCCTGATCATCGCCAACAACGATGCCAGCGCCATCTTCACCATGGGCGGCACGGCCAATGCACTGCGCATCCCGGCCGTGATGGTCAGCCAGGCCGACGGCGCCGCCCTGCGCGCCCTGGCATCGCCCACCGCCACGCTGCGCAAGAAGGCCGTGCAGCCGCTGCAACTCGACGGCGACCTCGACTCCGACATCGTCTACCACGAGTACGGCCACGGCCTGACCTGGCGCATGATCGGCAGCATGAGCGGCCCGCTGGCCGGTGCCATCGGCGAAGGCGCGAGCGACGTGGTCGCCTTCCTGATGAACGGCGACGACGTGGTGGGTGAATACTCGGCCAGCGACCCGCTGGGGATCCGGCGCTTCCGCTACGCCGGCTATCCGCTCACCTACGCCAACGTGACAGGCGCCGAGGTGCATGACGACGGCGAGGTCTACGCCGCGGCCATGTGGCGGCTGCGCGACTTTTACCTGGCCAGCGGCCTGACCGTGGACAACCTGTTCGACGACTTCGTCGACGGCATGAACTTCACGCCGCCGGCGCCAGCCTTCGAGCACATGCGCAACGGCATGCTGGATTCGATTGCCGCAGACACCGCGCTGACGCTGGCGCAGAAGACCGCCCGCTGCGCGCTGGTCTGGCAGGCCTTCGCTCAAAGCGGCATCGGCGACGGTGCCATCGGCACGGTGCTCACGGCCACCAGCGTGGCGGTCACGCCGTCGACACGCACCCGCGCGGACTGCACGCATTGAACCGCGAATTGACGGCGTGCCCTGGCAGCACGCGCTGACCCGGGCCGACCGGCGGGCCGGCCCGCCACCAGCGCAACCATGACGCCGGTGGCGGTGCCGCACCGGCGCTGCATGCGCTGCATGCGCTGCATGCGCTGCCGCGCGGCTAAAGGCAGGAGCACAGAAGTCTGTGTCGCAAAACAAGAAGCCCCGGCTTTCACACGAAAGCCGGGGCTGTATCTGGTAGGCGCGATTGGATTCGAACCAACGACCCCCACCATGTCAAGGTGGTGCTCTAACCAACTGAGCTACGCGCCTGAAGAGCTTCGCACTATAACACAGTAAAAGCGATCAGTACAGGGTCTTCTGCTGCCTGTGGTCCTCTACCTGCAAATCAGGCTCATCCCGTGAGCCTGGCGCGCGACGCGCAGGCAGCTCAGCGCCGCCGCGCCGTACGTACGCCGGGCACCTGCGCCACCTGGGTCAGCACGGCCGACAGGCGTGCGGCGCTGGCGATCTCGACCGTGAACAGCATCGATGCCGTGCCGCGCAGGCTTTGCGTCTTCACGCCGGTGACGTTCATCTTCTCCTTCAGGAAGACTTCCGAGATGTCGCGCAGCAGGCCCTGGCGGTCGCTCGCGATCACGCTCACGTCGACCGGAAACAGTTCGGCCGCGGCGTGGTGGCCGGCCTTGTCGCCCCAGGTCACCGGGATGAGCCGCTCTGGCGAGCCTTGCGCCATGTGGCGCAGGTTGGCGCAATCTCGGCGGTGGATCGCCACGCCCTTGCCACGCGTGACATAGCCGCTGATCGCATCCGGTGGCGCGGGCCGGCAGCAGCGTGCGAGCTGGGTGAGCAGCGACTCCACGCCGACCACCAGCACGCCACCCGAGCTGCTGCGTGAGCGCTTGAGCAGCGGTGCGTCGACCTCGAGCACCGGCTCGACCGGGCGCAGCAGGGTCTCGATGTTGCGCAGCGAGTACTCGTCCTTGCCGACGACTTCGAACAGCATGTCGGCGCTGCGAAAGCCCAGCCGCGTCGCCAGCTCGTCGAGCTTGATGGCGCTGCGACCCTCGCGCTGCAGCAGCCGCTCGACCGCCTCGCGGCCTCGCGCGATGGTCTGCTGCTGCGCCTGGGCGTTGAACCAGGCGCGCACCTTGGCGCGCGCACGCGGGCTTTGCAGGAAACCGAGCTGCGGGTTGAGCCAGTCCAGCGAAGGCCCGCCGTCCTTGGCGCACACGACCTCGACCGTCTGGCCGCTGCGCAGCGGCGTGTTGAGCGCGAGCATGGCGCCATCGACGCGGGCACCGCGGCAGCGGTGGCCCAGGTCGGAATGCAGGTGGTAGGCGAAGTCGACCGCCGTCGCGCCTACCGGCAGCTCGATCACGTTGGCTTGCGGCGTGAAGACATAGATGCGGTCGTCGAACAGCCCCTGGGGTGCACCGCTGCCGGCGGCCTGACCCGCGCTGGAGTCGACGAAGTCGCGCTGCCAGGCCAGCAACTGGTGCAGCACGGCGCGGCGCGCCAGGGCGACGCGGTCCTCGAAGTCGCCGGCCGCGTTCACGCCGGCATAGCCGCGCACACCGGCTTCCTTGTAGGCCCAGTGGGCAGCCACACCGCTTTCGGCATGGTCGTGCATGGCGCGGGTGCGGATCTGGATCTCCAGCGCACGCCCGTGGACGTCGCGCACGACGGTGTGCAGCGACTGGTAGCCATTGCTCTTGGGCCGCGCGATGTAGTCGTCGAACTCGCCGGGGATGGGCTGCCACAGCTCGTGCGCACGGCTGAGCGCGCCGTAACAGGCCGGCACATCATCCACCAGCACGCGCAGCGCGCGCACGTCGAGCACGCGTTCGAAAGGCAGCCGCTTGCCCTGCATCTTCTTCCAGATGCTGTAGATGTGCTTGGGCCGGCCCTGCACCTCGGCCTGCACGCCGGCATCGGTCAGGGCCCGGGCCAGTTCGGCACGCGCCATCTCGACACCCACTTCGCGCACGACACGCTTCTCGTCGAGCAGGCGGGCGATGCGCTTGTAGTCGTCGGGCTGCTGGAAGCGGAAGGCCAGATCCTCCATCTCCCACTTGATCTGCCAGATGCCCAGGCGGTTGGCCAGCGGAGCGAAGATCTGCTGGGTCTCCTGCGCCAGCACGTGCGGGCAGGGCCGCTTGCTGGCGGCGAAGTAGCGCAGCGTCTGCAGGCGCGAGGCCAGCCGCAGCAGCACCACGCGCAGGTCGCGGGAGAAGGCCAGCAGCATCTTGCGCACACGCTCGATCTGCTCGGCCAGCACCTCGCGGTCGGTCTCGCCGGCCAGCGCCTGGCGGGCCTGGCGCTGCGCCTGCACGAGCTTGCGCGTGTGCACGACCAGACTGGCGTAGGACTCGCCGAAGGCCTTGGTCACCACCTCTTCCGGATCGGCCAGGAAGTCGCCCGCGTAGACGAGGTAGGACGCCGCGCGCATCGACGGCGCCGCGCCGATTCCGGCCAGCACGGCCGCGACCCCGTCCGCATGGGCGAGCGCGTCCTCGCCGGTATCGAGCGCACGCCCGCCCAGCAAGGGGCCGGCAAAGGCACGCGCACGCGCCAGCGCTTCCTCCTCGGGATGGCTGACGGCAGGCCGGCCGGCAGCGGCCGGCTCGGTCGGCACGCCCGCCAGCTCGACGATGGGTACGGTCGCCGTGGACACGCTGGCGGTCTTCATGACAGCGTGGCAGCCAGGCAAGACAAGAACGGGCGCATGAAGGCAGGACTCATGCAACGGCGGCGCCTGCAGGCGCTGGGTCCAGCAGGAAGTTGCGCACCACCTCCACCTGATCGGGTGCCACCAGCGTGGGCGCGTGGCCGACGCCCGCCAGCTCGACGAGCCGGGCGCGCGGACCGCGCTGGGTCATGGCCTGCGCGGTGGCAGGGCTGAGCAGGTCGGATTCGGCGCCGCGCAGCAGCAGCGTCGGGCAACGGATGGCGTCATAGGCCTGCCACAGCAGTTGCTGGCCGAACGCCGCCAGCTCGGGCGTGGTCGCGCGGATGGGCACGGCGATGCCGGGGTCGTAGCGCGACATCACGCCGCCGCCCGGTGCGGGCTTGAGTTGCGGGCGGGTGAGCGCCAGCCAGTCCTCGCGGCTGTGCGGGCCGAAGCCGCGCGAGATCTCCCACAGCGCATCGGCCGCGGCCTCCACGCTCGGCCAGACCGCCGGCTGGCCGACGTAGGCGGCGATGCGCGTCAGCGCCACCGGCTCGATCACCGGGCCGACGTCGTTGAGCACCAGCCGGCGCAGCGGCGAGCCCTGCAGCGCCGCCATGGCCATGCCGATCAGCCCGCCCATCGAGGTGCCGACCCAGTTCACCTCGTCGGCATTCAGCCGGGCCAGCAGCGTGACCATGTCGGCCACGTAGGTCGGGATGCCGTAGGCCTTGGGATCGCGCAACCAGGCGCTGTTGCCGCGCCCGACGACGTCGGGGCACACGACGCGGAACTCGCCGCGCAGGGCGCGGGCCAGCTGGTCGAAATCACGGCCCTGGCGCGTGAGGCCGTGCACGCACACGAGCACGCGCGGGTTGGCTGCGTCGCCCCATTCCCAGTAGGCCATGCGGTGCAGGCCGGTGGCGTCCAGGCAGTCGACGTGGCGGGGGCGGGGATGTGTCATCGGCGGGCTTTCTCTGCATCTTCTACATGGGGGACGGCGGCCGTGCCTGCAAGCCGCCGGCCGGGTCGATTGCGACACGTCAGCGTGCGCACGGGCGCCGCACAGATAATGAAATCGTACCCAACACACCGGAGTAGGCAGTCATGGCAGAAAAAAGGATGCTGCGCGGCAAGACCGCGCTGGTCACCGGCTCGACCAGCGGGATCGGCCTGGGCGTGGCCCTCAAGCTGGCGGCGCAGGGCGCCAATGTGATCCTCAACGGCTTCGGCGACCACGAGGGCCCGCGTGCCCAGGTTGCCGCCCAGGGCGTCAAGGCGGGCTACCACGCCGCCGACATGAGCAAGCCCGGCGAGATCGAGCAGATGATGGCCTATGCGGTGGCCGAGTTCGGCGGCGTCGACATCCTGGTCAACAACGCCGGCATCCAGCACGTGGCGTCGGTGCAGGATTTCCCGGTCGAGCGCTGGGACCAGATCATCGCCATCAACCTCAGCTCGGCTTTCCACACCTCCCGGCTGGCGCTGCCGCAGATGCAGGCACGCAACTGGGGCCGCATCATCAATGTGGCCTCGGTGCACGGCCTGGTGGGCTCGGCGCAGAAGTCGGCCTACGTGGCGGCCAAGCACGGCATCGTCGGCCTGACCAAGGTGACGGCGCTCGAGAATGCCACCACCGGCATCACCGTGAACGCCATCTGCCCGGGCTGGGTGCTCACGCCCCTGGTGCAGAAGCAGGTGGACGCGCGGGCCGAGAAGGACGGCGTCGACACCGGAGAGGCCACCCGCCGCCTGCTCGGCGAGAAGCAGCCCTCGCAGCAGTTCACCACGCCCGAGCAGCTGGGCGACCTGGCGGTGTTCATGTGCTCGCCCGCGGGCGACAACATCCGCGGCGTGGCCTGGAACGTCGACGGCGGCTGGACCGCCCAGTAAGCCGGCCGGCCGGACGCGACCGGAGTGGCCGGCCGCCCTGCCCCGCCCGCGGTCAACGCTTCCTGAGCAGGTGCACCGAGCCCTGCACCGAGGCACTGAGCCTGACCAGGCCGGGCTCGACCGGCAGCGGCGAGCTGTCGGCCTGCGCAGAGTCGGCGCGCGCCATCATGGGCATGAAGCGTGGCGGTTCGCCGTCCGCGCCGGTCACGGCGACCTCGCGCAGGACGAACTCGGCATAGCCCATGCCCTGCGCGACCAGCGCCGCACGGTGGCGGAAACGCTCCATCGCCTGGCTCATCAGCTCGGCCTCGTGGCGCTCGCGCAGGGCCGTCGACACGCTGAAACTGCTGCCGACCACCTGCAGCCCCGTCAGCCGCCCGGCCTGCGCCGCGACCTGGGCGGTGTCGGTGCCCGAAAGCACGATCTCGGCCTGGCCCTGCCAGCCGACGATGGCGCCGTTGCCGCCATAGCGCGGGCTGACGTTGAACGCACCGGTGCGCACCTCGAGCGCCGGCGTGCTGGCCAGCCGGCGCGTGTCGGTCAGCGCCGCGTCGATCACCTGCTTGAGCTGCGCCTGCAGCCTGGCGGACTCCGCGCCCTGGCGCACCACGCGCAGGGTGACGCTCAGCGTGTCGGCCAGGATCTCGGCCGAGGCCTGCGCCGACAGATTGACCACCGGCGCGGCCAGTTCGCGCGACGGGGTGATGCTGTCCGGTGCACGGACAGGCTGCTGTGCAGCCGCGGCACCGCCCAGCAGCCATGCCGCCAGCAAGGCGACGCTGCCCGCGCCCTGGCGCAGCGTGATGATCGTTCGATGATGCACGGTGAAACTCCGCGGTGATGATCGGGCATGCGATTGGGCATGGCGAAGGGCCTGGCAACAGGTAGGCCGGATCTTGCCCGAGCTCGCCCGAGGACACCTGCCTGCGCATCGGACACGCCCCATCTCCAGGCAGCCGGCACCACGGGTTTGCCCCAGATCACAAGCTGTCCTGCAGCGCCTCGCAAGAAATGTAACAGCAGGTCAGGGTCAGCCGAAAATCGAATTTCAGTCCGCACAATCGCGCCTGTTACAAATTTCGGAGGCCGCATGTCCCCTACCAATCCCCAGCGTACCGACCGCATCGTCGTGGTCGATGACGACGCCCGCATCCGTGACCTGCTGCGCCGCTACCTGACGCAGGAAGGCTTCGAGGTGCTGCTCGCCGAAGACGGCAAGGCCCTGAACCGCATCCTGACGCGCGAGACGGTCGACATGATCGTGCTCGACCTGATGCTGCCAGGCGAGGACGGCCTGTCGATCTGCCGGCGCCTGCGTGCGGCCAACGACATCACGCCCATCATCATGCTGACCGCCAAGGTCGAGGACGTGGACCGCATCGTGGGCCTGGAAGTCGGCGCCGACGACTACATGCCCAAGCCCTTCAACCCGCGAGAGCTGCTTGCACGCATCCACGCCGTGCTGCGCCGCCGCCCGCTGATGGAAGCACCGGGTGCTCCGGCGCGCGAGCCGCAGACCGTCACCTTCGGCCCCTTCGAGTTCGACCTGGCGCTGCGCCGCCTGACGCGCGAAGGCGAGGTGATCTCGCTCACCACGGGCGAGTTCTCCATGCTCAAGGCGCTGGTGCGCCATCCGAGACAACCCCTGTCGCGCGACAAGCTGGCCCAGCTGGCGCGTGGGCGAGAATTCGAGCCCTTCGACCGCAGCCTGGACGTCCAGGTGTCGCGCCTGCGCAAGATGATCGAACCCGATCCGGCCCAGCCACGCTACATCCAGACGGTCTGGGGCGTCGGGTACGTCTTTGTTCCGGACGGCACGGCCTGAGTGCCTGCGCGCCGCACTCGGTGGACCGGCGCAATGTCCAACCGGGGCCGCCAGCACTCTCGTAGTCGAACGGCCACCCGAGCTCAACCCTGGACGCCGTAGCCACCGCGCGGCGTCATCCGATGGCCACACTCACTTCCTCGAAGCCCCTGCGCACGCCAGCCCTGCGACGACCCCAGCTGCTGGCGCAGATGCTGCGCCGGCACCTGCCGCTCAGCCTGTTCTGGCGCACCTTCCTGCTGCTGTCGCTCATGCTGGGCGCAGCCATCGTGGGTTGGGTCTACACGCTGCGCTACCTCGAACTCGAGCCGCGCGGCGTGCAGGCGGCGCAGCAGATCGCCACGCTGGTCAACCTGTCGCGTGCTGCGCTCAAGTACACCGACCAGGTCAACCGGGTCGCGCTGGTCAAGACGATTGCCGACCGCGAGTCGGTCAGGCTGCAGCCCCGCGAGCCAAGCGACTCCTGGGAGCCCTTCGAGGTCGACCGCTTCACCCGCACCATCAGCGCCCAGTTGCGCGCCACGCTGGGCGAGACCACGGTAGTGGCCAACTCGGTCAACAAGGTGCCGGGCCTGTGGGTGGGTTTCCGCATCGAGAACGACCACTTCTGGCTGCAGACAGACACCAGCCGGGTGCAGTCCGCCGTCACGGGCAAAACCACCTTCGTGGTCATGGGGCTGACCTTCCTGCTCACGCTGTGCGGCTCGGCGGTGATCGCCAGGCTGATCAACCGGCCGCTGCGCCAGCTCTCGTTCGCGGCCAGCCGCATCCGCGAGGGTGAATACAACTCGCGCCTGGACGAGGAGACCGCCACGCGCGAGATCCGCGAGGTCAACCGCGGCTTCAACCGCATGGCACGCGAACTGGCCAAGATCGAGGAAGACCGCGCCGTGATGCTGGCCGGCATCTCGCACGACCTGCGCACGCCGCTGGCGCGCATGCGCCTGGAGACCGAGATCAGCGTGGCCGACGAGGAAGCGCGGCGCAACATGGCAGGCGACATCGACCAGCTCGACGCCATCATCGACAAGTTCATGGACTACGCCCGCCCGGGCGACGTCAAGCTCGGCCCGGTGCTGCTGAGCCAGCTGGTCGACCGCGTGATCGCCTCGGTGCGCGACACCGACCACATCCAGATCGTCTCGCGCGTGGCCATCGACGTGCGCGTGCTGGCCGACGAGACCGAGCTGTCGCGCGTGTTCGCCAACCTGTTCGAGAACGCGCGCCGCTACGGCCGCTCGGACGACGGCGTGGCCCATGTGCAGGTGACCTATGCGCGCTCGGGCCAGTGGGTGGTGGTGAGTTCGCGCGACCAGGGCCCTGGTGTGCCACATGCAATGCTCAGCCAGCTGACCACGCCGTTCTACCGCGGCAATGCAGCGCGCACGCATGCCACCGGCGCCGGCCTGGGTCTGGCCATCGTCGACAAGGCGATCGCGCGCATGGGTGGCCAGTTCGAGCTGGCGAACGCGCCCGACAGCGGCCTGATCGCCCACGTGCGCCTGCGCCGCGTCGGCTGAGCGACGCCGCAGCCTGTCCATGCCTTCCTGGGGCGCCCATGGCGCCCCTTTCAAGCCCCTATCCGGCCGCTTTTCCCGTC
>JBJOKY010000564.1:0-2609 GCA_046045865.1 Pseudomonadota bacterium | reverse complement strand
CCGGTGTGGAGCGCCGACTACTCGGCCTCGGTCGTGATCGTGAGCAAGCTGCTCGACGGCAGCCTGGGCGCCTGCCCCGACATCGGCTTCGGCGTGGTCGACGTGCGCGACGTGGCCGACCTGCACGTGCGCGCACTCACGGCGCCGGCCAGCATGGCGGGTGAGCGTTTCATCGCCAACGGCCGCTTCCTCACGCTGCGCGAGCTGGCCGAGGTGCTGCGCGCCGGGCTGGCGCCGCAGCATGCCGCACGCATCACCACGCGCGACGTGCCGGACTGGCTGGTGCGCGTGGCCGCCTGGTTCAACCCGCTGGCGCGCGCCGTGGTGGGCGAGCTGGGCTCGGTGCGTCACCAGAGCGCCGAACACGCGCGCGCCGTGCTCGGCTGGGCGACCCGACCGGTGGAGCACAGCATCGTCGACTGCGCGCACAGCCTGGTCGCGCTGGGCCTGGCGCGCCGCTGAGGCGCGGCGCGCAGGCCGACCCGATGGCAGGCCGACGGATGAGGCGCGCCGCTCAGGGCAGCAGCACACCCGCGGCGGTGGTGACGCGCTGGTGCGCGTACTCGGTGCGCGCCGGGCGGCTCAGCGTGCCCCTGGCCACCACGTAGTCCGCGAAGGTCTGGGTGTAGAGCAGGTAGGTGTTGACGTAGCTGCCCGCGGCGTAGAGCGCCCCCAGGGTCTTGTAGCCGTCCTGGCCGGCGGCGACGAAGTCATGGGTCACCAGGGTGTAGGTCCGGGCCGGGTCGATGGCCGACCAGGCGCCGGTCGTGCGGTCGCGCACCTCGACGTTGCTGAAGCGGCTGCCACGTGGCTGGCTCAGGTCGAGGTCCCAGCGCAGACCGGCGGCGTAGGGATGCGAGCCGGTCGACTGCAGCGCGTCGAGGTGGTTGGCCACGCCGTCCTCGAGCGTGGCGATCATCTGTGCGCCGGTCACCGGCAGCTCGACCAGCACGTTGCTGAAGGGCAGCACGGTGAAGGCGTTGTTCATGGTCAGCGTGCCCGCGGCCATGGGCACGCGCACGCCACCGGCGTTCTCCAGCGCGAAGTGGGCGCGCTTGCTGGCCGCCAGGAAGGCCTCGGCCACGACCTGCGCGACGTCGCTGCCGCGTGCCTGGGTGTTGGCGGTCTCGCAGCCGGCCGTGCCGCCCGAGCGGTTGGTGGCCTCGCCGGGCACGCGTACCAGGCAGAAGGCCTCGTTGGCCGTGCCGATGACCTTGGTCTTCTCGGCCGCGACCTGGCTGGTGTAGCCGGCCAGGATGGCGGCGGCACCGGCGTCGGGCGTGGTCACCTTCACGCGCGCGTCGGTGGCCAGCCTGGTGGTCAGCGCGCTGCGGGTGGCAGCGTCGACGTCGACGAAGTTGCCGGTGGCGTCGGCGCGCTTGAAGCTGTCGCCGATCACCAGCGCGGCCGTGCCGCTGCAGCTGGCCACCGCGCCGCGGTTGTCGAAGGCCACCTTCATCTGGCCGAAGACCTTGCTGTACTCCCAGGCCTGGCCGATGCACACGGTGGCGCCGTCCTTGTTGGTCACCACCGTCGGGTAGGCGCCCGAGCTGGCCAGGCCCAGCTCGGTGAAGTTGCCCAGCAGGCTGTGCGAATCGCCGCCGATGATCACGTCGACGTCGGTCAGCTTCGCGGCCAGCGCCTTGTCGGCGTCGTAGCCGTGGTGGGTGAGCAGCACGATGTGGCGCACGCCCTGGGCCTTGAGCTCGTCGATGTATTTCTGTGCCGTCGTGGTCTCGTCCAGGAATTCGGTCGACGCCAGCGGGCGCGACGAGGCGGTGGTCTTGCCGGCGATGTCGATGCCGATGATGCCCACCTGCACGCCCTGGAAGCTCTTGATCACGTAGGGCTTGATCACCGGCGTGCCGGCCGGGTTGAGCGGCGTGGTCTTCGCCGGCACGACGTTGGCGCCCAGCACGGGCGTCTGGCAGGCGCCGGTGTAGAGCGCGTCGATGAAGTTGCGTGTGACCAGGTCGCCGTCGTCGAACTCGTGGTTGCCCAGCTCGAAGGCGTCGAAGCAGATCGTGTTCATCATCCTCGCGTCGGCCTCGCCGCGGAAGAAGGTGTAGTACAGCGTGCCCGTCACCGCGTCGCCCGCATGCAGCTTGAGCAGGTTGGGCGTGTCCGCCAGACCGTTGAACAGCGTCGTCAGGCGTGCGAAGCCGCCCAGTTCCACCTGCGTGGCCACACCGTCCAGCGTCAGCGTCGTGCCCGCGAAGGGCTCGAGCTGCGAGTGGTGGTCGTTGATGTGGGCGATGTTGAGCTCGATGGCCGTGTAGTTCACGGTCGAGGTGGCCTTGGCGTCTTCCTTGGCGCCGCAGGCGATCAGCGCGCCCGCGGCCAGGGCGGACAAGGCGCCCGCTCCCACGCGGCGCAGCAGTTTGAAATTGCAGGGTGACATGACGTGCAAGGCTTTCTTTTGTGTCGGAAGGAAAAAAATCCTATCCAGCACCTGAAGGGACATGTCTTGCGTCTCGAGCGCTGCCGCCTGCAGCGTGATGCACGGCACACATGCCATCACCGCCGCCGCGCCCGCTGCGGCGTGCGGCCAACACTGCCGTCGCCTGGCCCCCGGGCTGCCGGCGGGGCCGGGGCCGGTCTGGCATACC
>JBJOKY010000178.1:0-8838 GCA_046045865.1 Pseudomonadota bacterium | reverse complement strand
TCGCCCGCAACCGAGCAGGCCGCAGGAATGCTCGCACCGGGCTGCTCGCCCAGGCGCTCCACCAGCCGCCAGCTCAGCCGGGCGCGCCTGCCCCATCTCCTGCTCGGCCCAGCTCATGACGGTCTCCGCCTGAATCATTCGTCATGGTTCACATCTTCTCAGCTGCGATCGACGGAGATGCGGGTAATGGGATAGGCTCAAGGCCGAGCGGCCTGGTTCCACGGCGATTTGCCGCTGGGCCAGCTGCTGCTGCTGCAGCAGCCCAAGCTGGGTGCACCCCTTGATGCTCGGGTTTGAATACTGCTGTGCCATAGGCTCAAACTGTGGCGGTATCTCGTCGCCATCTCCACTCCTTACTGGGCGGGCAAGCAGGGCGATTGCATCACCCACCCCACCAATTCCGTGGTGGCAGCACAGGCGGCGCAGCCGTGTGATCCTTCTGCTTGGCCGAGGCCTTCGGGTTCCAGCCCAGCAACTGCGCCATGAACTCGTCTTTCCAGCCGGCGAGGTTGCGCTTGGTGCGGATGCTGCCCTTGCTCTTGTCCTGCTTGATCAGATTCAGGCTGATGCGCCGCAGCAGTGCCAGGTTCTGTGGGCCGTGGTCGATGCGCACGCGACTGGCGTCCTCGTCGTAGCTCACGTCCAGCACCCAGTGGCAGCTGTTTTCGATCTGCCAGTGCGCCTGGATCTGGCGGCTGAATTCGCCCGCATCCAGCATCTTGGATGCTGATGTAGTAGCGCCATTCGGTGCTGGGTGCACTCTTGTCGCGGCCCTGGATGATCTCGCGGGTGGACTCCACCATGGCCACGCACTTCAGGCCCGGCCAGCGCTCGAGCAACGCCGCGCCCAGGCTGCTCAGTTCGGTGTGCACCACGCAGCGGCGACGCTCCAGTCGCGCGTGGCCCTTGTCGATGCGCAGGTCCTGCTCCAGCACGGTTTGCGATGGGTCGCGCAGCGCCGGCTCAAACAGCGCCTCGACCGCCTGCGCCAGCGTGGGCTGGTTGTTCTTCACCCCGATCAGGTAGTGGGCCTCACGCTCGACGATGTGTTGCACGATCTCGCGCTGGCAGCCCATGGCGTCCATCGTGATGGTGGCACCGCGGATGTCCAGCGCGTCCAGCAGTTCGGGGATGGCGGTGATCTCGTTGCTCTTGGCCGCCGTGCGCATCTGGCCCAGCGTCAGGCCCGTGCCGGTGTGCCAGGCCGATACTAGGTGGACCATGCCCGCGCCATTCTGGTGCGAGCCGCGCACGCTCTTGCCGTCCACCGCGATGTGCTGGCCATCCAGCGACGGGCACCGCTGCGTCATCCACGTCCGAAAGCAGGCCTCGAAGCGCTGCGAGTCGAGCTGTGCGAACACGCGGCTGAAGGTGTCGTGCGAGGCTACGCCGGCCTCGAAGGGCAGGAAGCGGCGAAGCCAGTCCAGCTTGGAATCACCCCACAGGGCCACGTTGACCCAGTCGTCGGCGCCGCAGGTCACGGCGCAAAGCGCCACCAGCAGCAGCTCCTGCAAGGGGTAGGCGCAGCGCGCAGACACGCGCGGATCGGGCAGGTCGTCGAAGCTGTGCAGCAGCGCAGGGCGGGGATCGGGGAGCATGGCAGACACGGGGCGAGCAAGATCACAAGAGGACTGCATCATCACCACAAATCGACGGGGTTACGGTGATGCAATCGCCCTGGAATGACCGTGGCGCACACAAGCCCGGAGTTGCGTAAGCGTTCCGCCAACCATGCTGTTACCCACAGCCATGGCGTCCCAAGTCATATCCAAATGCGATATCGGCAAGTCGATTCATGCCGCGCCAGATGACCGTATTGCCTGGCGGCGGATCCGAGGCGCGGGCCAGGTAACCACCCAGGCGTGCGAGTTGGAGCACGCAGATCGACACCGTGTGCTGGGGATGTGAGGCCGTTGCAGCATTGGGTGGCGGTGGACGCAAGCGGTCGAGCAGGCGCACTTAGATCGGCGTGAAGGCCAGCTTGGCAGGCCTGTCTGGCACCTACCGGCTGATCATCGTGAGCCAGAAGATGCGCCAACTCCCGATGCACAGCAGGGCCACCAGATTGGTCAGGCGCTGCGCGGTGCGAAGCCTGGACGCCTGGGCTCGGCAGCCGGACTTCAGGATCTTTTGCAAAAGCTCGATCTTCCAGCGCATGGCATACCAGCCGATCGTCTCAATGGCCTGGGCACGCGAGTGCACGGGCAGGTCCGTGACCAGCTTCCAGTCGATGGGGTCGATGCCCTGTGGGGCGTCGCGCTCGCTGGCATGCCGTACCGTCAATGTGAGAGGTCGGTAGCGGCTTTGCTTGGCCCGTGGCGGCAACAGCCGTACTTTGCAGTAGCGCAGTTCGAGCACCACGCTACACGTGTGGCCCTGGGCGTCACGTACTTGCAACCAGTGCAGGCCTCGGCAGCGCAGCTGCTGCACATGGCTGGCCACAGTGTGTGAGCCGTCATCGGCAAACCGGTCTGCGCAGGTGCGAAAGATGAAGTGCGTCTGGGCGTCGCAGGCCAAGGTGAACAGCTCGTAGATGTCGCTGCCCCGGTCGCCGATGTGGATGCACCGCGCAGGACAGTCTACCGGATCGGGCTTGCGGTGCGGGTTGTGAGCAGGCCATGGCGACCTCCAACTTTTGCTGTTGGCCAAGGCTCGACATAACGCTCACGCCGCTGTCAGTGCAAGTCGATCACGGAGAAACCATTGAGCCGACGAGAAATCCTGTGGGTAGTTGCATGGTTCGCGAGACGCTTACTCCGTGTCCGTGTCCGTGTCCGTGTCCGTGTCCGTGTCCGTGTCCGTGTCCGCCGCTGCTCATGGCGTGTTGCGGAACTTCGCGATGTCGGGCGCAGCACCCCACATGAGAATGACTCGCGCACGGCCGGAAACTGGCGCGGCTGGTAGCTCGTCTCCTCCTCGGGTGCGATATGGCGCACGCCGGTCGGGAACTCGTAGATCAGCCCGTCCGGCCCCCCAAGTACAGGAAGACCGCGCTCGAGGTCGGGTGCCGGCCGGGGCCGAAGACGATGCGTACGCCGCGTTGGCGCAGTTCGTACCAGGCGCGCATCTCGCGCGCGAAGTGGGCGGCGCCTGCCAGATCGCGCGTGCCCAGACGCACGTAGCGGATGTGCTTCAGATCAATCAAGTCCAGTCGCCCCGTGTGCATGTCTGCCCCGGCATGGAACTTCAGCACGGACCGACTCTAGGCACCCCGGCTTGACGTGCAAGCGGATCAACCCGCTGCGTACTCACAGTGATGGACGGAAGCAGTGGCTCGGGCGGGCACCGACCGCGACGATGGCCGCGTCGGTCGTGGACACGACCGGCTGATTGGCTTCGTCCGACGCTGGCTGCGGGAGAGCCGTGTCATGGCTTCGTCACAAATCCATCCTACTATTCCAGGATCACAGAAGCATTCCGGGCGCCAGCACGTCCTTTCCCCCAATCTTGACTGCAAGCAGAAGGTGAGATTCATGAGAGTCGGTATCAATGGCATGGGCCGCATCGGCCGTCTGGCACTGCGTGCCGCCATGGGTGCAGCCGAGCGCCCCCTGGATGACCCCCGGGCCGGCAATCGGCTCGAGGTGGTGCACCTGAACGAACTAAAGGGTGGCGCGGCGGCCACGGCGCATCTGCTGGCCTTCGACAGTGTGCAGGGCCGCTGGCGCGCCGACATCTCGGCCGAGAGCGACGCCTCGATCCGCATCGACGATCACAGGCTCGGCTTCTCGTCTCACGCCACCGCCGCCGAGATCCCCTGGGGCGACCTGGGTGTGGATCTGGTGCTCGAATGCACCGGCAAGTTCCTCACGCCCGAGACCCTGCAGGGCCACCTGGACCGCGGCGCCAGACGCGTCATCGTGGCAGCACCGGTCAAGGTGGGCGGGGTGCTCAACATCGTGGTGGGCATCAACCACCGCCTGTACGACCCGACGCATCATCACATCGTCACCGCCGCGTCGTGCACCACCAACTGCCTGGCACCGGTGGTCAAGATCGTGCACGAGGCCATCGGCATCCGCCACGGCCAGATCACCACCATCCACGACCCGACCAACACCAACCTGATGGTCGACGCGCCGCACAAGGACTTGCGCCGCGCCCGCAGTGCCATGCTCAGCCTGGCGCCCACCACGACTGGCAGCGCAACGGCCATCGCGCTGATCTACCCCGAGTTGAAGGGCAAACTCAACGGCCATGCCGTGCGAGCACCTGTGCTCAACGCGTCGCTCACCGACTGCGTGTTCGAGCTCGCACGCGAGACCAGCGCCGACGAGGTGAACCAGCTGTTTGCCGCTGCCGCCACCGGTGAGCTGGCCGGCATCCTGGGCTACGAGGAGCGTCCGCTGGTGAGCGCCGATTACGCGCGCGACACCCGCAGCTCCATCATCGACGCGCTGTCGACCATGGTCACCAACGGCACCATGCTCAAGGTCTACGCCTGGTATGACAACGAGATGGGCTACGCCTGCCGCATGGTCGATCTGGCCTGCCACATGGACAGCCTTGGGCTGTGACTCCCATGGCTGCATCCACGCCAGGCACCTCGCCTGCTGCCGACAGCGCCGCGGCTGCGCCGTCCAACGGTGCGCGCAACTACGCCATCGTCACCACCGCCTACTGGGGTTTCACGCTCACCGACGGCGCGCTGCGCATGCTGGTGCTGCTGCACTTCTACCGGTTGGGCTATTCACCGTTCACGCTGGCATTCCTGTTCCTGCTCTACGAGGCGATGGGTGTGCTGGCCAACCTGATCGGCGGCTGGCTGGCCACGCGCTTTGGCATCCAGCGCATGTTGATCGTGGGGCTGTGCACGCAGATCACCGGCTTCGTGCTGCTGTCTCAGCTCTCTCCGCACTGGAGCGTGACGATGTCGGTCGCCTGGGTGGTGCTGTCGCAAGGTGTCTGCGGCATTGCCAAGGATCTGACCAAGACCGCCAGCAAGTCGGCCATCAAGCTCACGGCCAGCACCGCCTCGGGCCAGCTGTTCAAGTGGGTGGCCTGGTTCACCGGCAGCAAGAACGCCATGAAGGGGGTGGGCTTCTTTCTCGGCGGCCTGCTGCTGGACCGCCTGGGTTTTCAGGCATCACTGTGGGCCATGGCCAGCCTGCTGGGGCTGGTGCTGGCGGGTGTGATCGGATTCGTGCCGCGCCTCATGGGCAGGAGCAAGGCGTCGAAGTCGGCCAGGGAGTTGTTCGCCAAGAACCGCGGCATCAACCTGCTGGCCGGCGCGCGCGTGGCCTTGTTCGGCGCGCGCGATGTCTGGTTCGTGGTGGGTGTGCCGGTGTTCCTGTACGCCGCGGGCTGGACCTTCACCATGGTCGGCGGCTTCCTGGCCGCCTGGACCGTCGGCTACGGCCTGGTGCAGGCCCTGGCGCCCGCGCTGGTCAGGCGCAGTGACGACGGCCTGAGCACCGAGGTGCCGGCCGCACGGCTGTGGTCCGGCCTGCTCGCCGGGGTGCCGGTGGCGCTGGCCATCGTGGTGGCGATGAAGCTGCCGCATCTCGAATGGCTGGTGGTCGCCGGGCTGGGCGTGTTCGGCTTTGCCTTTGCGGTCAACTCGTCCGTGCACTCCTACCTCGTCCTGGCCTATGCCGGATCCGAGAAGGCGGCCGAGGACGTGGGCTTCTATTACGCCGCCAATGCCCTGGGGCGCTTCTTCGGCACCCTGCTGTCGGGCCTGCTCTACCAGTGGGGCGGCCTGCTGTTTTCGCTGTGCGGATCGGCTGCGATGCTGATCACCTGCTGGCTGGTGACGCTGGCGCTGCCGACCCAGCGCCCGATGGAGGCTCGCTGATGGACGAGAACCTTGCTGTCGCTTCGCTCGCCGCCCTGGCCCAGGGCATGCGCCTGCGCATCTTTCGTGCCCTGGTCGGTGCAGGTCCTGATGGACTAGTGCCGAGTGCCTTGTCGGCCACATTGGATGTACCCGCGTCGACGCTGTCGTTTCATCTCAAGGAACTGCTGCACGCCGGGCTGGTGACCCAGGAGCGCGACGGCCGCAACCTGATCTACCGCCCATCCATCGACCAGATGAATGACCTGCTGGCCTACCTCACGGCGCATTGCTGCCAGGCCTCGGACGCAGCAAGCTGCGACCTGGCCAAGCCGCCGGGATGCACCAGCTGCTGAGACCCGTCCGCCCTCGTCCCGGATCGACTCGATCCCTCTCACCCACAGGAGCCGCTCATGAGCGACAAGCTCTACAACGTTCTCTTCGTGTGCACCCACAACTCGGCCCGATCGATCATGGCCGAAGGGTTGCTCAACAGCATCGGCCGTGGCAGGTTCAAGGCCTACTCCGCCGGCAGCCAGCCCGGCGGCTTGGTCAACCCCACCGCCATCGACACGTTGCGGCGCCTGCACATCCCGGCTGACGGTTTTCGCAGCAAGGACTGGGCAGAGTTCGCCGGCCCCAGTGCGCCGCCACTCGACTTCGTCTTCACCGTGTGTGACAACGCGGCGGGTGAGGTCTGTCCGGTCTGGCCCGGTCAGCCCATGACGGCACACTGGGGTGTGCCCGACCCGGCCGCCTTCAAGGGCAGCGACGAAGAGGCTGCCAAGGTGTTCTGGGAAGCCGCGGTCATCCTCAAGCGCCGCATCGAACTCATGCTGTCACTGCCGATGCGTTCGCTCGATCGCCTGTCGCTGCAGCGTGAACTCAAGGACATCGGGACACGCTGAGTCATGACAACAGCCACGGCAGGCGCCAGGGCCAGGGCCACTGTGCCCGCCCCCATGAGCCTCTTCGAGCGCTACCTCACCGTCTGGGTCTTCCTGTGCATCGTTGCCGGCATCGCGCTGGGCCAGCTGCTGCCCGGTCCGGTGCAGGCCATCGGGCGCATGGAGATCGCCAAGGTCAACCTGCCGGTGGGCGGGCTGATCTGGATCATGATCATCCCCATGCTGCTGAAGGTGGACTTCGGCGCACTGGCTCAGGTCAGGAGCCACTGGCGCGGCATTGGCGTCACGCTGTTCGTCAACTGGGCCGTCAAGCCTTTCTCGATGGCGCTGCTGGGCTGGATCTTCGTGCGCCACGTCTTTGCGGCCTACCTGCCTGCCGACCAGGCCGACAGCTACATCGCCGGCCTCATCCTGCTGGCGGCTGCACCCTGCACGGCCATGGTGTTCGTGTGGAGCCGGCTCACCGGCGGCCACCCGCTGTTCACCCTGTCGCAGGTGGCCCTCAACGACACCATCATGGTGTTCGCCTTTGCGCCCATTGTGGCGCTGCTGCTGGGCCTGTCGTCCATCGTCGTGCCGTGGGACACCTTGATCACCTCGGTGGTGCTCTACATCGTCATTCCGGTGGTGCTGGCCCAGGCCGGGCGCAGGGCCTTGCTCGCCCGGGGCCAGGCCGCCTTCGACGCTGCGCTCGACAGGATAGGCCCCTGGTCCATCACCGCCCTGCTGGCCACGCTGGTGCTGCTGTTCGCCTTCCAGGGCAAGGCCATCATCGATCAGCCGCTGGTCATCGCCCTGCTGGCCGTGCCCATCCTGATCCAGGTGCTGTTCAACGCGGGCCTGGCCTACGGGCTCAATCGCCGCCTGGGCGAGGCGCACGACGTGGCCTGCCCGTCGGCACTGATCGGCGCCAGCAACTTCTTCGAGCTGGCCGTGGCCGCCGCGATCAGCCTGTTCGGCTTCGAGTCTGGCGCCGCGCTGGCCACCGTGGTGGGTGTGCTGATCGAGGTACCGGTGATGCTGCTGGTGGTGAAGGTCGTCAACCGGAGCAAGGGCTGGTATGAACGGCGCTGATCTCGACAAGCTGGCGGGCGACGGCCTGCCCAACATCGACACCGCGCTGTTCGCCGCGCCTGCGGCAGAGCGCCTGGCCTGTGTCGGGCGTTCGACCCATGCGCCGCGTCTCCTGCTGCTCTACGGCTCGCTGCGCGAGCGCTCGTACAGCAAGCTGCTCACGCTTGAAGCCGCACGCTTGCTGATCGCCATGGGCGCCGAGGTGCGCATCTTCGACCCCACCGGCCTGCCCTTGCCCGACGGTGCGCCCGACACCCACCCCAAGGTGCAGGAGCTGCGTGACCTGGCCGCCTGGGCCGAAGGAATGGTCTGGACCTCGCCCGAACGGCACGGCGCGATGACCGGCATCATGAAGGCGCAGATCGACTGGATCCCGCTGTCCGTGGGCGCCGTGCGGCCGACCCAGGGCAAGACGCTGGCGGTGATGGAGGTGTCGGGTGGATCGCAGTCCTTCAATGCCGTCAACCAGATGCGCATCCTGGGGCGCTGGATGCGCATGATCACCATCCCTAACCAGTCGTCGGTGGCCAAGGCCTTCCAGGAGTTCGACGAGGCCGGCCGCATGAAACCCTCGGCCTTCTACGAAAGGTTGGTCGACGTGATGGAGGAACTCGTGAAGTTCACCTTGCTGACACGCGACGTGGCACCCTATCTGGTTGACCGCTACAGCGAACGCCGCGAGAGTGCCGAGGTATTGTCCAGGCGCGTCGATCAGCGCGCCATCTGACCATCTGCGTCTGCCAGCGATGCAGCACCCGGCCTGTCCGGACCCGACCCACCAGTCAGCAACTTCCATGACAACCGCGCACGAATCGACAGCCCGGATGGACGGTGCATCGTTCTCCTGCATCTCGACGGCCTGGCAGGCGCACGAGGCCGAACTGCGCGGTTACCTGCGCCACCGTCTGTCGGACGGTGATGCCGCTGACGACGTGCTGCAGGATGTCTTCGTCAAGGCCATGCGCCAGGGCCAGGGCTTCTGCAGCCTCGACAACCCACGGGCCTGGTTGTTCCAGGTGGCACGCAACGCCCTGGTGGACCGCGCGCGCACCGATCACCCCGTGGAACCATTGCCCGAGG
>JBJOKY010000563.1:0-3254 GCA_046045865.1 Pseudomonadota bacterium | reverse complement strand
CGGCCGACAGGCCTTTCACGCTCAGGATCTCGGCGCCGGCGGTGCTGCGTTGTCCGGCGCCCGGCGCGGCGGCCGTGACTGGGGTCGGGGGCGAGGCCAGGTGGCTCATGCCAGCGCCTCCGCCCCGTCCAGGCCGGCAGGCGCCTCGGGCGTGTCGACCTCGAAGTAGGCCGCGCGCACATGCGGATCGTCGAACACCGCGTGCGGCGAGCCTTCGGCGATGAGCAGGCCGGCGTCGAGCACGACCACGCGTTCGGCGATGGCCGCCAGCAGCTCCAGCCGGTGCTCGACCAGCAGCACGGCCACGCCCAGCTCCCGCGCGGCGTAGCGCAGGATGGCGTCGATCTCGTCGACCTCGGCATTGATCAGGCCGGCCGCAGGTTCATCCATCAGCAGCACGCGCGGCTTGCGCATCAGCAGGCAGGCCAGCAGCAGGCGGCGGCGATCGAGCGTGCCCAGCGAGCCGGCCGGCGCGTCGCTGCGCACCGTCAGGCCGACCTGGTGGGCGGCCCATTCGGCATGGTGCGCCGTCAGATAGGGGGCATACGCCTGGCGGGCAGCCTTGAAGACTTCACCGACCGTCAACGCCTCGGGCACGACCGGGCTCTGGTAGGTGCGCGCCAGGCCCAGCCGGGCGCGCTGGTGCAGGGGCAGGGCGGTGATGTCGCGCCCGTCCAGCAGCACCTGGCCGGCGCTGGGGCGCAACCGACCGCTCAGGATCTCGAACAGCGTGGTCTTGCCCGCGCCGTTGGGCCCGACCACGCCCAGCACCTCGCCCGCACAGGCCTGCAGCGACACGTCGCGCAGCACCGGCCGGCCGCCGAAGCTCATGCCGATGCCGCGGCAGGCGAACAGGGGTGTGTCGCTCATGGGTCAGACTGCCGGGTGATGTCAGGTCTGGTCGGGCTGCGGACGAGGGACGCTTGCTTCGCGCTCACTTCATCCAGGGCGCGGCCTTGAAGCCGACTTCCTTGAGCGCATCGGGCGCGATGATGCGGTGCGCACCACCCTGCACCTGGAAGAACAGGTGGGCGATGCCCTCGTCGAGCTTGGCGGTCTCCAGCGGGTAGTGCAGCGGCGCCTGGTTGGCGTTGTCGAAGCGGTAGAAGCCCGCCACGCCGCGGTAGCTCAGCTTGTGCAGGGCGTCGTTGACCGCGTCGAACTTCTCGGGCTCGGCCTGGGCCCAGGCCTTGGCCAGGATCTGGATGGTGTCGTAGCCGCCGCCGGTGTAGACCATGCCCATCACGCCGCCCTTGGCGAGGTACTCCGCCTTGTACTTGTCCCGGAAGGCCTGCCCCTGCTTGTCGGCGTACACGCCGTAGACCGTGCCCCACACGAAGCCTTCGGCCGCCGGGCCGGCCAGGGTCAGGAACTCGGGCTGCGAGGGGCCGTACTGCAGGTAGACCAGCGCGCCGGGCAGCGGGTTGGCGGCGAACTGCCTGGCGAAGGCGGCCAGCTCGGCGGCCACCCAGTGGTTGACCATGAGCACGCCGGCGCCGGTCCTCCTGATGTCCTGCAGCACGGGGCCCCAGTCCTGCACCGGGAACTGGATCTGCGTGACCTTGACGACCTCGTACTTGCCGCGCTTCCTGAAGGTCTCCTCGGCGCTCCTGGTGATGACCTGGGTGTAGGCCAGCTGCTCGGTGATGATGTGGACCTTGTTGTTCACCGGCTTCCAGGCGCCGCTGGCCTGCAGCTGCTCCAGGAAGATCGGGAAGCCCGCGCCGTAGTAGGTCTCGGCCGGGTCGATCTGGTAGACGTGGGCGAACTTCTTCGGGTTCTTGCGCACGTGGTCGAGCGAGGCGATCGAGGTGTTGCCGTGCAGGTAGGGCGCCTTGTAGTTGGCCACCGCCTCCATCGCCGGGATCGGGATGATGGTGAAGGGCGAGGCGATGGCCTGCACCTTGGCGTCGACCAGCTTGCGCATGGCAGCCTGCGTGCCCTCGGGCGTCATGATGTCGATGTCGACCACCTTGAGCTCGATCGGCCTGCCCTTCACGCCACCGGCCGCATTGATCTCCTTGACCGCGAGCTGCGCGCCCTTGAGGTAGTCGGCATGGTCGGCCACGCCGGCCGGACCGCTCTGCGCGATGGGCAGGCCCACGGTGATGGGCTTGCCCGCGGCGGCCTGGGCCTGCGCCGCGCCGGGGGCCAGCAGCGTCGTCGTCAAGGTCGTGCCCAGTGCCGCCACGGCCAGTGCGGACTGGATGAAGGTGCGGCGGCGGCGCTGCGGCAGGGTCGGGCTCATGGACATGGGGCGGCTCTCCTCGGTCGGTGATGTCGGTGATGGATGGGTGACGTTGCGGGGATGTGGCGCGGTTCAGTCTAGGAAGCCGGTGCGTGGCTGCGCCACCCTGCAAACGCACCAGCGGGCGACAGCGCCCTCGTTCATTTGCACGAGGGGGCTAACCCGCGCCGGCAGGCCTGCGGCGGCCGGGTTTGCCGAAAGGGGCTAACGCGGAGCGGGTCATGGGCCTAGCGGCGCGCGCCGGCCTGCGCATCAGGCGCCTGCCAATGCCATGGGTGGTGCGTGGAAGCCGCGCCAGTGCAGTTCGAGCCAGCGTGGCCATGGGTGGTGCGTGGAAGCCGCGCCAGTGCAGTTCGAGCCAGCGTGCGAAGCGCAGGCAGACCGGGTCGCCCAGCACCGGGCCGACGATCTGCAGGCCCACCGGCAGGCCGGCGCTGTCGGCCTGGCTCGACAGGCCCAGCGGCACGGCCGTGGCAGGCAGGCCGCACAGGCCGGCATAACCGGCCCAGAACAGCGAGTCGGTGCTGGGCTGGGGCTGGCCGTTGACCTGCACCAGGCGCTGCCAGCGCTGGCCCGTCTGCATGTGCGGGAAGGCGGGCGTGGTCGCCACCGGGCAGATCAGCAGATCCCACTGCCCGAAGAACTCGGCCCACTGGCGGCGCAGGCGGCTGCGCACCTCGTCGTGGTGCACCCAGTCGCGGTGGGTGAGCGCATTGCCGCGCCAGTGCCAGGCGACGAAGTCGTCGTCGCCGGCGCGCGCTGCGGCCTCGGCCTGGGCGGCGGCGTAGTCGGCGTCGCTCAGGTGCGCGCCGGTGGCCGCGCGCACCAGGTGCATGAAGGTGCGGAAGGCCTCGCGGCTGTCGACCGGGCGGGCGGTCTCGCTCACCGTCAGGCCCTGGCCGCGCAGGAAGGCGGCCAGCGCGCGCAGCTGGTCGCGCACGCTGACGTCGCACACGGCCATCTCGTCGTCGCTCACGACGGCGATGCGCATCTGCGTGGGCGCCAG
>JBJOKY010000177.1:0-8858 GCA_046045865.1 Pseudomonadota bacterium | reverse complement strand
TCGTCTGGTACTTCTTCTGTGCGGGCGGCTTGCTCATCCACTCAGTGTGGCATCGCCTGGCTGCGCGGGGCTGACGGGGTGGGTTGTGCAACAAAGCCGGTGGTTGTGCAACAAAGCCATGCTGACATCGTGAGATGCGCTGCACCTTCCCGATTGAATATTCGATGGGAATTGCGCAATTAGATGTTTCCCCTAGTTGTTCTATGTACTTGCCTTGCCGGGGCTTGTTCCAGCCAGCGCGCGGGTCGACCCTGTGAACCGGCAGGCGTCAGCTGCGATGCAGCCTCGTCCCTAGAATGCCCGGCGTTGGTGCTCGCGGCGCTGTCATGGCGCTGCGGTTAAACGGGAAGCAGGAGCCCGCGATCCGCCCGGATCGCCAGCAACCTGCGCTGCCCCCGCAACGGTAAGCGGACGGTCGTGGTGACCCTGCCTTCGGGCACGTGCACATCACGCCCTGCTCGGACCTCACACCACTGCGGCCTGTCATCCAGGCGGCGGGAAGGTGGTCCGGGTTGCCTCCGCCAGCCCGGATACCGGCCAACATGGTGATCGGGCTGCCAGCCCGGTCGATGGTGGGCACCTGCGGGGAAGCTGGTGCACACGTCTGCATCTTCGGGTTCCCTCCCTCCATGTCCTCCCCCTCCCTGCGGCCGACGGCCGCTGCCTGCGCCTGCACGCAGGTCCCGGCGCGCGTACCCGCCCGCCTGACGCCCCGCCCGCTCATGCTCGCCCTGGGCCTGCTCGGTGCCACCGGCATCGCCCACCAGGCCGCGGCCCAGACCACCGTGGCCACCCTGGCCCAGGTCGTGGTCACCGCCAGCCGCAGCGAACAGGCGCTGCCTGACGCCTTGCTGAGCACCAAGGTGATCAGCCGCGAGCAGATCGAGCTCAGCCAGGCGGCCGACCTGCCCGCGCTGCTGCGCACCTACACCGCCATCGACGTGGCCCAGTCCGGCCCGCCGGGCTCGCAGACCAGCCTGTTCGTGCGTGGCGCGGACAGCAAGCAGGTGCTGCTGGTGGTCGACGGCGTGGCGCTCAACCGCGGCGACCTGGGCACGGCCTCGTGGCAGCACCTGGCGCTGGACCAGATCGAGCGCGTCGAGATCGTGCGCGGCAACGCCTCGGCGCTGTGGGGCGCACAGGCCGTGGGCGGCGTGGTTCAGATCATCACGCGCCGGGCCACCCAGCCCGAGTTCACCCTGGGCCTGGGCTCGCAGCGCAGCCTGGGCGGCTCGGTCGCCGCCGGCCAGCGCTGGGGCGAGGGCGAGCGGGCGACCCGTGCGTCGATCGCGCTGTCGCGCAAGGTCAGCGGCGGCATCAACGCCACCGATCCGGCCACCGGCACCAACCCCGACCGCGACGCCTACGCGCAAGGCGCCGCCAGCGCGCGCATCGAGCAGGGCTGGGCGGCCGGCCACGCCAGCAGCATCAGCCTGTCCAGCACCCGCAGCAAGAGCGCCTACGACGGCTTCGCGCCCGGCCTGGCCGACCAGCTGACTACCCGGGTGAACGCGCTGGGCCTGAACAGCCGCCACGCCCTGCCGGGCGGCCTGCAGCTCGACGTCGACCTGGGCCAGACCCGCGAGACCTACGACGACCCGACCGGCCCGGCCCAGTTCGGCAACAGCCACGGCAGCAACCACACCCGCCAGGGCCAGCTGCAGCTGCAGTGGCAGGTGGCGGCAGGCCAGCGTCTGGTCGGCGCGCTGGAGCGCAAGGTCGAGGCGACCGAGGACAGCAGCACCACACCGGCCTCGCGCAGCACCAGCAGCCTGCGCCTGGGCTGGCTGGGCAGCTACAACACCGGCCGCCAGCCCATCGACGTGCAGGCCAGCCTGCGTAGCGACGACAACTCGCTCTACGGCCGCGCCGACACCGGCCTGGTCGCCCTGGCCTGGACACCGGTCGGGACGCTCAAGCTCAGCGCGCAGTGGAGCACGGCGTTCTCTGCGCCGTCGTTCTCCGACCAGCAGTTCGCCGCACCAGGGCTGACGCTGCGGCCCGAACGCTCGCGCAACATCGAGCTGGCCGCGCAGGTGCAGCAGGCCGCGGGCAGCCTGCGCCTGGCCTGGTTCCGCCAGCGCCAGAGCGACCGCATCGGCTTCACGCCGACCTTCCGAACCATCAACATCGCGCGCGCCAGCAACCAGGGCTTCGAGCTGCTGGCGCAGACGCAGCTCGCCGCACGCACCACGCTGTCGGGCGAGGCGATCTGGCAGAACCCGCGTGATGCGGACAGCGGCCAGCCGCTCAAGCGCCGCGCGCGCCAGACCCAGTCGCTCGGCCTGCAGCAGGGCCTGGGCGCCTGGGATCTGGGCGTGGCACTGCGCCACAGCGGCCAGCGCGCCGACGTCGACCCGGTCACCTTTGCCGATGCCACCGCGCCGGCCCGCACGACACTGGCGCTGACCGGCGGCTGGAAGCTCGGCCCGGCCTGGCGCCTGGCCGCCAGGCTGGACAACGCGACCGACAACCAGCGCCCCGAGGTACTGGGCTACACGCCGGCGCAGCGCAGCCTGGGCCTGAGCCTCTCGGGCCGGCTGTGACGACACCCGCCGCCCTCCGGCATCCTGCCCGACCCTGACCCGACTCGACCCATGGCCAACCGCCAGCCCGCCGCCCCGGCACCTGACCGCACGCCCGCCAGCCCGCTGCGGGCGGCGGGTCGGCCGCGCGCCGCCTGGGTGCTGGCCGGCCTGGCCGGCGCCCTGCTGCTGGCCGTGCTGCTGAGCCTGGCCTGCGGCTCGCGCGGCTGCTCGGCAGCCGGGCTGCTCGACGCGCTGACTGGCGCGCTGCCCGGGCGCCGCAGCGGCGTGGACGACGCCCACGCCCTGGCGCGCGAGCTGATCTGGCGGCTGCGCCTGCCGCGCGCGCTCACCGCCCTGGGTGTGGGCGGGCTGCTGGCGCTGGCCGGGGCGCTGCTGCAGGTGCTGCTGCGCAATCCGCTCGCCGACCCCTATGTGCTGGGCGTGTCCAGCGGCGCCTCGCTGGCCGCGGTGGCCGCGCTGTGGCTGGGCGCCGGTGCCTGGGCGCTGTACGGCGCGGCGTGGGGCGGCGCGCTGGTCTCGACGCTGGCGCTGTTCGTGCTAGGGCGGCGCAGCCTGGGCACGCTGGACCTGCGCAGCGCCGGCTCGGCCTCGGCGCGCCTGCTGCTGACCGGCGTGATGCTGGCGGCGGCCTGGACGGCGCTCATCTCCCTGGCGCTGACCCTGGCGCCCGACGCCCAGCTGCGCGGCATGCTGTTCTGGCTCATCGGCGAGATCAGCGGCGCCGAGCCCTGGGCACCCGCCCTGGCGGCGCTGGCCGTGCTGCTGCTGCTGGCACTGGGCCAGGCGCGTGCGCTCAACGTGCTGCTGCTGGGCGACGCGCGGGCGCAGTCGCTCGGCGTGGCGGTGCGCCGGCTGCGCCTGATGGTGTGTGGCATCGCTGCGGCAGCCACCGCCTTTGCCGTCACCACCGCCGGGGCACTGGGCTTCGTCGGCCTGCTGGTGCCCCACGTGGTGCGCCGGCTGCTGGGCAACGACCAGCGCGTGCTGCTGCCGGCCTGCGTGCTGGCCGGCGCCGGCGTGGTCGTGCTGGCCGACCTGCTGGCGCGCAGCGTGGTGGCACCCACCCAGCTGCCGGTGGGCGCGGTGATGTCCCTGGTCGGCGTGCCGGTCTTCCTGTGGGTGCTCCACCACGCGGGAGAGGAAGCATGAACAACTCACTGGAACGCCTGGTCGCGCGCCACCCACTGCCCGACGCGCCGCTGCTCGACCTGCTGGACCTGCGCCTGGCGGTCGGCCAGGGCGCGCGCAAGCGCCGGTTGGTCGAACGGCTCAACCTGCACGGCCGGCGTGGCGAGTTCTGGTGCCTGCTGGGCGCCAACGGCGCGGGCAAGACGACGCTGCTGCACACCATCGCCGGGCTGCGCGCGCCCGACGCCGGCGAGCTGCACCTGGCCGGCCGTGCGCTGGCACAGTGGAGCGCGCGCGACGCCGCCTGCCTGCGTGGCCTGCTGCCGCAGGGTGGCGACGCGCTGTTCGGCCTGAGCACGCTGCAGGCCGTGCTGCTGGGCCGCCATCCGCACAGCCGCAGCCAGTTCGGCCTGAGCTGGGAAAGCGCCGAGGACCTGGCGATTGCCCAGGCCGCGCTGCAGCGTCTGGACCTGGCCGGGCTGGCGGGGCGCGAGGTGGGCAGCCTGTCGGGCGGCGAGCGCCAGCGCGTCGGCCTGGCCGCACTGCTGGCGCAGGATCCGCTGGTCTGGCTGCTGGACGAACCGCTCAACCACCTCGACCTGCGCCACCAGCTCGCCACCCTGGCCCTGCTGCGCGAGCAGGCGCTGGAGCACGGCAGGCTGGTCATGGCCAGCGTGCACGACGCCGCCCTGGCCGCGCGTTACGCCACCCACGCCCTGGTCATCCTGCCTGACGGACGCCATGTCGCCGGCCAGGCCGACGCCGTGCTGAGCGACGAGGTGCTCAGCCTGGCCCTGGGCCACCGGCTGCGCCGCCTGGTGGTGGAGGGGCAGACGGTGGTGGTGGCGCTGTGACGGCACGGCGGGCAAGGTGCACGCGGCGGGAGGCCGCGTGAGCGGCCGGGCCGCCCTGCTGGCCGTCGCCGCGGCGCTCGGCCTGGGCGGCACGCCGGCCGCGGCACAGGCAGGCGCACCCGCGGCCGTGCATGTCGCGCCAGTCAGCGTGGTCGACGACGCCGGCCACACCGTCACGCTGGCGCGCCCGGCGCAGCGCATCGTCGCCGTCGCGCCGCACATCACCGAGCTGCTGTTCGCTGCCGGTGCCGGTGGCCAGCTGGTGGGTGTGGACGCCTGGAGCAACTACCCGGCGGCGGCGACCGCCCTGCCACGCGTGGGCGACCTGTACGCGCTGGACCTGGAGCGCATCGTGGCGCTCAAGCCCGACCTGATCGTGGTGTGGCGCAACGGCAATTCGCAGCGCCAGCTCGACGTGCTGCGCGCGCTGGGCCTGCCCATCTACGAGGACGGGCCCACCCGGCTGGACGACATCGCCCGCTCGATCGGTCGGCTGGGACGCCTGGCTGGCCACGCCACCACCGCCGACGCTGCCGCGGCCGAGATGCGCCGCGAGCTGGCCGGCCTGCGCCAGCGCTTTGCGGCGCAGGCGCCGGTCACGGTGTTCTACCAGGTGTGGAACGAGCCGCTGCTCACGGTCAACGACGGCACGCTGATCGGCGACGTGATCGCCCTGTGCGGCGGGCGCAACGTCTTCGGCCACCTGCCGATGCAGGCGCCGCGGGTGAACGTGGAGGCGGTACTGGAAGCCGATCCGCAGCTCATCGTCGCCGCGGGCCTCGGGCCGGCGGCGAGTGCAGGGCCGGCCGCAGACGTGGCCGCGCCGGCGGCCGACGACCCGGCTTTCGCACCGTGGCGGCGCTGGCCACGCCTGCGCGCGGTGCGCGAGCACGGCCTGGTCAGCCTGCCCGACGACCTGATCAGCCGCCACACGCCGCGCGTGCTGCAGGGCGCCGGGCGGCTGTGCGCCGCCATCCAGGCGGCACGCACGCGGCGCTGAGCCCGGGCTGACAACTTCCAGCAGTGCAAGGAACTCGTCGGCGCGGCTCGCCCGGGCTTTTATACTCGCGCTTTACCACCACGGCACATCTGCAGGCGCCCGCCTGGGAGAGGATGGGCCGCATGCAATGACCAAGTACGTCTTCGTCACCGGCGGTGTGGTGTCCTCGCTAGGCAAGGGCATCGCGGCAGCGTCGCTGGCAGCCATCCTGGAATCGCGCGGACTCAGGGTGACCCTGATCAAGCTCGACCCCTACCTCAACGTCGACCCGGGCACCATGTCGCCCTTCCAGCACGGCGAGGTCTTCGTGACCGACGACGGCGCGGAGACCGATCTCGACCTCGGCCACTACGAGCGCTTCATCACCACGCGGATGAAGAAGACCAACAACTTCACCACCGGCCAGATCTACAAGACCGTGCTGGAGAAGGAGCGCCGCGGCGACTACCTCGGCAAGACGGTGCAGGTGATCCCGCACGTCACCAACGAGATCCAGGAATTCGTCAAGCGCGGCGCCGGCATCGGTACGGCGGACGCGGTCGACGTGGCCATCGTCGAGATCGGCGGCACGGTGGGCGACATCGAGTCGCTGCCTTTCCTGGAGGCGGTGCGCCAGCTCAGCCTGAAGTCCGGCCCCAACAACGCCGCCTTCGTGCACCTGACCTATGTGCCCTGGATCGCCGCGGCGGGTGAACTCAAGACCAAGCCGACCCAGCACACGGTGCAGAAGATGCGCGAGATCGGCATCCAGCCCGATGCGCTGCTGTGCCGCGCCGACCGGCCCATCCCGGACGAGGAGCGCGAGAAGATCAGCCTGTTCACCAACGTGGCCCGCCACGGCGTGATCAGCGTGTGGGACGCCGACACCATCTACAAGGTGCCGCGCATGCTGCACGAGCAGGGCCTGGACGAGCTGATCTGCATGAAGCTGCAGCTGTTCAGCCGCCCGGCCAACCTCAAGCGCTGGGACCAGCTGGTGCACGAGGTCGAGCACCCCAGGACCGAGGTCACCATCGCCATGGCCGGCAAGTACACCGAGCTGAGCGACAGCTACAAGTCGCTCAACGAGGCGCTGCGCCACGCCGGCATGAAGCACCACGCCAAGGTGAGGATCGAATACGTCGACTCCGAGACGCTGACGGCCGACACGGTGGGCGAGCTGGCGAAGTACGACGCCATCCTGGTGCCCGGCGGCTTCGGCAAGCGCGGCATCGAGGGCAAGATCGTCGCGGCCCAGTACGCCCGCGAGCACGGCATCCCCTACCTGGGCATCTGCCTGGGCATGCAGGTGGCCACCATCGAATACGCGCGCCACAAGGCGGGCCTGGCCGGTGCCAACTCGACCGAGTTCGAGCCCGACGGCCCGCACCCGGTGATCGCCCTGATCGACGAGTGGCAGGACGCTGACGGCAGCATCCAGAAGCGCGACGCCAGCTCCGACCTGGGCGGCACCATGCGCCTGGGCGCGCAGAGCAGCGACGTGCGCCCCGGCACGCTGGCCCACGAGATCTACGGCCCGGTCGTGACCGAACGCCACCGCCACCGCTACGAGGCCAACGAGAAATACCTGCAGCGCCTGCAGGAGGCCGGCCTGGTCATCTCCGCCATCACCCAGCGCGAGAAGCTCACCGAAATGGTCGAACTGCCGCGCAGCGTGCACCCCTGGTACGTCGGCGTGCAGTTCCACCCCGAGTTCAAGAGCACGCCGTGGGACGGCCACCCGCTGTTCATCAGCTACATCGACGCGGCGCTGAAGCACCGCATCGAACGCGAGGCCACGCGCGAAAGGGATGCGGCATGAAGCTGTGCGGATTCGACATCGGCCTGGACCGGCCCTTCTTCCTGATTGCCGGCACCTGCTCGATCGAGGGCCTGCAGATGTCGATGGACGTCGCAGGCCAGCTCCAGGAAGCCTGTGCCGGCCTGGGCATCCCGCTGATCTACAAGGGCTCGTTCGACAAGGCCAACCGCTCGTCGGGCACGACCCAGCGCGGCGTGGGCATCGAGGCCGGCCTGAAGATTCTTGATGAAGTGCGGCGCCAGACCGGCCTGCCGGTGCTGACTGACGTGCACGACGAGGGCCAGGTGGCCGAGGTCGCCAGCGTGGTCGACGTGCTGCAGACGCCGGCCTTCCTGTGCCGCCAGACCGACTTCATCCGCGCCGTCGCCAAGTCGGGCAAGCCGGTGAACATCAAGAAGGGCCAGTTCCTGGCGCCCTGGGACATGAAGAACGTGATCGACAAGGCCCGTGGCGCCGCGCGCGAAGCCGGTCTGTCCGAAGACCTGTTCCTGGCCTGCGAACGGGGCGTGAGCTTTGGCTACAACAACCTGGTCGCCGACATGACCAGCCTGGCCGAAATGCGCAACACCGGCGCGCCGGTGGTCTTCGACGTGACGCATTCGGTGCAGAAGCCCGGCGGCCTGGGCAACGTCAGCGGCGGTGCCCGCGAGATGGTGCCGGTGCTGGCGCGTGCCGGCGTGGGCGTCGGCGTGGCCGGCCTGTTCATGGAAACGCACCCGGACCCGGCCCAGGCCTTCAGCGACGGCCCGAACGCCGTGCCGCTGCGCCACATGAAGGCGCTGCTGACGCAGCTGGTGGCGATCGACCGCGTGGTCAAGGCGCAACCCCTGCTCGAGCGCGACTTCAGCTGCTGAGACATCTGCCGCGCCGCACCGCACCTTGAGACCCCCGCGAAACCGGATTGCGGCATGCTGCGCGCGCACCCCACACGTCCCGACTCAACCCTGATTCACGGAGAAAACACATGAGTGCCATCGTCGACATCGTCGGCCGCGAGATCCTCGACAGCCGCGGCAACCCCACCGTCGAATGCGACGTGCTGCTGGAAAGCGGCGTGATGGGCCGGGCCGCCGTCCCGAGCGGCGCCTCCACCGGCAGCCGCGAGGCGATCGAGCTGCGTGACGGCGACAAGAGCCGCTACCTCGGCAAGGGCGTGCTCAAGGCCGTCCAGAACATCAACACCGAGATCAGCGAGGCCGTGCTGGGCCTGGACGCCGCCGAGCAGTCCTTCCTGGACAAGACCCTGATCGACCTGGACGGCACCGACAACAAGGGCCGCCTGGGCGCCAACGCGATGCTGGCCGTCTCGATGGCCGTGGCCCGCGCGGCGGCCGAGGAATCGGGCCTGCCGCTGTACCGCTACTTCGGCGGCATGGGCGCGGTGCAGCTGCCGGTGCCGATGATGAACGTCATCAACGGCGGTGCGCACGCCAACAACAGCCTGGACCTGCAGGAGTTCATGATCATCCCGGTGGGCGCCCCCTCGTTCCGCGAGTCGCTGCGCTATGGCGCCGAGGTCTTCCACG
>JBJOKY010000562.1:0-2625 GCA_046045865.1 Pseudomonadota bacterium | reverse complement strand
GGGCGCCGCCGAGCTGGGTGGGCGCCACAGCCGCGCCCGCGCAGGCCGCCGCGCCGGGCGCCCAGCCGGCCAGCGCGCCAGGCGATCGCCTGGACCTGAGCGACGTCGACCCGCTGGCACCGCGCTACGCCGAGTGGGCCGAGCGCGCCGCCCGGTTGCAGCAGGCCGAGCCGCCGCGCGCCACCAGCCTGGCCTGGGGCGCCGACCGCCAGGGCCGCGACGTACTGGACAAGGTGGTGCAGGGCAGCAAGATCTCCATCGTCGTGGGCGTGCTGGCCGCGCTGCTGGCGGTGGCCATCGGCACGCTGCTGGGCGCGCTGTCGGGCTACCTGGGCGGCAAGGTGGGCGACCTGCTGGAGTGGCTCTACAACGTCTTCACCGCCATCCCCGGCATCCTGCTGGTGTTCGCCTTCGCGGCGGTGAGCGGGCGCGGCGTGGGCAGCGTGGTGCTGATCCTCGGGCTGACGGGCTGGACCGGCATCTACCGCCTGGTGCGCGCCGAGTTCATGAAACACGCCGGGCGCGACTACGTGCGCGCCGCCGAGGCGCTGGGCGTGGGCACCGGCGCGCGCATGTTCCGCCACATCCTGCCCAACGCCAGCCACGTGGTGCTGGTGCAGCTCTCCATCCACGTGGTGGGCTTCATCAAGGCCGAGGTCATCCTGTCCTACCTCGGCCTGGGCGTGAGCCTGGACCAGGTGAGCTGGGGCACGCTGCTGGCCGAGGCGCAGAGCGAGCTGCTGCTGGGCTACTGGTGGCAGCTGGCCGCCACGACGGCGCTGATGGCGAGCTTCGTCACCGCCTTTTCCCTCATGACCGACGCGCTGCGCGACGCGCTCGACCCCAGGCTGCGCGGGCTGGAGTGACCACGACCATGCTGCTCGACGTGCAGGACCTGCGGGTCGACTTCCGCATCGGCAAGAGCGCCGGCCAGGTGCAGCGTGTGACGGCCGTCGGCCGTGCGCCCGACGCGGCGACAGGCCAAGGCGCCACCACGGTGAGCTGGTCGATCGCGGCCAATCGAACGCTGGCCCTGGTGGGCGAGTCGGGCTCGGGCAAGAGCGTGACGGCCATGTCCATCGTGCGCCTGCTACCCGACAACGCCGAGGTGAGCGGGCGCATCCTGTTCGACGGCGAGGACCTGCTGCAGGCCGCGCCGCGCCGCCTGCGTGCGCTGCGCGGGCGCGAGATCGCCTGCGTCTTCCAGGACCCGATGGGTTCGCTCAACCCGGTATTCACGGTCGGCCGGCAGGTGTGCGAGCCGCTCATGCGCCACCTGGGCCTGGGCCGGCGCGCCGCGCTGGCGCGTGCGCTCGACCTGTTCATGGAAGTCGGCCTGCCCGGCCCGCGTCGGCGCCTGGACGCCTATCCGCACGAACTGTCGGGCGGCCAGCAGCAGCGCGTCATGATCGCCATGGCGCTGGCCTGCGAGCCGCGCCTGCTCATCGCCGACGAGCCGACCACCGCGCTGGACGTGACGGTGCAGCGCCAGATCCTGGAGCTGCTGGCGCGCATCAAGACCGAGCGGCGCATGAGCATGCTGTTCATCAGCCACGACCTGGGCCTGGTGGGCGAGATCGCCGACGAGGTGGTCGTGATGCGCCAGGGCCAGGTGCGCGAGGCCGGCCCGGTGGCGCAGCTCTACGCCGACCCGCAGGACGCCTACACCCGCGCCCTGCTCGCCTGCCGGCCCGGCCTGCACGCGTCGCCGCGGCGCCTGCCGGTGATCGCGCAGTTCATGGCCGACGAGGCCGGCGGCGTGGCGCCTGGCGCGGCACGCGATGACACCGGTGCCACGGCACCGGCACCACGACCCGAGCTCGCGACCACCACCGCGCCGCACGCCCCGCCCGCCGCGCTGCTGCGCGTGCAGGACCTGGCCAAGAGCTACACCCTGCGCGGCGGACTGTGGAAGAAACAGCAGTTCCACGCCGTGCGTGGCGTGAGCTTCGAACTGGCGCGCGGGCACACACTGGGCGTCGTGGGCGAGTCGGGCTCCGGCAAGACCACGCTGGGCCTGACGCTGCTGGGCCTGCACGCTGCCAGCGGGGGCAGCGTCGAGTTCGACGGCCAGGATCTGCTGGCGCTCCAGGGCGCGGCACGCCAGACCCTGCGCCGACGCGCGCAGATCGTGTTCCAGAACCCCTATGCATCGCTCAATCCGCGCTACACCATCGCCCAGGCGCTGACCGAGCCCATGCGCATCCACCAGCTGCATGGCGACGAGCCCGCACGCGAGGCCGCCGCCTTGGCACTGCTGCACAAGGTCGGGCTGGACGGCGCGGCGCTCGGGCGCTATCCGCACGAGTTCTCCGGCGGCCAGCGCCAGCGCATCGCCATCGCACGCGCGCTGAGCGTGCAGCCCGAACTGGTCGTGCTGGACGAAGCGGTGTCGGCGCTCGATGTCTCGGTGCAGGCCCAGGTGCTCAACCTGCTGCGCGACCTGCAGGACGAGCTCGGCCTGGCCTATGTCTTCATCAGTCATGACCTGGCCGTCGTGCGCTTCATGGCCGACGACGTGCTGGTGATGAGGAACGGCGAGGTGGTCGAGCACGCCGACGCAGGGCAGATCCTGGCCGCGCCGCAGGCCGAGTACACGCGTGGCCTGCTGGCTGCCGTGCCGCG
>JBJOKY010000022.1:0-29183 GCA_046045865.1 Pseudomonadota bacterium | reverse complement strand
ACGGGCAATCAGCTCACTTGAGCTTGATTTCCTTGTACAGCACGTGCTTGCGGGCCTTCGGATCGAATTTCAGGAATTCGAGCTTTTCGGGCGTCGTCTTCTTGTTTTTCGTCGTGGTATAGAAGTGACCGGTGCCTGCGGTCGACTCCAGCTTGATCTTGTCGCGGATGCTCTTGGCCATGATGCGTTTCCTGGTTCAGGCGGAGATCAGATTTCGCCCTTGGCGCGCAGTTCTGCGACGACCTGGTCGATGCCGACCTTGTCGATCAGGCGCAGCGCGGCGTTGCTGATGCGCAGACGGACCCAGCGGTTCTCGCTCTCCATCCAGAAGCGGCGGTACTGCAGGTTGGGCAACCAGCGGCGCTTGGTTTTGTTGTTCGCGTGGGAAACATTGTTCCCCACCATCGGGCGCTTGCCCGTAACTTGACAGACGCGTGCCATGACGCTGCTCCAGACGGTTTTGATTCGAGATACACCACCAAGGGCAGACCGGTGCGGACCTTGCAGTCTGCCTCGGGCAACGCCAGCATTCATCGCTTCGAGCTGCACCGCGTGCCTGCGATCTGAAGCCGGGTTGCCCCGGCCTGGCCGATCCTGAACACGCTGCACGATCACTCATCGCTTGGCGGCAAAAAGCGGATTATAGACTGACGCGGACCACTCGCCAAGCTGGCTCAGCCCTGTTCGAGAAAACGCTGTGCATCCAGGGCGGCCATGCAGCCCGTGCCGGCGCTCGTGATCGCCTGCCGGTAGACGTGATCCTGCACGTCGCCAGCGGCGAACACGCCAGGTACGCTGGTCATCGTGGCCATGCCGCCCAGACCCGAGCGGGTGCTGATGTAACCGTCGTGCATCTCCAGTTGGCCCTTGAAGATGTCGGTGTTGGGCTGGTGGCCGATGGCGATGAAACAGCCCTTGAGCGTGAGCTCGCTGGTGCCGCCTTCGCGCGCATCGCGCAGGCGCACGCCGGTCACGCCGCTGGCGTCGCCCAGCACCTCGTCGAGCGCCTGGAACAGGTGCAGTTCGATCTTGCCGGCCGCGACCTTCTCGTGCAGCTTGTCGACCAGGATGGGCTCGGCACGGAACTTGTCGCGCCGATGCACCAGGTGCACCTTGCTGGCGATGTTGGACAGGTAGAGCGCTTCCTCGACAGCGGTATTGCCGCCGCCGACGACGCACACGTCCTCGCCGCGGTAGAAGAAGCCGTCGCAGGTGGCGCAGCCGCTCACGCCGCGGCCCATGAAGGCTTGCTCGGACGGCAGGCCGAGATATTTGGCGCTGGCGCCGGTGGCGATGATGAGTGCGTCGCAGGTATAGCTGCCGTTGTCGCCCTGCAGACGAAAAGGCCGCTGGCTCAGGTCGACCTGGTGGATGTGGTCGAACACCATGCGGGTCTTGAAGCGCTCGGCATGACGCTGGAAGCGCTGCATCAGGTCCGGCCCCTGCACGCCGTCGACGTCGGCCGGCCAGTTGTCGACGTCGGTCGTGGTCATGAGCTGGCCGCCCTGCGCCATGCCGGTGACGAGCAGAGGCTCCAGGTTGGCGCGTGCGGCGTAGATGGCTGCGGTATAACCAGCCGGACCCGAGCCCAGGATCAGTACACGTGCGTGAGTGGTCGTTGAATCAGTCATGGCGACTTTCGAGGTGAATGGAGACATCTGTCCGGCAAGGGTCGGTCGACGAGCCGGAGTGCGGTAAGTCAAAGGGGCAAAACGAATTGATACATGCTGGTGCCGGTATATGGGGCCGGTCGTGACCTTGGTGACGGAGCAGCCGCCCAAAAAGCCCGGCCATCATGTAGAGTCCCGGCGCATTCAGGCGCGCACGCTTTTTCGACTTTGTGATCTTGGCGGGTATTTCAAGTCCCGATGATCACGGACCGGTACGCGGGCCAGGCGCCGATTCTATGGAGCTGCCTGTCACGGTGGCTTCCTGGGTGACCAACATCAACGATAGACCAAGCAGGAGTGAAGCCGATGGCGATGCTTTCCAACCTCGACCTGATACGACGTGTCCCACTGTTCTCGATGATGACGACCGAGCAGGCGCAGACCGTCGCGGACGGTGTCGTCAAGCGGCGTTACCGCCGCGGCGAGATCATCGTGGAGCAGGGTCGCAAGTCGGATGCCCTGTTCATCCTGCTGAGTGGACGGGCCCGCGTGGTGACGTCCGACAGCCGCGGCCGCGAGGTGATCCTGGCCGTGTTCGAGCCAGGTGACTACCTGGGCGAGATGAGCCTGATCGACAACGAGCCGCACTCCGCCACCGTGAGGGCCGAGGTGCAGACCGACGTGCTGGTCCTGGGCCGCAGCGAATTTGCCGCCTGTCTGCCCGACGCGACCAGCCTGTCGTATTCCATCCTGCGCGGCCTGGTGGCGCGTCTGCGCAATGCCGATCGCCAGATCGAGTCGCTGGCCCTGCTTGACGTGTACGGCCGGGTGGCCCGCGCCCTGCTCGACATGGCGCAGGAAGAGGATGGCGTGCGCGTCATCCGCAGCAAGGTCTCGCGTCAGGATCTGGCCAAGGTCGTCGGCGCTTCGCGCGAGATGGTCAGCCGCGTCATGAAGGATCTCGAGGAGCGCGGCCTGATCGAGACGCAGGAAAACGGCTGGGTCAAGCTCACCGAGCGCCTGGCGACGCAATGATCCCCAGGTAGCACACGCTGCGGGGCTGGCCCCTGCGTGCGCCGCACCCAGTTGGCCGCCTTGAGGTGGCCATTTTCATTTCTGCCCAGCGTTGCGGGTCGCGGGCCCGCCGCGCAGCCGGCAAGGGCTCGCGGTGATGAATCGCGGACAATCCGGCGCATGAGTTTTTCCCTCGGTTCCATGCGCGGGCCCGGTCCCCTGGACGCTGATGCCAGTGCCGACCCCGCTCACGTGCCGCCGGCCCTGATGGCGCGGCGCTGGGCCACCCAGCTGATGCTGGTGTTCGGCGGCATCCTGCTGGGCCTGTGGTTGCTGGCCATGCTCACGCACGACCTGGCTGATGCGGCGTTTTCGACCTCCGGCGACGGCCAGGTGCTGCGCAACAAGGCCGGGATCCTGGGGGCCTGGTGGTCCGACCTGTCCTATGTGCTGCTGGGGCGGTCGGCCTGGTGGGTAGTGCTGTTTTGCCTGCAGTTGTGGCTGTCCGCCCTGGCAGGATTGCTGCGCGGTGCTCAGACCGACACACCGGCCGAACCGCCCCCGGCGGCGCATCACCCGGCCTGGCTCATGTGGCTGGGCCTGCTGCTGCTGCTGCTGGCAAGCGCCTCGCTCGAATGGACGCGCCTGTACCGTGACGAGGCACTGCTGGCTGGTGCCCATGCGGGCGGAATTGTCGGCGCGTCAGTCGGCCCGGCGGTGCTCAAGGCGCTGGGTTTCGTCGGCAGCGGCCTGGCGCTGATCGTCGTGCTGCTGGCCGGGCTGGCCTGGGCCTTCGGTTTTTCGTGGCTGGGTGTGGCCGAACGCATCGGGACGGCGGTCGACGCCTTGCGCGATCAGCAGCATGAGCGCCGTGAACGTGCCCGCGACGAACGCCTGGGCGAGATGGCACAGCGCGAACGCGCCGCCGTGGTGCAGGAAGACCGCCACGTCGTGGCCGATTTGCCACCACTGGTGATCGAGCCGGCCATGGTCACCGTGCCGCACTCTGCCCGCGTGGCCGAGGAGCGCCTGCATCATCTCGTCGTCGGCAGCCACGACGCCAGGCTGCCCCAGGTCGACCTGCTCGACTCGGCCACCGGCCGGCAGGAAGTCATCACCGCCGAGTCGCTGGAGATGACCAGCCGGCTGATCGAGAAGAAGCTCAAGGACTTCGGTGTCGAGGTGCGTGTGGTCGCGGCCCAGCCCGGACCGGTCATCACGCGCTACGAGATCGAACCGGCCACGGGCGTGAAAGGCTCGCAGATCGTCGGCCTGGCCAAGGACCTGGCGCGCTCGCTCAGCCTGGTGTCGATCCGCGTGGTCGAGACCATCCCGGGCAAGAACTGCATGGCGCTGGAGCTGCCCAACCTCAAGCGCCAGACCATCCGTCTGGCCGAGATCCTGGGCTCGCAGGTCTATCACGGCGCGGCCAGCCAGCTCACCATGGGCCTGGGCAAGGACATCGTCGGCGCGCCCCTGGTGGCCGACCTGGCCAGGATGCCCCACCTGCTGGTGGCCGGCACCACCGGCTCGGGCAAGTCGGTGGGCATCAACGCCATGATCCTGAGCCTGCTGTACAAGGCCGAGGCCAGCGACGTGCGCCTCATCCTGATCGACCCCAAGATGCTCGAGATGAGCGTCTACGAAGGCATACCGCACCTGCTGGCCCCCGTCGTGACCGACATGAAGCAGGCTGCCAACGCGCTCAACTGGTGCGTGGCCGAGATGGACCGGCGCTACCGCGTGCTCAGCAAGCTGGGCGTGCGCAACCTGGCCAGCGCCAACAGGAAGATCGCCGAGGCGGCCGAACGTGGCGAGCTCATTCCCAACCCCTTCAGCCTGACGCCCGAGGCGCCCGAGCCGCTCGCCCACCTGCCGCACATCGTGCTGGTGATCGACGAGCTGGCCGATCTGATGATGGTGGTGGGCAAGAAGATCGAGGAGCTCATCGCCCGCCTGGCGCAGAAGGCGCGCGCCTCGGGCATCCACCTCATCCTGGCCACGCAGCGCCCCAGCGTGGACGTGATCACCGGCCTGATCAAGGCCAACATCCCGACGCGCATCGCCTTCCAGGTCAGCAGCAAGATCGACAGCCGCACCATCCTCGACCAGATGGGCGCCGAGGCCCTGCTCGGCCAGGGCGACATGCTCTACCTGGCACCCGGCACGGGCCAGCCGGTGCGGGTGCACGGCGCCTTCGTCAGCGATGACGAGGTGCACCGCGTCGTCACCTACCTCAAGAGCCAGGGCGAGCCCAACTACATCGACGGCATCCTCGAGGGCGCCGCCCTGGACGCCGACGGCGACCCTTCCGACGGCAGTCCGGGCGGCAACGCCGACCCCGAGTCCGACAGCATGTACGACCAGGCCGTGGCCGTGGTGCTGCAGCACCGGCGTGCCTCCATCTCGCTGGTGCAGCGCCACCTGCGCATCGGCTACAACCGTGCGGCCCGCCTGCTCGACCAGATGGAGAAGGCCGGCCTGGTCTCCGGCATGGCGACCAACGGCAACCGCGACATCCTCGTGCCCGCGCGCAAGGAAGACTGAGACTACTGTGGCATTGCAATCTCCTGTCCCCACTCTCGTTCGATTTCACCGTCGCGCCTTGCTGCGCAGTGCAGCGTTGCTGCTGGCCCTGGCTGGTGGTGTCGGCGCTGCACACGCCGACGGCGTCGACGCGCTCAAACGCTTCGTGCAGGAGGTGAAATCCGCCCGCACCAGCTTCACCCAGACCGTCACCTCGCCCGACGGCGGCAAGAGGAAGACGCTCACCGGCAGCTTCGAGTTCCAGCGCCCGAACCGCTTCCGCTTCGACTACACGAAACCCTTCGAGCAGCTCATCGTGTCCGATGGCCACAAGGTCTGGCTCTACGACGCCGACCTCAACCAGGTCACGGTGCGCGCCTACGACCAGGCCCTGGGTGCCACGCCCGCCGCGCTGCTGGCCGGCAACTCGATCGAGCGCGACTTCACCCTGGCCGCCCTGCCCGACGAGGGCGGGCTGCAGTGGGTGCAGGCCCAGCCCAGGGGCAAGGATGCCAACCTGCGCAGCGTGCGCATCGGCTGGCGCGGCAGCGAGCTTGCGGCGCTGGACATCGTCGACGGCTTCGGCCAGCGCTCGCGGCTGGACTTCGGCCGCCTCGAGACCAACACCGCGCTGGCGCCGCAGCGCTTCCAGTACACGCCGCCGGCCGGCGCCGACGTGCTGAACCAGTGACGCACCGGTACTCGCCTGCGCGCGCGCGACTGCACAGCCAACTCTGAGGCACCGACGCTGCCATGGCAGACCTGTTCGGCGACGAGGTCGAGACGCCGCCGCCCCGGCGCGCGGCGGCCGCTCCCGCACCGGCCTCGGGGCATCCGGCCGCAGCCGCGTCGGGTGATGCCGGTGCCCCGCACGCCCCGCTGGCCGAGCGCCTGCGCCCGCGCCACATCGACGAGGTGATCGGCCAGCGTGACCTGCTGGGCGAAGGCAAGCCGCTGCGCGTGGCCTTCGCGTCGGGGCGGCCGCATTCCATGATCCTGTGGGGCCCGCCGGGCGTGGGCAAGACCACGCTGGCGCGGCTCATGGCCGACGCCTTCGACGCCCTGTTCATCCCCATCTCGGCCGTGCTCGGCGGGGTGAAGGACATCCGCGACGCGGTCGAGCAGGCGCGCGTGGGCCAGGCCCAGGGCCGGCGCTGCATCGTCTTCGTCGACGAGGTGCACCGCTTCAACAAGGCGCAGCAGGATGCCTTCCTGCCCCACGTCGAATCGGGCCTGTTCACCTTCATCGGCGCCACCACCGAGAACCCCTCGTTCGAGGTCAACTCGGCCCTGCTGTCGCGCGCCACCGTGCACGTGCTGCAGCCCATGTCGGACGAGGACCAGCAGGCCCTGCTGCTGCGCGCCATGGCGGCGCTGGGCGCCGTGGCGCCCGAGCCGCCCGCCGCCGCCCGCCTGGTCGCCTATGCCGACGGCGACGCCCGACGGCTGCTCAACACCTACGAGAACCTGGTGCGCATGCTGGGCCCGGCGGTGGTCATCGACGAGCCGGCGCTGGAGCGGTGCCTGGGCGCGCAGCTGCGCCGCTACGACAAGGGCGGTGAACAGTTCTACGACACCATCTCGGCGCTGCACAAGTCGGTGCGCGGCAGCAACCCGGACGCGGCGCTGTACTGGTTCGCGCGCATGCTCGACGGCGGTGTGGATGCGCGCTACATCGGCCGGCGCCTGGTGCGCATGGCCAGCGAGGACATTGGCCTGGCCGACCCGCGCGCCCTGCGCCTCACGCTCGACGCGGTCGAGACCTACGAGCGGCTGGGCTCGCCCGAGGGCGAGCTGGCGCTGGCCCAGGCGCTGGTCTACCTGGCCGTGGCACCCAAGTCCAACGCGGTCTACGCCGCCTACAAGGCGGTGAAGGCCTTCGTCGCCCAGGACGGCACCCGGGCGGTGCCCCTGCACCTGCGCAATGCGCCCACGAAGCTGATGAAGTCGCTCGACTACGGGCGCGACTATCGCTACGCCCACGACGAGGCGGGCGGCTACGCGGCGGGAGAGAGCTATTTCCCCGAAGCGCTCGACCCGCCCCCGCGGTTCTACGCACCGGTGGCGCGTGGTCTGGAGATCAAGATCGCGGACAAGCTGGCCGAGTTGCGCAAGCTCGACGAGGCGGCGAAGAAAGCGCGGTGAGCCTGGCCTTGCGCCGGATTGCGCTCGGTGGACACGCTGGCTTTCACGAATATTGCGCGCCCACCCCCCACCTACAATCCCGCCGCCCCGAGGGTGACGACGGGCACCAAGGTCTGAAGCGGCGCGGTCCGGCGGGCGTTCCACAAGGGCGCATGCGCATGGCACGGGCGTTGCGAGCAAGCAGCGGCAACCACGAGTTGCCGCGTCAGAACACGGCGGCACACATCAACGGTCTGGTGCTGGGCAGCATGTATGCGCTCGTGGCACTGGGCTACACGATGGTCTACGGCATCATCAGCCTCATCAACTTCGCCCACGGCGAAGTGTTGATGGTCGGCGCCATGGTCAGCTGGACCGTGGCCACAGCGGTACCCAAGGGGTTCATGCCCGGCTGGCTGCTGCTCATCGTGTCGCTGCTCGTCGCCACCGTGGTGTGCGCGGCGCTCAACTACACCATCGAGAAGATCGCCTACCGGCCGCTGCGCAATGCGCCGCGCCTGGCCCCGCTCATCACCGCCATGGGCATGAGCCTGCTGCTGCAGACCCTGGCCATGATCATCTGGAAGCCCAACCCCAAACCCTACCCGCAGCTGCTGCCGGCCGAGGTGATCAACCTGTGGGAGGACGGCCCGGTGATCACCATCACCCAGATCGTCATCCTGGTCGTCACCGTGCTGGTGCTGGCCGGCCTGATGTACCTGGTCAACAAGACCAAGCTCGGGCGCGCCATGCGCGCCACGGCCGAGAACCCGCGCGTGGCCGGCCTCATGGGCGTGCGGCCCGACCACATCATCTCGGCCACCTTCATCATCGGCGCGGCCCTGGCGGCGCTGGCCGGCATCATGTGGGCGTCCAACTACGGCACGGTGCAGCACTCGATGGGCTTCCTGCCGGGGCTGAAGGCCTTCACCGCCGCGGTGTTCGGCGGCATCGGCAACCTGGCCGGCGCCATGGTGGGTGGTGTGCTGCTGGGCCTGATCGAGGCCATCGGCGCGGGCTACCTCGGCGACCTGACGGGCGGCGTGTTCGGCAGCCAGTACGTCGAGATCTTCGCCTTCGTCGTGCTCATCCTCGTGCTCACCCTGCGCCCCTCGGGCCTGATGGGTGAACGTGTGGCCGATCGTGCCTGAGCCCGGGAGACCTCACATGGACAACAAGCAGACTCGCCTCATCCTCTTCATGCTCGCGGCCATCGCGCTGCTGGCCCTGCCGCTGGTCGCAGCGCAGTTCGGCCAGAGCTGGGTGCGCATCATGTCGCTCTCGCTGCTGTACGTGCTGCTGGCCCTGGGCCTGAACATCGTGGTCGGCTACGCCGGCCTGCTCGACCTGGGCTACGTCGCCTTCTATGCGGTGGGCGCCTACATGTACGGCCTGCTCGCCTCGCCGCACCTGACCGACAACTTCGAGTCGCTCAAGGCCCTGTTCCCGAACGGCCTGCATATTCCCATCTGGGTGGTGATTCCGCTGGCCGCCGTGGTGGCGGCCTGCGCCGGCATGCTGCTGGGTGCGCCCACGCTCAAGCTGCGCGGCGACTACCTGGCCATCGTGACGCTGGGCTTCGGCGAGATCATCCGGGTGTTCATGAACAACCTGGAGTCGCCGATCAACATCACCAACGGGCCGCGCGGCATCAGCCAGATCGACCCGATGAACTTCTTCGGCTTCAGCTTCGGCAAGGGCGTGGAGCTGTTCGGGCTGAGCATCCCGTCGGTGGCGCTGTACTACTACCTCTTCCTGGCGCTGGTGGTGTTCAGCGTGATCATCTGCCACCGGCTCGAGAACTCGCGCATCGGCCGCGCCTGGATGGCCATCCGCGAGGACGAGATCGCCGCCAAGGCCATGGGCCTGAACACGCGCAACCTCAAGCTGCTGGCCTTCGGCATGGGCGCCACCTTCGGCGGCGTGTCGGGCGCCATGTTCGGCGCCTTCCAGGGCTTCATCTCGCCCGAGTCCTTCACGCTGATGGAGTCGGTCATGATCGTGGCCATGGTGGTGCTGGGCGGCCTGGGCCACATCCCGGGCGTCATCGTCGGCGCGCTGGCGCTGGCGGCGCTGCCCGAGATCCTGCGCCACGTGCCGACCGACTTCTTCCAGCACTACACCGGCGGGCGGCTCGATGCCGCCATCCTGCGCCAGCTGCTCATCGCCCTGGCCATGATCACCGTGATGCTGCTGCGTCCGCGCGGCCTGTGGCCCTCGCCCGAACACGGCAAGGCTGCACCGCAACCCAAGTGAGGACCAACGCATCATCATGAGCAACAGCAATACCCCCTCCACGTCGGCCGGCGGCGCCGACAAGGTGCTCGACGTCAGCGGCGTGTCCAAGCGCTTCGGCGGCCTGCAGGCCCTGTCGGACGTGGGCATGCGCATCCTGCGTGGCCAGGTCTACGGCCTGATCGGCCCCAACGGCGCCGGCAAGACCACCTTCTTCAACGTGCTGACGGGCCTGTACACGCCTGACGGCGGCAGCTTCGAGCTGGCCGGCAAGCCCTACACGCCCACCGCGGTGCACGAGGTGGCCAAGGCCGGCATCGCGCGCACCTTCCAGAACATCCGTCTCTTTCCCGAGATGACGGCGCTGGAGAACGTCATGGTCGGCCGCCACGTGCGCACCGGCTCGGGCCTGGTCGGCGCCATATTCCGCACCGCCAGCTTCAAGGCCGAGGAGGCCGCCATCGCCGCGCGCGCCCAGGAGCTGCTCGACTACGTCGGCATCGGCAAGTACGCCAGCTTCAAGGCCCGCACCCTGAGCTACGGCGACCAGCGCCGCCTGGAGATCGCCCGCGCCCTGGCGACCGACCCGCAGCTCATCGCGCTCGACGAGCCGGCGGCCGGCATGAACGCCACCGAGAAGGTCGTGCTGCGTGACCTGATCGACCAGATCCGCCGCGACGGCCGCACCATCCTGCTCATCGAGCACGACGTGAAGCTGGTCATGGGCCTGTGCGACCGCGTCACCGTGCTCGACTACGGCAAGCAGATCGCCGAAGGCACACCGGCCGAGGTGCAGCGCAACGAGAAGGTCATCGAGGCCTACCTCGGCGCCGGCCACAAGCCGCATTGAACGAACAGCAGGAGCACACAGACATGGCAGAAGAACAAGTCCTGCTCGCCGTCAAGGGCCTCAAGGTGGCCTACGGCGGCATCCAGGCCGTCAAGGGCGTGAGCCTGGAAGTGCGCAGTGGCGAACTGGTCAGCCTGATCGGCGCCAACGGCGCCGGCAAGACCACCTCGCTCAAGGCCGTGACCGGCCTGCAGCCGGTGGCCGACGGCGACATCGAGTACCTGGGCAAGAGCATCCGCGGCCAGGGTGCCTGGGATCTGGCCAAGCAGGGTCTGGTCATGGTGCCGGAAGGGCGCGGCACCTTCACGCGCATGACCATCACCGAGAACCTGCAGATGGGCGCCTACATCCGCAACGACGACCAGATCGACGCCGACATCGACAAGGTCTTCGAGATCTTCCCGCGCCTGAAGGAACGCCGCGACCAGCTCGCCGGCACCATGTCCGGCGGCGAGCAGCAGATGCTGGCCATGGGCCGCGCGCTCATGGCCCAGCCCAAGGTGCTGCTGCTGGACGAGCCCTCGATGGGCCTGTCACCCATCATGGTCGACAAGATCTTCGAGGTGGTGAACGACATCCACAGCCGCGGCGTCACCATCCTGCTGGTCGAGCAGAACGCCTCGCGCGCGCTGGCCATCGCCAGCCGCGGCTACGTGATGGAGTCCGGCCTGATCACCATGACCGGCCAGGGCAAGGCCTTGCTGGACGACCCCAAGGTGCGCGCCGCCTACCTGGGCGAATGAGCTGCGGCCTGGTCCGCGGGGCGTGTGTCAAGCACCTGGCGCGCCCGGCGGTGCCGAGTGACCTGGGTTGACCTTGTGGCACCCGGCCAGGCGCCAGCCCGGCGTATCGTGACTTGAGTGTAGGAAGGTGACGGGCTGCAGCCTTTCGCCGACAGGTGCGGGAGCCCGGTCAGCGCAGAATTCTGCGCATGCCATCTGGACGCACCTGATACCCAATACATGAGTCGCCACATGTCGTCATATTGCCGCTGGCTTTTCGGTGCCCTGCTTGCCCTCGGATTGCTGCTGCCGACATGGTGCATTGCCGCGCCGAACGCAAGTACGGTCACCATGAGCAGTGGCAACGAGCACCGTGTCGCGCTGGTGGTCGGCAATTCGGCCTACAAGGGGTCGCCGCTCAAGAACCCGGTGAATGACGCACGTGCCATGCGCACCAAGCTCAAGAGCCTGGGCTTCGAGGTGGCATATTTCGAGAATCTGCAGACACGCCAGGTTGGCAGCGCGTTGCGCGAATTCCGAAACCTCATCCGGCCCGGATCGGTGGCGCTGTTCTTCTACGCCGGCCATGGTCTGCAGGTGCGCGGCGAGAACTATCTGCCCACCGTGGACGCCGAGCTTGCCAGCGAGGAGGATGTTCCCAACCAGAGCCTGAACTTGGCTGCTGTGCTCAACCTGATGGAAGACTCTAAGGCCAGCGTCAACCTCGTGCTGCTCGACGCCTGTCGCAACAATCCCTACGCGCGCAGCTTTCGATCTGAATCGCGCGGACTGGCTCGGGTGCAGGCACCCGGCGGCACGCTGATCCACTACGCCACTCGCCCGGGTAGCGTGGCCGAGGATGGTGGCGGGTCTCACGGCACCTATACCGAAGCCCTGCTGGCACAGATTGACGAGAAGGGTGTACCCATCGAGACGGCACTCAAGCGCGTGACGATTCGTGTGCGTGAGGCGACGCGTGGGAAGCAGGAGCCCTGGATGGAAGGCAGCCTGACCGGCGACTTCTACTTCACCATCACCGGCAACACCCAGATCACCGTGCAGCCTGCGCCAGCGAACGCAGATGCGGCCGCCTGGCAGGCGGCTGAATCGAGCAACAGCGTCGCCGCGTTCCAGGCCTACCTGAGCGAGTTTCCCGGCGGCATGTATGCTCCCGCCGCGCGTGTCAAGCTGGCCAGTCTCAAGCCTGCTGGATCGACGACGTCGGCACCCGCCAACCTGCCACAGCCTGCCGAGAGCACACAGTCCGCGGTGCTTGCGCCGGTACCGCCGGGCACCAAGGACGCCGAAGCTTACATCTGGCGTGACGTCCAGGCGCGCGGCGGCAAGGAACACTACGAGGCTTACCTTCAGCAATATCCCAAGGGGCGTCATGTCGCCTCCGCACGTGCGGCCATCAAGTCGCTGAGCCTGCAAGCCGTCGACCCCAAGTCGCGCAACGAATCCGTGGCATGGGATCTCGCCCGCAAGGCCAATACCGAGCAGGCTTACAGGGCCTACCTGCTCGACTACCCGTCTGGCCGATTCGTCGCCGAAGCCACTGCTGCGCTCCAGTCCGTGCAATCTGCGGGCAACACGGCCGCCTTGGCGGCCCGTCCTGCCGAATACCAGCGTCGCCAAGACCGCACCGTGGACGTCGAGAAGGCAGACGCACATGCTGCAGCCGTCGGTGAACTCAGCCTGGCCAGTCTTGCCGGCGCACAATTCCTCATGGGGGCCGATGCCAACGAGCCTGGCGACAACGGTCAGCCTGATGACGTCGCGCTGCCACAGCGCGAGGTGTCGGTCCTGGGCTTCGATCTGGCCTACTACGAAGTCAATGTGGGACAGTTCCGCCGGTTTGTCGACGCGACCGGTTATGTCTCCGAAGCAGAGGGTGGGTCGCAGCCAGGCTGCATGGTGCCCGGCGAGGGAGCCCGGTGGACACTGCAAAAGGCTGCCAACTGGCGTGCACCCGGCTTCAAGCAGGACGACACCCATCCAGTAGTTTGCGTGAGCTGGAATGACGTTCAGGCCTATCTGAAGTGGCTCAATGCAGGCACCGATACCTATCGGCTGCCCACCGAGGCCGAATGGGAATATGCCGCCCGTGCCGGCACCACCACGCCGCGGCCCTGGAGTGACGTCGCCGGTTTCTGGTCACGCACCTGGACCAAGGTCAAGCCCGGTACGTCCGAGCCTCCAAGCCGGGCCTGCAAGAACGCCAACGTTGCCGACCAGCGTCTGCGTGGCCAGCTGGAATGGGGCGACGCCTTCAACTGCGACGACGGGTATGCCTACACCGTGCCGTCGGCTTATTTCGCACGCAATAACTTCGGCCTCTACGACATGCTCGGCAATGCCGCCGAATGGACCCAGGATTGCTGGAACGCAAGCCATGCCGGTGCACCTGTCGACGGGCGTGCCCGTACCAGTGGCGACTGCACCCGCCGCATCGTTCGTGGCGGTAGCTGGGCGAGTCCGCCATCCACCATCCGCTCGGCGGCCCGGCTCAGCCAGCCGGCGAGCTATCGCGCTGCCGATCTGGGTTTCCGGCTGGCTCGAACAAAGAAGCAGTGAGAACCACCCTGCTCGCACCAGGGGTGCCAGGGTGGCTGTCCGCGATCAGACGGAGGTGACATGACCGCCGCAGGACGTGGCGCTCGACTTCAGCTGCCGTCCTCATCGCTCGGATTGGGCAGCTCGTTGAGGGCCTGGCGCAAGCGGTCGCCCCACTCCTCGGAGTTGTCCCATACCTCGCCGCTGCGCACGCGGCTGAGCAGCTCCAGGCCGCGCAGCAGCAGCTGGCGTCGTTCCTCGCCCGTCTGCGCCATGGTCGAGATGCCGCCGACCTTGGCGATCAGTCCCAGCAGGCCGCTCATCCAGGCATCGTTGGTACGGTCGCGCGCCACCAGCTTCTCGCCCAGCCCCAGGGCGGCGCGGTAGCTTTCCAGCGCCAGCTCGGGCGCCGCGGTGGCCAGTTGCAGGTCGGCGATGCTCTCGTGCTTGTCGAACATGTAGAACTGCCAGGTCGACTCGCCCTCCGGGTCGCCCGCCGCCAGCACCAGTGCCAGCGCCAGGCTGCGCTGATGGGCTGCCAGCGCCGGGCCCCACTGGTTCTGCGCGGTCAGCTGCTCGGCCAGGCGGTCGCTCACGGCCTGCACCTCGAACTGGCGTTCGGCCAGGTCAGGCTCACCCGCCAGCAGTGCCTCGCCCAGAGCCAGGGCGCGCGTGTACGCGGCGGTGGCGGCCGGGCGCTGCTCCAGGAAGGCATGCATCTCGCCCGTGCGGAACTCCGCCAGCATCAGCGCATGGCTCAGGCCGCGCACGCCCGCGCTGCCGTCCGCCTGGGCGCGGGCTAGCGCCAGCTGGCGCTGCAGCAGGGGCACTGCGGTCTGGTAGGCCGTCGCCGCACCGGCCTGGTCGTTGGCCAGGGCGAGCAGGTCGCCCACGGCGATCTGGCTCCATGGGTCGTCGCCGTCGTGTTCCAGCACCCGGCGGAAGGCGGCCAGTGCTATCTGGGTGTCGACCGGCAGTGCCAGCACCGCCTGCTGGCGCGCCAGCCGCGCCGCCTGCAGGCGTGCGTCCTGTGCCGCCGAGCCGGCGTCCGAACGTGCCGTCTTCAGCGCGGCCGCTTCGCGCTCGGCCAGCCAGGCCACCAGCAGGTTCACCTCGCCGCGCTGCAGGCTGCCCAGTGCCTGGCCAGCCGCCGCGCCGGGCTGGCTGCTGCGCAGATGCAGCAGCAAGGCGCTCACGCCGGCCAGCCGATCTCCGGCCCAGAGCGGCTTGATCTCGGTCAGCTCGAGGCCGCCAGGGCCGGCGCCGTCCGCAGCACTGCCTTCCAGGCCGCCCAGCCGCGCGGGGGATATGCGCGCCAGCAGGGCGAGCAGCTGTGGATCGTCGGCCGCCACCGGTTGCCGGGCAGGCAAGGCGGTGCCGGTGGTGGGCGTCGGGGGCACGGCCGCAGCGGCGGTTCCGGGTGGGCTGACGGTGGCCGCGGCCCGGGCTGCACCGGTGACCAGGGTGGCGGCAATCGCCAGGCCGACCAGGCTCGGCGTGACCCGCCGCAGGGGACAGGCGTCTTGCTGGCGGCGCCGTGGCGATGGCAGGTGGTCTGCACCCGCCGGGGTCGGAAACATCTGACTGTCCACGCTGTAGCTGCACATGGATTCAGTATCGCCGGGCCACCCGCGGCACCATGTGCTGCCGCCGGTCAGGCGCGGTTTTTCAGGCCAAAGCGCGGCAAAGTCGCGCCGGCCGGTGCGTGTCAGGCCAGGCCGAACAGGGTCTTGGCGCGTATCAGCAGGCGACGCCGGTCGGCCAGGCCATTCGTGCCGCCGTTGATCACGCGGGTCACGCCTTCGAGGTTGTCCTTGTCCGCCAGCTGGTTGATGCGGCGGCGTTCCCAGAACCAGCCGGCGACATCGACGCAGAGTTGCTCGTCGTTTGCCACGAGTTCCGGCTCGGCCAGTATGTCGACGTCCGCGCCACTGGTCTTGCTGTATTCGGCGTAATTCGTCCGGCCGGTCAGCTGGATCAGGCCGCGGCCCTTGTAGCGCATGCCATCGCCGGGCTGGGTATTGCCCAGGTCGCGTCGCCCCTCGTAGGCCGCACCACTGGCCAGTTCGGTGCGGAAACGCAGCTCGCCGCTTTCATGGCCGATCTGGGCCAGGAAATGCGCCTGGCGCAGCGGAGTATTGATCTCGTATTTCTTCATCGTCGCCACGATGGCCGGGCTGAACTGCACCAGCTCGCCTTCGGCGGCACTCAGCCAGGCCAATGCCAGCCAGGGTGGCGTGATCGGTTCGGGCAGCGCCCTGCACAGCGCCAGCAGGCTGGCATCGCCGGGCTTGACGATGCTGTCGGGCTCGGTGCTGCCCAGTGCCGTGCGCTGGAACTGCGCCAGCGCCGTGTAGGTCTTGCTGCCGATGATGCCGTCGGGCTTGAGCGGTTCGCTCAGCCCGCACAGCGTGGCGTTCAGGTTGAGCAGCCGCTGCACCGATTCGACGTTGTCGCGGTCGTTCTCGCAGCGCGGGCCGACCGGGCCGCTGATCAGCCGGGCGCCGCGCTGGCTGGAGTCCATGCCCAGCGGCAGCGTGGCAGCCGCGGCCGCCGCCAGGGCCGACGCCGCACCGGCCTTGCGGTCGCTGCGCTCGAAGTGGTTGAAGTCCTTCTCGTTGCTCCAGCGCCCGCCCCAGGTATTCACGTCCGGGTCCAGGCTTTCCCAGTAGCTGCCCAGCTGTTCGAGCTCGGCGCCGTCGCTCACCAGCGTCAGGCTGTTGTCCACCGCCCGCTTGAAGAAGTTCAGGTCGATCGCCAGGCGCAGCAGATGCTGGCTGTTCATGGTCTTGCTGCGGCCGCTCTTGATGTTCTGCATCTGCTGCTCGGGCGTGCGCAGCAGTTCGCCGCCCACGGCCAGCAGACCGTCCTCGCCGGCCTTGCGGATCAGCTCGGCCACATGCTGCATGAACAGGCCCTGTTCGAGATTGAGGCTCATGGTGCTGCTCCCCGCTCAGTTCTGCTGACCGGCCATGTCGGAGGTCGCGCGTTCGCGGTTGAGCTTGTCCAGTTCCTTGGCCTTGTCCTTGCTGCCCTGACTCGAACCGTAGAAGAACTGGATGATGGCCGACAGCCCCACGCCCAGCAGGAAACCCAGCACGGTGTCGATCACGCGCCAGGATTCCTTGGGCATGCGGTCGCCCAGCGCTGCGGGCGCGATGATGGCGATGAAGATGAACAGGAAGGTCATTCCCGTGATCAGGTAGGCGTAGTAATACGTGAAGCGGCTGATGAACTTGTCGTCGTTCTTGTCGCGTTCGACGGTGGCCGCACGGGCATTCTTCGTATCCTCGACGCGCAGTTTCTCCATCTCCAGTTCGTGCTGCGCGCTGGCCTTGCGGAATTCCAGCAGCTGGGCCTGATATTCGAACTCGAACTGCTTGAGCTTGGCCCACTGGTCCTGCGTGAGCTTGTTGTCGGCGGCATCCTGGATATTGATGCCGGTCTTTTCCCTGATCATCGTGGCGACCTGGTCGGCGCCCTTGTCGGCCGCGCCGCGGAAAATGCCGCTGAGCAGGTCCAGGCCCTTCTGGGCCAGTTCGGGTGCGACGGCACTGAAGGCCGCTGCCAGCAAGGGTATCGCCATGGGTCACTCTCTCCTGGATGGGGCGGGCGCGCTGGCCGGTGGATGTCGCAGCGTGGACTAAGGCGGTTCGCCCTGCCCCGTGGACGCGCCCGCGTGGTTTTTCATGTTCCGGCCTGGGGCATGCTAGCTTGCCCCAGGTCATGGAGCGGCTGCGGGCGCCGCACGTTTCCCCCCAATACATCACGGACCACGGCAGCGCCCGCAATGAGGGCGCGGGCCGGGTGGCCCGGCCCGCGCCGAGTGTGTCCGTGGCTCAGTGGCCACCCGCCATCGGTGTCCCGAGCGCGCCAGGTGCCGCGCTGCGCAGTGCCGCCAGCAGGGCCTGCAGACGCTGCCGCTGAGGCTGGGCCAGGCCGGCCTGGCCCAGCAGGGCCTGCAGCCAGCCGGCCTGCCGGGCCGGGCCGCCGACGCCGTCGGGGCGGCGGCCCTCCATCGCCTCCTTCAAGGTGCGCAGCTTGAGCTGGCGGCGCTCGGTTTCCCATGCCGGTGGGGTGGGGGCGTCCAGCGCGGCTTCCAGCTGCAGCAGCAGCTCGTCGACGGCAGCGGCGTCCAGCGGGCCGGCGCCGCCCGGCGCACGCGCCCAGCGCTGCGCGAGGGCCTGCTGCCAGGGCGCCGGCAGCACACCCAGTTCCGACCAGCGGCGCGCCAGCTCGTCGGCCGGGTCGCGTGCGCCCGGCTCGGCGGCTGCGGCGTTGCCGGCCTCGCGCTCCTCGCACAGCGCCAGGGCGGCGGCCAGGGTGTCGCAGCGTGCCTGCCAGCGCAGCCGTTCGCCCGAACTCAGCAGCTCGGCAGCGGCGGCGTGGCCGGCGCGGTAACGCCGCTCCACCCCGTCGAGCGCGCCGCGCGGCAGTTCACCGCCGGCGCGCCAGGCACGTTCGACCTCGGCCAGCGTGCGCTCGACCTCGGCACGCGGCGTGCCGCTGCCCAGCGCCTCCAGGCGCTCCAGCAGCGCGGCGCAGGCGGCCAGATTGGCGGCCAGTTCGGCATCGCGCGCTGCGAAGGTGGCATCGCGCTCGGCGAACACCGCGTCGGTGGCTGCCTTGAAGCGTGTCCACAGCTCGGTCTCGACCGGGCGTGCCAGCGGCAGCTGGCGGGCGTGGTCCTGCCACGCGGCCTGCAACTCGCGCACCAGCCGGGTGGTCTCGCCCATGGGGCGCTGCTGGCGGCCGGTGCCGGGCACCAGCGCCTGGGCCTGGGCGATCAGCTGCTCGCGGCTGGCCACCGCCGCGCGGCGGGCCCGGTTCAGCGGCGCCTCGATGCGTTCCACGGCGGCGCGCTGGCGCTGCTGCACGGCCTGCCGGGCCTGGGCGGGCACGGTGTGCTCGACCGGGCCGAACTTGCGCCAGGCGGCCTGGAACACGCCCAGCTCGCGCAGCAGCGCCTTCCAGTCGACGCCGGCCAGTGCGTCGGCGCCAGCATCGGCGTCGGGCACGGCCAGGGCCTCGAGCGTTGCCAGCAAGGCCTCGCGCGCCGCCAGGTTGGCCTGGCGGGTGGCGGCCAGGGCGGCGTGGTGGGCCGCCACGGGTACCGAGGCGGCCTGCAGCGCCGCGTCGAAACGTTGCCACAGGGCCTGATTGCCGGGCGCGCCCAGGCGGTCGAGCTCCTTCCAGCGCAGCCGCAGGGCGTGGATGGCTTCGCGGTGGGTCTTGATGTCCAGGCGCGGCGCGTCGGCGGCCTCGGCGTCGGCACTGGCCTGGGTCTGGCGGGCGAGTGTCTCGGCCTCGTCGGTCAGCTCTTCGCGGGCGCGGCTGCCACCCCATTGCTGCCAGCTCCTGAGCCGCGTGCCCTCTGCGCGCAGCGTCTGCAGGCTGCTGCGCAGCGCGTCGGGCAAGGCGCTGGGCGGCGTGTGACCCAGGGCGCTGTCGATGGCGGCCAGCTGCTGCTGCAGCTCGCTCACCCGGCCGTTGTCCAGCGCGGCCTGGGCCTGCTGCACCAGGGCCTCGACCTGCTCGCGCTGCTGCGTGCCCAGCACGGGGTCGGCCTTGGGTGCACGCGCCGGGCGGGCAGGTGGGGCGTCGGCCGGGTGCGCCGCGGCGGCGGCTGGCGCGGGGCGGCGGGCGGGTGTGCGTGCGGCCAGCCAGCGTTCGTGGCGCTGCTCCAGCGCGCGAGCCAGGGCAGCGTCCGGCACGGCGGGCAGATCGCGCCAGCGTGGCGCGGCCGGGCTAGCCTCGGCCTCGGCAACCGGTGCCGCGACGGGCCGGGCCGGTTCGGCCGGTTCGGCCGGTGCGGCGGATCCGGTGCCGTCGGTGGGCTGTGGCGGCGTCGATCGATCGGCTGGCACAGGCGTGTCGGCCGCTGGCGGTGCCGGCGCAGCCGGCTCGGCGGGAACAGGCGGCACGGCGGGTAGGGCAGGCACGCTGTCGAACCAGGCCAGCCGGGCGCGGACCTGCCCGGCCAGCGCCAGCACCTGGGCCAGCTCGGCCGCCAGCGCGACAGTGGCGGGCGCGTCCGGACGGGTGGTGTCCAGGTGCTGCAGCGCCTGGCTGATGATCGCGACCTCGTCGGCCTGACCCGTCCCGGCGGTGGTGACCAGCTGCGTGCGCGCCTCGGCCATGGCGCGGCGGGCGTCGGTCGCCCAGCGCTGGATGTGCTGCTGCAGCTCGACGCGCTCGCGCATGGCGATGTCCAGGCGGGCGCGCAATTCGGCGTAGCGGCTGCGCTGGTCCGATTCCAGCAGGTCGGCGGGCAGCGTCTGCCAGGCACGGTCCAGCGCAACGACGTGGTTGATGGCCACATCCTCCTGCGCCAGCAGGGTGGCGGTGCGTTCCAGCAGGGCCTGCGCGCCGGCGCGGGCGCTGCGCTGCGCCACCGCTGCGTCCAGACGCTTCCTGGCCAGCTGGTGCACCTTGCGGTCGTGGCTGCGGAAGGCACGTTCGGCCTGCCTGAGCGCGTCCTCGCCCGCCAGCGCCTGCACGGCGGCGAGCTTGATGTCCAGCACCGTCGTGTCCTGCGCCAGGCGCAGCAGCGCCGCGTCATCGCCCTGCGCCGCGTGCAGCCGGCCGGCCCAGTCGACCACCGGCGCGGCCGCCACGGACGCTGCCGCCGGGGTGCTGCCGCCATTGCCCGCGCCCGCTGTCGACCGCCGCGCCGACGTGGGTGCGGGCGCCGCCGCAGGAGTGGGTTGGGGCCGCGCGTCGGTGCTGCCGCGCCGCTTGAAGAGCCAGTTCAACATGGAGTTGCCGTCCGGAACACAAAAAGGTGAGGTGGGGAAAACAGTGCGCCCTCCGGCCGGCGGAACCACCCGCGACCCCCTGCGTGCAGGATGGCGGGCCGGCGGCCGTCGGTGGCTGTCGCAGGACGCTATTGGAACTGAGCCCGGGCGGCCTGCCACGGCGGATCGCAATTTGTCCGCGCCTGTGCACACCTCCGCGGCGTCTGGCGGCGTGCCGGGTACCGGCTGGCACCATCCATCGGCCACCCGTGGTGCGACCCGTGGTGCGACCCGTGGTGCGACCGGCAGTCGCACCGCGCAGCACTGCCAGATATTGCGCGTGGCTGTCCGTCGATATTCGAGAGATACCCCGGTTCAGCGGCAGGAAGTGGGTGCGAGTTTTGCCGGAGATACTGCACAGCGCCATGTCACGGACTTGGCGGACGGATTCCAGCTGGGCGTCAGGCGGACCCGCACCGAGATATCAGAGAACTCGCTGCGCTTGCCGCGCACCGTGATCACGCCGGATTCCTCGTCGACGTCGGTACCTTTCTCGTCGATCCGTCCGGTGGCCACCGGCCCGCGGATGCCGGTGGCGTCGATCGATCCGGCCATCTGCGACTGCTCGGTCACCGCGGTGCGCACCGGCCCGGCTGCCAGCAGGAGTTCCGATACCTTGGCCCGCAAGGTGTAGTCACGGTAGGCCGGCAGGGCGGTGGCCGACAATATCCCGACGATGGCCACGACGATCATCATCTCGATGAGGGTGAAGCCGATTTGTCGTGTCTGCATGCCGGATCTCCTGGGACGCCTGGAACGGTCCTGAAAATCTAGGGCAATTGTCTGGGGCGAAGTCGCCGCGCCGGATAAATTCAAAAGGCGCGTGATGGAGTCGGCTGCCCCGGATACTCCGGGTGTTGCGACGCCGAGGCACTTGTTTGCGGGTATGCCGGAGATACCCTGCCACGGTCGTGACATGTTCGGCACCGGCCGGCGCGGCGATCGGTGCGGCTGCGCTGCGCACCAACGCACCGGCACGGCGGTGCTTGCCGTACTGGTCCCGCCGACAGGAATCGAACCTGTATCTGCCGCTTAGGAGGCGGCCGTTCTATCCATTGAACTACGGCGAGGCGGTGCGCATTCTAGGCGGGCCGCAGGGCAGCGCCGCTGCGGCTCAGCGCTGCGGCCTGGCGGCATCGGCGGGCGGGGGGCTGTCGCGGCTGTTGTCCCACTTCCAGGTCCAGATCAGGTCGACCGCGTTGTCCAGGCCCGACTGGGCGCGCAGCGTGAAGCGCTGCGCCAGGCGGTAGATCAGCTGCCAGCTGCCGGTGGCGGCGTTCAGGCTGCGTTCGTAGCCCACGTACCAGCGCCGCGAGAGCTGCTTGCCCAGGGTGACGATGGTCTCGCGCACCGTGCCTTCGGTCTGGCGCACGCCGAACTGGTCCAGGCCGATGCGCTGCACCAGCGAGGGGCTGTCGCTCTCGCCCGCCAGCAGCGAGAACGCGGCGCGCTGCAGCAGGCTCAGGTCGGTGCTGCCCAGGCCGTCGGAGGCGCGCCCCAGCAGCAGCCAGCTGAGCTTGTCGGTGTTGCTCATCTCGGGTTCGCTGAACAGGCGCACGCGCGGGTTCTGCGCCGTGCCGGTGATGGCCACGCCGACCTTGACGTCGTCCAGATCGGGCCGGGTGGCCTGGATGTCCAGGCGCGGGTTCTCGGCCGGGCCGGTGAAGGTGATGAGGCCGCGGTCGATGGCGAGCTTCTGGCCGTAGGCGGCGTAGCTGCCGTCCACCGCGGTGATGGTGCCGTTCAGGGCCACCTTGTCGTTCGGGCTGGTGACCAGCAGCACGCCGGTCAGCTGGGTGGTGATGCCGCGCCCGCGCAGCTCGAAGTTGTCGCCCAGGTCGGCGCCCAGGTCGAGCACCAGGCCGCGCCGGCCGCGTGGCGCCGCGCCGCGTTCGCGCGCGGTGGCGGCGGCGGCAGCGTCGGCCTCGGGGCGCAGCACGACCACGTCGTCGGCCAGGCCGGGGGCGTCACCCTGGCTGACGTCGATGCGGCCCTCGTCGGCGCGCAGCCGGCCCTTGAGCCGCGTGGTGCCGCCGTCGGCCGAGAGTTCGGCCGTTCCGCTCACCACCACGCGCCGGTCGATGCGCTGCATGGCGGCGAAATGGTCGGCCTTGAGCGCCACGTCGATGCGCGGGGCGGCACCCAGGCGGGCCTGGCCGGTGGCGGTCAGGGTGCCGGCGCCGGCCTTGACGGTGAATTCGTCGACGCGTGCCTGTTCGCCTTCCAGCACCACGCGCAGGCGTGCGTCGGTCCAGTTCACGCCCTGCAGGCTGTTGCGCACGGCGATCTGCCGGCCCACCAGCTCGCCGCTGAACTCGGGTGCACCCAGGCGCCCACCGATGCGCGCCTGGGTCTGCAGCTGGCCGGCCAGGCGCCAGCCCGCGGGCAGCCAGCGGCCCCAGTTGCCGAGCTGGGCCACCTGCAGGTCGAGCAGGCCCTCGACCTTGTCGCTGCGTCCCGGCCAGGCCTGGGCACTGCGCGCCGTGACGCGCTGGCTGCCATCCAGCCGACCCAGGTTGCTGCCGTCGATGCGCTGGGTCAGCGCCCAGGCGCCGTCGCGGCCCTGCAGGGCCAGGCGCAGTTCGGCCAGACCCAGTCGCTGCGGGCCGCCAGGGTTGTCGGGGTCGACCACCTCGAGGTCGCCGCTGCTGCGGCTGAGCTCGGCGCTGGCGCGGATGCCGTCGCGGTGGTGCGCATGCAGCTCGAGCTGGCCGCCGATGCGCAGGTTGCCGCGCCAGCCGAAGCCGGGCTGGATGCGCGCCAGCAGCGGCGCCAAGGCATAGGGCTCCAGCCGCGCGCGCAGGTCCAGGTCGGCCAGCTCGTCGCCGTCGCGCTGGTGCCAGCTCAGCTCGTCCAGCGCCAGCGCGGCATCGGCGAACTGCAGCCGGGTCGCACCCAGGCGCAGGCTGCTCCGGGTGCCACCCAGGTCCAGGCTCAGCGTGGCCGGGGCCAGGCGGGCCGACCACAGGCTGGCCGGCTCGGCCGTGGCCGGGCGGGCGCCGGCCGCCTCTTCAAGCGTGAGCTGTTCGATGCGGCCCTGCCAGCGGTAGCGGCCGGGCTCGGCCGCTGCGGCAGCGGCCGACAGGCCGGCATGCAGATCGGCCCAGCCGCCCTGGGCCTGGGCGGTGAGCTGCCAGCGCCGTGGCAGGCCGGGTTCGCTGTCTGCCGCCGGGCCTGCGCCGCCCGGGCTGGTTGCACTGCCCGTGCCGGCGCTGCTGCCGTTGCCTGTACCGTTGCCGCGCAGCCACAGGCTGCGCAGCCTGAGCTGGTGCTGGGCGCCGCTGCCCTGGGCGGCCAGCTGCAGCTCGCGCAGGTCCAGGCCGGCGCCGCGCAGCCCGGCCAGGTTGAGCGTCAGGCGGGCCGGGTCGTCCAGGCGGCTGCCGGCGCTCCACTGCGCGCTCAGGCCGTCCAGGCCCAGGGTCATGGGGCGGGCGGGGGCCACGCCGGCCGGGTCGCTGGCCACGGCCGGGCGGCTGACCAGCTGCAGCTGCTCGGCCTGCAGCTCGCCGCTGCCGCGCAGCAGCGGCCAGCGCCCGGTCAGCTCCGCATTGCCGCGGGTGTCGCCGTGCAGGGCCCAGGCGCTGCCGGCCAGGCGCAGCCAGGGGGTCAGGGCGTCGAGTTCGCGGCCCTGCCAGGCGAGCTGCCAGGTGTCGTCGCTGCCCAGGGGGTCGAGCTGGCCACGCAGCGACAGGCCCAGGCCGCCACCGGCCAGGGCGCTGTCGGCGATGGCGCGATCGCCCACACTGATCTCGGCCGCCACCTGCACCCGTGCCGGGTCGGCCTGGCCGGCGCCGGCGGCCAGCGCCGTGCCGGGGCCACGCTGGCCGGCCGAGCTGAGCTGCAGCGTGCCGGCCACCGGCACGCCGGCCAGCAGGCTGGAGCGCAGGTGCAGCTGGGTGCTGCCGGCCAGGCCGGCCAGGCGCGTGAGCAGGGCGTCGGCGCCGGGTCGGGCGTCGGCACGGGGGTCGGGCAGGTCGAGCTCGGCCTGCAGCTCGCCGGCCAGGCGGTGCGGGCCGCGCCGCCAGGGGCTGTCGGCCAGGCCGGGCCACCACAGACCCGGGTCGAAGTCGTCCAGTGCGCCTTGCAGCGCGATCTGCCAGCTGGCCGGCTGGCGTCGAGCGCTGCTGCTCGCGCGCAGCCGGGCCGCACCGCTCTGTGCGTCGAGCTGCTCGACCAGCAGTTCGTGCGGGCTGGCGACGGCCTTCAGGCGCAGGCGCACGGGCGGGTAGTCCTCACCCGAGCCTGCCCGGGTGGCGGCGGCAGCGCCGGCGGCAGGCGCCGTGCCGGGGTCGGCTGCGCCGGCCGCGCTGCGTGTCTGGCGCCGGTTCATGCGCCCGCTCACGTCGGTGGCGATGCTCAGGCGCGGCCAGTTGTCGTGGCTGGGGCCTGCGGCGGGCGCAGGCCGGGCGTCCAGCAGCTGCTCGTAGCCCAGGCTGAAGGGGCCGCTCACGCCCAGGCCGGGGGCACGCTGGTCCAGCAGCGCGGGCTGCAGCGCGTCGACGCTGGCGTCGGTCTGCAGCACCAGCCGGCGCGCGCTGCCCGGGCCGGCGGCCGGAACGATCTGCCAGCTGCCGCGTCCGCTCAGGCGTCCGGCGTCGATGGCGGCGTAGGTCAGACGCTGCGGCGTGCGGGCGGCCGGTGTGCGCGTGGCAGCCGCGGCACTGGCGGGCGGCGGGGCGGCCGGCGCTGCCGCGTCGTTGCCTGCGAAGTCGAGTTGCAGCTGCTGCACTTCGCCGCGCTGGGGCGCATGCGCGTCGCTGTGCGCCTGCAGGCGCAGGCGGCGCAGCGGCACGCCGCCCTGGTCGATGCGCGCCGGACGATCGTTGCGCAGGTCGGCCGAGAGCTGCAGTGGCAGGCTGTCGGCCTGGCCGGGCCGGGCGGTGCCTGCCGTGGCGGCCGCAGGCGCCGGTGCAGGCACCGGGGCGGACGCACCGGCCGGTGTGCCGGCAGGTGATCCAGCCGGCTGGGCGGTGCCGAGTGCGGCCTGGATCTCGCCGCTCAGCGCCGTGTACGGCAGCGCGCTGCTGAAGGCGGCCAGGTCCAGGCCAGCCAGCCGGGCACGCAGCTGGCGCAGCGGCAGCGGGTCGGCCGGTCGCAAGCCGGCCCGGGCGTCCAGGCTCTGGCCGCGCGCACGCACGCTGGCATCGACGACGAAATCTGCCAACGGCCCCTGCGCGCTCAGCCTGGCCTGCCAGCCCTGGGCGATCAGTTCATCGGCAGAGCCGGGTGGCGCTGCGGCAGCGCCGCCGGCGGGCAGCGGCAGCAGCGCCAGTTCGGCACTCAGCGGCAGGGGCGCGGCGGCGCCCAGGCGGACCTGGCCCTGGGCGTGCAGGCGGTCCCACTGCGCGCTCAGCGCCGTGATGCGGTGTTCGCCGCCCTGGCCCGCACCCAGGGCCAGGCCGAAGTCCAGCGCCTGCACGGGCCGGCCGGCCAGGGCGTCGAGCTCGATGCGCGCCAGCGTGACCCGCTCGATGCGCACGGCCACGGGCAGCACCAGGTCGGCGGGCAGGTGCAGCGGGCCGTCGTCGCCCGGGCCGTGCAGGCTCAGGCTGGCTGCGCCCAGGCGGCTGACGCGGATGGTCCAGTCCGGCTGGCCGGAGCCTGGCATGGCCAGGTCGACGCCCTGCCAGCTCAGCCCGCTCAGGCGCAGTTCGCGCCGGCCCCAGCGGTAGCTGACGCTCGCGGCCGAGAACTCGCCCAGCAGCGCACCGCGCGGCTGCTCCACCTGCAGGCCGGGCACGTGCGCCAGCAGCCAGCGGCTGCCAGGCTCGCTCAGCGGCAGCGCGGCCAGGCCGATCAGGGCCAGCACGGCCAGCGTCAGGCTGGCGGTGAGGGTGTTGGCCGCGATCCAGGCGCCCAGGCCCATGACGGCGGCGCTGGCCTGGCCGACACGCCGGGCCAGGCCGGTGCGCGGCGCGGCATTGGGCACAGGGGGGGCGGCAGCGTTGGTGCCAGCCGGGTCGGCGCCGGTGGAGGTCTGCGTGGCCGGCGCGCCGGGCTCGGGCGGCCTGGGCGGGCTGCCGGCCTGCGCGTCGATGCGTGCGTCAGGGGTGTCCGGACGGGTCGGATCGTTCATCAGAAGGTGATGCCCACGCTGAAGTGCAGGCGCACGCGGCGCACCTGTTCGCCATAGGCCAGGTCGATGCGCAGCGGGCCGACCGGGCTGCGCCAGCGCACGCCCATGCCCCAGCCGATGGCGGGGTGGAAGCCCTGCCAGCTGTCGGTGGCGTTGCCGGCGTCGACGAAGCCGGCGAGCCAGACCGAGGGGATGTCGCGCGCGATCGGCCGGGCCAGCTCCAGGCTGCCGGTGGCCAGCACCTTGCCGCCCACGGCCACGTCGGCGGCGTCCACCGGGCCGAGCGACTGGTAGGCGTAGCCGCGCACCGATTCGTCGCCGCCGGCGCGGAACAGCAGCGTGAAGGGCACGCTCACGCCGGTGCGCGCGAACACCTGGCCGAGCTGGATGCGGCCCTGGCCGTACCAGGCCTCGCCGAGCTGCCAGTAGCCGGTCAGCCGGCCGGTGGCGCGGCTGAACCAGTCGCTGTCGGCGCGGGTGTGGAAGGTGTGGCCCACCGAGGCGTCGGTCGACAGCGCGTAGCCGCGCGTGGGCAGCACGGGGTTGTCGAGGTCGCGCCAGACCCACTGGTAGGTGTAGGCCAGCGAGGAGTTGTCGTCGCTGGCGCCACCACCGGCGGGCTCGGTGCTGGCGTGCAGGTATTCGATGTAGTAGAGCCGCTCGATGCGTTCGCCGTCGCGGCTGCGCCCCAGGCGCAGCTTCTGGGTCTGCACGTGCAGGCTGCTGGCGACGGCGTCGTCCACCGCGGCCGAGGCCAGGTTGCGGTAGGGCCCGGGCTGCGGGTGCGAGGTCAGCTCGAGCGAGGCCGACTTGGCGTCGCGGCCCAGCTGCACCTTGGTCTTGGCTTGCCAGCCGGTGCCGAAGACGGATTGCTGCAGGTGTTCCAGCGTGACGCGCGGGCCGGTCAGGTCGGAATAGCCGGCGCCCATGGTGAGCTGGTGCAGCGGGCGTTCGCGCAGCTTGACGACGACGGGCACGCGCAGCTGGGCAGCCACATCCGGGGCGTCCAGATCGGCGGGCGGCGGCGGCGGGTCCAGTGTCATGGCGATGGTCTCGAACAGGCCGCTTCTGGACAGGCGGTCCTGGTAGTCGATGACCGGCTGCTCGCGCAGCGGCTCGCCGGGGGCGAAGGTGACGAGCGCACGCGGCGCGGCCTCGCGCACGTGGTCCAGGCCCTCGAAGCGCAGCTCGCCGTAGGTGTATTGCGGGCCGCTGTCGATCACCAGCAGCAGCTCGGCCTCGTGCCGCTCGGCGTTCACGCTGGCCAGGCTGCCGCTGTAGCTGGCGGCCGCGTAGCCTTCGGCGCGCAGCATGGCCAGGGCGCCGGCCTTGGCGTCGCCCCAGGCGTCCTGCGTGTAGGCCGCGCCCGCCGGCAGCGACCAGCGCGAACGCACGTGGTGCAGCAGGGCCGCGGCGGCGACTTGCGGGTCGGCGTCGAGCAGTCCCGCCGGCGTGGCCGAACCGGCCACGGCTGGCGTGTCGTCGCGCAGGCGGCTTGTGGCCGCGGGGTCGGCAGCGGCGCGCGGCGCCAAGCGCTGTGCCTGGCCGGCGCTGGCGCGTGCGGCCAGGCGCGCCAGCGCGCCCTCGAACTCGATGCGCACGGCCGACACCGTGGCGCGTGGCCCCGGGTCGACCTCGACCAGCACCTCGATCTCGGCCTGGCCGGAGTCGTCGACCATGTCGGGTGCGGTGTCGGGGGTGGGGTCGCCGCCGGGTCTCGTGGCCGCGGCGCTGGCGCCGGGCTTGTCGTCGTTGCTGAGCAGCCGTCCGCGCAGCAGCGCGGCCAGGCGCGAGATCTCGGCGCGCCGCGCCACCGTCAGCGGGTTGAGCGTGACCTGCACCTGGGCGTTGAAGTAGCCCTGGGTCTCGAGCAGTGCGCGCACCTGCCCCGGCGTGCTCGTGCGCAGGCGCTGCAGTTCGCCGCGGCTGATGGGCTCGGTGTGGCCGATGCGCTGGTAGCGCGCCAGGTCGAGGTAGCGCAGCAGCAGCCTGGCCAGCGGGTCGGGGGCGTCGACGCGCAGATGCCAGGTCACCAGGCTCTGCTCGGGGCCGGGCTCGTCAGCCATGGGGGGCAGCGGGGCGTCGGGCGCTGCGGGCAGATCCTGCCCTGCAGGCGGGTCATCGGCCGGCAGCGCCTGGGCGTGCAGGACGCCCGGGGCCAGCAGCAGTCCGGCGACCGCGCTGGCCAGCGCAAGCGTGCGCCGTGGGCCGCCCACGGCCGACCGATCGGCCCGATCCGGGCCCGTGCAATCCTGCAACACGAGGCCGGCCTACTTGCTCAGCAGCCGCATCGCCTGTTCCAGCCCGGCCAGGGTGAGCGGGTACATGCGCTGCTGCATGATCTGCTGGATGATGGAGATGCTCTGGCGGTACTGCCACACGCCCTGGGGCTCGGGATTGATCCAGGCGAACTTGGGGTAGGCGTGGATGACGCGCTGCAACCACTCGGCGCCGGTCTCCTCGTTGTTGTATTCGACGCTGCCGCCCACCTGCAGGATCTCGTAGGGACTCATGGTGGCGTCGCCGACGAAGATGATGCGCCAGTCCTTGTTGAACTTGCGCACCAGCTCCCAGGTGGGCAGCTTCTCGGCGTAGCGGCGCCGGTTGTTCTTCCAGACGAAGTCGTAGACGCAGTTGTGGAAATAGTAGAACTCGAGGTGCTTGAACTCGCTC
>JBJOKY010000176.1:0-8925 GCA_046045865.1 Pseudomonadota bacterium | reverse complement strand
GTGTGCCCGCCTGTTGCGCGAATGGGCACCGTACGACGAACTCATCGCCGGCACGCGCAACCAGCACGGCCTGCGCAGCCTGCTGCGCGACGCCCAGATCAACGGTTCGCTGCGCAGCGCCCCGGCCGCGCAGGTCACGCCGATCAAGCGCATCGCCACGGCAGCGGCCGTCCCCACCCCGGCCGCACCGGTCGAGCCGCCACCCGGCCCGGGCGCACAGGTCGAGCTGCCCGCCCATGCCCGCCCGCCCGGCACGGACACCAGCGCGGACACCGGCCCGCACTCCACCACCACCGACCAGCGCCGCCAGGGCCTGCTGCGCCGTCTCTGGAGCCGCTTCGCATGAGCCCGCAGGCATGAACCGGCGTGCCGGCCCGCTGGTGGGCGACAGCGTCGCGCACCGCATCACCTTCGTCGGCCCCTACGGCGTGGGCAAGACCACGGCGCTGCGCGCGGTGTCCGACATCCCGGTGCTCGACACCGACGTGCCGATGACGCGCGAACATGCCGCCAGCGCGCCCGACAAGACCCGCACCACCGTGGGCTTCGACTACGGCGAGTGGCAGTTCGACGACGGCACCCGCGTGGGCCTGTTCGGCCTGCCCGGCCAGGAACGCTTCGACGCCGTGTGGGACAACCTGCTGCCGCACAGCAGCGGCGTGGTGCTGTGGATCTACGGCGACCGCGGCCCGGTGGTGGGCGTGGCCGAGATGCGCCGCTGGGTCGAGGCCGTGGCCGCACGCGTGCCGGTGGTGCGCCTGGCGGTGGCGGTGACGCGGCTGCCGGACGATTTCGACGACGAGCTGCTCGACCCCTACCGCGCCGCGCTGCTCGACTACCACCCGCTCGCGCCGGTGCTGTCGGCCGACCCGCGCCTGGCGGCCGACGTGCGCCAGGTCATCGCCGTGTCGCTGGCCAGCCCGGCCGCGGCGATCGATCCTGCGGGCGGCTGAGGCCGGGCGTGGCGCCACGTCGCGGCCCGGGGCTGGATTTCAGACATTTCCACAGGTGGCAGATGGACTCGATGGCCATGGGCAAGCGGGCCGTGCCCGCGATGGAGCGGCTGGCCGAACGGCTGCCGCAGCTGCGCTGCGCCGTGCTGTGCACGGCCGACGGCTTCAACGTGTGCTCGATCGGCGTGAGCGAGGCCCAGCTGGGCAAGCTCGCGGCGCTGTCGGGCTCGCTCTTCACCATGGGCTCGGCGACCCTGGCCAGCCTGGACGACGATGCCCCCACAGCAGCGCCGGCACGCCCCGGCGCGCTGGACGCGCCGGCCGACCTGGCCGAGCAGCGCCGCCGGGCCGCCACGCGGCGCAGCGAGCTGGGCGTGCTCACGCTCGAGGCGGCCGGCAGCATCATCGTGGCGGTGCAGGTGCCGCACGCCACCCAGACCCTGGTGCTGCTGATCGCCGCGCACCAGACGCCGCTGGGCGTGCTGCACCTGCGCGCGCGCCAGGGTGCCGAGGAACTGGCCGAACTCTTCGGTGCGGCGCCACCGCGCCCGCGCGGTGTCGACTGAGGCGCGCCTGAAACCGCCAGCGTCCAGAATCCGCCACGCACCTACGCCCTGCCCCTCAACGCACGATCAGGAGACCCTACCATGATGATGAACATCGACATCGCGCAACTCGAAGGCGCGATCGACGACCTGAAGAACCTGCTCAAGGACGGCCTGCTGGCCGCCGACATCTGGGACGCCGAGACCGGCCTGTCGCTGGCCGGCTACAACGCCCAGCCGGCCGCCGTGGCCTTGTTCACCCAGGTGACAGCCGACCTGGGCAGCGCGCTGAGCAACTCGGGCTTTCCGTCGTTGTCGCGCTACTACCTGCTCGACCTGGACGGTCACGCCACCGTGATGGTGATCCGCCACGGCGACAACCTGCTGCAGGGCATGCTGCTGAACAACCAGCGCGCCAACCTGGGCCTGCTGCTGTCGGTGGCGCTGCCACGCATGCTCGACCGCGTGTCCAAGGCACGCGTGGGCTGACCGGCCCGGGCCTTGCCGCCGTGCAGGCCGGCGGCAAGGCCGATATCGGCCACTCTTGAAAAGGCCCGGCGGGATCGCATGTTCAGGACATGGGCGGCGCGCAGCCCTGGAAACACCACCCCACCGCCACAGGAGTCCGACCATGCTTGCAGTCTCTTCCCGTCCCCTGTCTCACCGGGCCTACCCAGGCGCGTTCCACCATGTCGGGCGCACGCCGCTGCGCCTGGTCGACGCCATGCTGGCCGACTGGTTCACGCCCTACGGCGCCGCGCAGGCCGCGACCCCCGAGGGCACGGCGACCGGCAACGCCGGCGCCGCTGCCGCGCCGCAGGTGATCACCACCCTGAAGGCGCGCGTCGAGCTGTTCGAGACCGCCACCGGTTACGAGCTGCGCGCCGAACTGCCGGGCGTGCACAAGCACGACATCGAGATCGACGTGGACGGCACGCAGGTCATGCTGCGTGCACGTGTGCACCCCGGCGGCGAACGCCAGCCCGGCGACAAGCTGCTGTACAGCGAACGCGGCCACCAGGCCTACGAACGCAGCCTGGAGCTGCCGCAGGCGGTCGACCCCGCACGCGCCACGGCGCAGGTCGAGGACGGCGTGCTCACGCTCGAGCTGCCGCGGCTCGAACCCGCACGCAGCACCCGCATCAGCATCGGGTGACGCTGTCCCGCCGAGCCGCCCGCACGGGCCATCAAGGCGGCCGCCCCGGCACCCGGGTCGGCCGCCTTTGCCCTCCTGCACGCCCGTGCGGGAGGTTTCCATGCGGGTAGACGGGTATACACAGGGATGTGTGCGGGCTGTTAGATTGTCTAAGTGAGCCCCGCCCGCAGCACCCGCCCCCCGCCCGTCAGCACGGTCGCTGCGCCTGGCAAGGTGCCCGGCAGCACGCCGGGCAACGCCGACCCCGCCTTGCACGGCTGTGCCAGCCGGCTGGTCGCGGTGGCACCGCTGCTCATGCGCGAATTCCGCGCCGAGATGCGCCGCTCCGCACCACACGACCTGTCGGTGCCCCTGTTCCGCTCGCTCATCCTGGCTGCCAACCGGCCAGGCGCCACGGTCAGCGACCTGGCCAATCACCTGGGGGTGACACTGCCGACCGCCTCGGTGGCGGTGGCCAGGCTGGCAGCGCGCGGCCTGCTGGCCGAACCCGCCCCCGGCAAGCGCCGCAGCCTGCAGCTCACGCCCGATGGCGCCCGGATGGTCGAACAGGCGCGCGTGCACACCACCGCCGCCTTCGAGCAGCGCCTGGGCGCATTGCCACCGGCCACGCTGGCCGCCATCGAACACGCCCTGGCCGCACTCGAGGCCGCCCTGGGCGGCACCGGCCGGCCGGCCGCACCGCCGGCCGATGCCACACCGCTGGCGAGCCCTGCGGACCTGCCCTCCATCACGAACCCGCCCGTCGATGCCGCTGCTGCCGCGGCGGTCGACGGCGCCCACGCCTGACCTGCCCATGAAGCGTTCCCTGCCCCTGATCCTCGTGCTGCTGCTGGGTGCCGCCAGCGCCAGCTGGTGGTGGTCCCAACGTGCACCCCAGGCGCAAGCCCTGCCGGCTGGCGGCGGTGCCAGTGGCGCAGGTGCCAGCCGCAGCAGCGCGCCGCAGACCGTGACTGTCGCGGCCGTGCAGCAGCGCGACGTGCCGGTGATGCTGGAGGCCGCCGGCAGCGTCGTCTCGCTCAACAGCGTGGACGTGCGCGCCCAGGTGGCCGCCACGGTACGCAGCGTCGCCATCCAGGAAGGCCAGTTCGTGCGCCGCGGCGACGCCCTGTTCACCTTCGACGACCGCGCCGACCGCGCCAACCTCGAACGCGCGCGCGCCCAGTTGGCGCGCGACCGGGCCGTGCTGGCCGACCTGCAGCGCCAGCTCGACCGCGCCCGCGACCTGCGCGCGCAGAACTTCGTGGCGCAGAGCAATGTCGACGCGGTGCAGACCCAGGTGGACGCCCAGCTGGCCGCCATCCGCGCCGACGAGGCCACCGTGCAGGCCAGCGAGGTGGCGCTGAGCTTCGGCAACATCAGCGCGCCGCTGGCCGGGCGCGCCGGCGCCGTCGGCGTCTATCCGGGCAGCCTGGTGCAACCCGGCGGTGCCGCGCTGGTGACCATCAGCCAGATCGACCCGATCGGCGTGGCCTTCAACGTGCCCGAGGCCCAGCTGGCCAACCTGATGCGCAGCCAGGCTGCCGCCGGCAAGCCGGCCGCGGGCAAGACCAGGACCGCGGGCGCGCGCCCTGCCGGCGCGAAGGCGAGCGACGCCAGGGCCGACGCCCGGCCGGCCAGCCCGGCCGAAGGCACGATCACGGTCAGCCTGCCCACCGGCGAGCGCGGCAGCAACGCCCCGCCGGCCGAGAGCTGGCAGGGCCGCATCGTCTTCGTCGACAACGCGGTGGACGCCACCACCGGCACGATCAAGGTCAAGGGCAGCCTGGCCAATCCGAAGCAAGCCCTGTGGCCAGGCCAGTACGTGACGGTGCGCATGACGCTGCGCACCATCCAGGACGCGCTCGTCGTGCCCGTTGCCGCCCTGGTGCAGCGCGGCAACGAACGCTCGGTCTACCTGGTCAACGCCGAGGGCAAGGCCGAGCAGCGCGTGGTGCAGCAGCGCTACGTCTTCGGCGACAACGCCGTGGTCGAAGGGCTGGCGGCGGGCGACCGCATCGTGGTGGAAGGCAAGCAGAACCTGCGCAGCGGCACGCCGGTGCGCGAGGCCGGGCCGCAGGGCGCACGTGCCGCCAGCGGGGCAGCCAGTGCGGCCAGCCCGGCCGGTGCAACGGCCAGCGGCAACCTGGCCGAGGCCCGCCCATGAGCTTCACCGAACTCTTCATCCGCCGGCCCGTGATGACGGTGCTGGTCAACCTGGCCATCGTCATGGCCGGCGCGGTGGCGATCGGCAAGATCCCGATCGCGGCGCTGCCCAGCTACAACACGCCGGTGATCCAGGTCAGCGCGGTGCTGCCGGGCGCGAGCCCGGACACCATGGCCAGCTCGGTGGCGCTGCCGCTGGAAAAGCAGTTCTCGACCATCGCCGGCCTGGCCACCATCAGCTCGACCAACAACCAGGGCCAGAGTTCGCTGGTGCTGGAGTTCGAGACCTCGCGCGACATCGACGCCGCGGCGGTGGACGTGCAGGCGGCGCTGTTCCGCGCCCAGCGTTCGCTGCCCGCCGAGATGACCACGCCGCCGTCCTACCGCAAGGTGAACCCGGCCGACGCGCCCGTGCTCATCCTGGCCATGACCTCGCCGTCGATGGACCGCTCGGAGCTCAACGAGTTCGCCGAGAACCTGATCGCGCCCAGCCTGTCGACCATCGACGGCGTGGCGCAGGTCTCCATCTTCGGCCAGAAGCGCTACGCAGTGCGCATCCGCGTGCGCCCCGAGGCGCTGGCCCAGCGCAACATCACGCTCGACGAACTGCGCGCCACCGTCAGCCTGGCCAACGCCAACACGCCGGTGGGCGTGATCGAGGGCCCGCGCCAGACCCTGACCGTGCAGGCCAACCGTCAGCTCATGAACGCGCGCGAGTTCGGCCAGCTCATCGTGGCCACGCGCAATGGCGCGGCGGTGCGCCTGCGCGACGTGGCCGACGTGCAGGACAGCGTGGAGACGATCAGGTCGTCGTCGAGCTACAACGGCGAGCCCTCGATCAACCTGGCCGTGCAGCGCCAGCCCAACGCCAACACCGTGCAGGTGGTCGACCGGGTGAAGGCGCTGCTGCCGCGCTTCGCGGCGCAGCTGCCGGCCTCGATCAACATCACGCCCTTCAACGACCGCTCGGTCTCGATCCGCGCCGCGCTGCACGATGTCAACCTGACGCTGGCGCTGACGGTGGTGCTGGTGGTGCTGGTGATCTTCCTGTTCCTGCGCCGGCTGGCGGCCACGGTGATCCCGGCGCTGTCGCTGCCGGTGTCGCTGGTCGGCGCGCTGTCGCTGCTTTACGCGGGGGGCTACAGCCTCAACAACGTGTCGCTGCTGGGCATCACGCTGGCCGTGGGCCTGGTGGTGGACGACGCCATCGTGATGCTGGAGAACATCGTGCGCCACGTCGAGGACGGCATGGCACCCTTCGAGGCGGCCGTGCGCGGTGCGCGCGAGATGGCCTTCACCATCGTGTCGATCTCGATCTCGCTGGTGGCGGTGCTGATCCCGATCTTCTTCATGCCGGGCGTGATCGGCCTGCTGTTCCACGAGTTCGCCGTGGTGGTGGGGCTGGCCATCCTGGTGTCGGCGCTGGTGTCGCTCACGCTCGTGCCCATGCTGGCCAGCCGCTTCCTGCGTCACCACGCGCCCGAGGAGGAAGGCCTGCTCGGGCGCGTGTTCGAGCGCGGCTTCGGCGCGCTGCAGGACGCCTACGCCGCAACGCTCGACCTGGCGCTGCGCCACCGCCGCTGGGTGATGGCGCTGGCCCTGGGCAGCTTCGCGCTGACGGCCTGGCTGTTCGTCATCATGCCCAAGGGTTTCTTCCCGGAAGAGGACATCGGCCAGATCCAGGTCACGACCGAGGCGTCGGAAGACATCTCCTACACCGCCATGGCGACGCTGCAGACGCGCGTGGCCGCGGTGTTCGAGCAGCACCCCGCCGTGCAGTCGGTGGGCTCGTTCACCGGCTCGGGCGGCTTCAACTCGTCGACGCAGAACACCGGCCGGCTGTTCGTCACGCTCAAGGCCCGCGACCAGCGCAGCGCCATGCCGCTGGTGCTGGAGGATCTGCGCAGCAAGCTGCGCGGCATCGCCGGCATCGCGGTCTACATGCGCCCGGTGCAGAACCTGCAGCTCGGCGGACGGCAGAGCAAGAGCCGCTATCAGTACACGCTGCAAAGCGTGAGCGCCGACGCGCTCAACGAATGGGCCGTGAAGCTGCAGGGCAGGCTGCGCGACGACGCGCTGTTCCGCGACGTCACCAGCGATTCGCAGCTGCGCGGCCTGCAGGCCACGCTGGCGATCGACCGCGACAAGGCCGGCCAGCTCGGCGTGCCCATGGCCGACCTGCGCAGCGCGCTGTACAGCGCCTTCGGCGAGCGCCAGGTGTCGACCATCTACGCGCCGGCCAACACCTACCAGGTCATCATGGAGGCGAGCGACGCGGACCGCCAGTTCGAGGACGCGTTCAACAAGATCTACCTGCGCGCGCGCAGCGGCGCACTGGTGCCGCTGTCGTCGTTCGCGACGGTGCAGCGCACGGTGGGCCCGACCTCGGTGAACCACCAGGGCCAGCTGCAGGCCATTACCCTGTCGTTCAACCTCGCGCCCGAGGTCTCGCTGGGCACGGCCACCGCCCGGCTGGAGGCCTATGTGCAGGAGCTCAAGATGCCGGTCACCATCATCGGCACCTATGGCGGCGACGCGGCGGTGTTTCAAGACTCGCAATCCGGCCAGCTCATCTTGCTGGGCATCGCGGTGCTGGTGATCTACCTGCTGCTGGGTGTGTTGTACGAGAGCTACATCCACCCGCTCACCATCCTGGCCGGCCTGCCTTCGGCGGCGGCGGGCGCGCTGGCAACGCTGTACCTGTTCAGGATGGACCTGACGCTGATCGCCACCATCGGCATCCTGATGCTGATCGGCATCGTGAAGAAGAACGCCATCATGATGATCGACTTTGCCCTGGATGCGCAGCGCCACCAGGGCATGTCCCCCGAGCAGGCGATCCGCCAGGCCTGCCTGCTGCGCCTGCGGCCCATCATGATGACCACGCTGGCGGCGCTGATGGGCGCCTTGCCCATCGCCCTGGGCCTGGGCGCGGGCGCCGAGCTGCGCCAGCCGCTGGGCCTGGCGGTGGTGGGCGGCCTGCTGGTGTCGCAGGCGGTGACGCTCTACATCACGCCGGTGATCTACCTGGCGCTGGACCACTGGAGCGGCACCGGGCCCATCACCGACGCGCAGCTGGCAGCGGCGCGCGGCGCCACACCGGTGCTCGGGCAGGGTGGCCTGGCGTCCGGCACGGCGGGTCAGGCGGGCTGAGCGGCGGCACCCCGGCCGGCCCGTGGCCGGGCCGGTCGCCACGCGGCCCACGGGTCGGCCGCGGGCTGGTCAGGCCCAGAACTCGTCCAGTGTCCAGCGCGGCTCGGCCTTGCCCGGATCGGGCTGCCAGGCGCGCTGCTCGTGCACGAGCGGCTCCCAGTAGGGCCGCGCGTGTTCGAGCAGGAAGTCGTGGTCCATCGCCTCGGTCTCGACGATGCCGGCGCGCGGATGCTGCTGCAGCCATTCGATGGCGGCCAGCATGCTGCCCACCACCTGCAGGCTGGTGGCGTTGTTGTGCGGCGCGATCTCTCGCGCGCGCTCGATCGACAGCTGCGAGCCCAGCCACAGGCCGGGATGGCGGTCGCTCACCAGCAGCACGCCGAGCTCGTCGATGCCGGCGTCGATCTCGTGCTTGAGCACGGTCTCGGCCCGCACCGGCGCACGGCTGCCGCCTTCCAGCAGCGCCAGGCAACTGCATGTCGTAATTCAGCGGCACTCACAAACGCTATTCGCCTCTTTATAGAAGTCCCTGGATGTAGCTGGGCCTTTATATGCAAGCTCCCCGCGCTTGTTCAGGGTCGCACACTTTTGAGCGCAGGATTCATGCGGCGACGGCAGGCCGCTGGTGACATACGCGACAAGCAGAGACACAGCAATAAAGCCAGCAAATACCAGAGCAACCACTACCCCGCGCGGCACCTTCAGAAAGTTCTTCATGTGCTAGCCCGGCACATAGACGAAGTGAAACGGCTCTGTTGCACAACTCCACCAAAGCCGAGCTTCCCCTGACCCCAGACGGAGTTACGCCACGGCACGCGTCACCGGGGTGCCCAGGTGGGTGTAGCGGTTGAGCACGGCGGCGCGCACCTGCAGCTCTGCCACCTGGCGCTCGAAGGTGCGTGCCATCACCCGTTCGCCCAGCAACTTGAAGCAGCGCATCTTGGTCTCGACCAGCGAGCGGCGGTGGTAGCCGCTC
>JBJOKY010000561.1:0-2651 GCA_046045865.1 Pseudomonadota bacterium | reverse complement strand
TCGGTATCTATGGCTTCATGCCCTGACTTGCCGAGCTGGTGGCGCAGGCCGGCGGGGTCGGCGCTCAGGTGGTGGAGCCGGGCCAGGAGGCAAAGCGCTTGCAACCCACCATCTGGAGTGTCTTGGCTCGACCGGCCGGACGGCTGAGCCGCGGACTGTGCAGTGGCGACCGGCTCATGCGGCTGGACGGCGTCTGCGGCTTGTAGCGCTGTTAGCGTCATACCCGTGCATCACGCCCAGCCTGGCTGGTGCGCTCCATGGATGAAATCTTGTGAGGAATTTCACGCCATGTTTGCGCGTTTTTTCAAATTCACGACCCCACCCTTTGGGGGGAGTAAAAACCCTAGCGGCTCAGCAGCTCCCAGGCCTTGTCCAGCCGCTTCACGCTCACCGGCTGGGGTGTGCGCAGCTCCTGCGCGAACAGACTCACACGCAGTTCTTCCAGCAGCCAGCGGTAGTCGTCCAGACGCGGGTCGGCGGTGCCGCGCAGCTCGGCCAGGCGACGGCTCCAGCGCTGCTCCAGCGGGCGGATCTGGGTCATGAGGCTGGCGTCGCGTGCCGGGTCGGCGCGGTGCTTGTCCAGCCGCAGCACGATGGCCTTGAGGTAACGCGGCAGGTGCTGCAACTGCGCCCAGGGCGTGAGCGCGACGAAGCGTTTGGGCAGCAGGCGGGCGAGCTGGGCGGTCACGTCGTCGCCCACCTCCTTGGGCGCACGCGCGTCCTTGAGCTTGCGGGTGGCCGCGGCGTAGTCGGTCAGCACGGCGCCGGCAGCACGTGCCACCTCGTTGGCGATGAGGGTCAGGCGCCCGCGGCCTTCGACCAGACGTGCCTCGAAGGCGTAGTGATCGGCCGGCAGCGGGTCGACCAGGAAGGCGCGGTCCAGCGCCACGTCGATGATCTGGCTGCGCAGCTCCTCGGCCGTGCCCAGGGGCATGTAGAGCACCGCCATCTTGTTCAGGTCGGCGATGTTCTTTTCCAGGTACTTCAAAGGCTCGCGGATCTGCAGCGCCACCAGGCGGCGCAGGCCGGCGCGGTGTTTCGCCGCGGCCACCGAGGGCTCGTCGAAGACCTCGATCTCGACATGCGCGCCGCAGTCGATCAAGGCCGGGAAGCCCACCAGGGTCTGGCCGGCCTTGCGGATCTCCATCAGCTCGGGCAGCTCGCCGAAGCTCCACTTCGTGTAGGTCTGGCTGGTGATGTCGGGCGGCGGGGGCGGGGCATTGACCGGCTTGTCGCGCGGATGTGATGGCGCGGCGGCCTTGCCGGCTGCAGCGACGGCGGCCACGGCGGCAGCCGGGCCGGCCGAGCGCAAGGCATCCAGGCCCTTGGCGCCGGGTGCCAGCGTCACGGCCACCGGGCCGCGCTTGCCCGGCGCGGCGGCGGCCGCTGCGGCTTCGGCTGCCGCCGTCTCGGCGGTGCCCTGGGCCAGCGTGGGCGCGAGCTTCAGGGCCGCCAAAGCCTGGAAGGCCGAACGCGCCTGCCCGCCCAGCTCGGCCTTGAGCGTGGCCAGGTGCCGGCCCATGCCGAGCTGGCGGCCGTGTTCGTCCACCACACGGATGTTCATGAACAGGTGGGCGGGCAGCTGCTCGGGCTTGAAGTCATTGCGCAGCACCGCGATCTGGCTGCGCTCGCGCACGGCTTTCAGCAGCACCTCGATCAGGTTGCCGTGGGCGAAGTCGGTCAGCTCGATGAACTCGGCGACGAACTCGGCCACCGGCTGCAGGCGCGAGCGCGCCTTCTGGTGCAGGCTTTTCAGCAAGGCGTTGACCTTGGCTTCGAGCATGCCGGGCACCAGCCAGTCGCAGCGGTCCTCGTTGACCTGGTTCAGGGCGTAGATGGGCACGGTGACGGTGACGCCGTCGCGCGGGTCGCCCGGCTCGTGCAGATAGCTGGCGGCGCAGTCGATGCCGCCGAGCCGCAGCGTGGGCGGGAAGCTCGCGCTGGTGATGCCGGCGGCCTCGTGGCGCATCAGCTCGTCGCGCGTCAGATGCAGCAGCTTCGGGTTGGCCCGGCTGTTCTGGCGGTACCAGGCCTCGAAGCTCGCGCCGCTGGTCACCTCGGCCGGCACATGGGCGTCGTAATACGCGTGGATGAGGTGGTCGTCGACCAGCACGTCCTGGCGGCGCGACTTGTGCTCCAGCTCCTCGACCTGCTTGATCATCTTGCGGTTGTGGGCGAGAAATGGCAATTTCGTTTCCCACTCGTCGCCCACCAGGGCCTCGCGGATGAAGATCTCGCGCGCGCCGTGGGGGTCGACGGTGGCGTAGTTCACCCGGCGCTGGTGGTAGATGACGATGCCGTAGAGCGTGGCGCGCTCGAAGGCGACCACCTCGGCGGCCTTCTTCTCCCAGTGCGGCTCCAGCAGCTGCACCTTGAGCAGGTGGCCCGCGATGGGCGGTATCCACTGCGGGTCGATGGCGGCCAGGCCGCGGCCGAACAGGCGCGCGGTCTCGACCAGCTCGGCCGCGACGATCCAGCGCCCGGGCTTCTTGCTCAGGTGCGCGCCGGGGTGGCGCCAGAACTTGATGCCGCGGGCGCCCAGGTACCAGTCGTCGTCCTCGCTCTTGAAGCCGATGTTGCCCAGCAGGCCGGCGAGCATGGCCTGGTGCAGCTGCTCGTAGCTGGCCGGCGTGGTGTTGAGGCGCCAGCCC
>JBJOKY010000560.1:0-2653 GCA_046045865.1 Pseudomonadota bacterium | reverse complement strand
GGGCAGGCGCAATCCCTCCAACTCACCGATCAATCAGCTCAAGATCAAATCCGCCACCTCGCCAGCGAATAGTGTCGGATCCTGACCAGCGTTCACACCTCTCGCAGCGGCATGCGCGGTGTCGCACTTCGGGCTTGAAGCCGCCCTGGAAAAGTGGCCCGGCAGCCATCGCCCTGAATCGGGCCAGGAAGGCCGCCGGGCCGGACGCTCACCCTGGCGGGCGTTGAACGCTGCCGTGCACACCCGCCCATTCGCGTGAAATGGGCAGCTCCGGCGGAGCAACGTGCTGGCGACTCGGAAACCCAAGTTGTTGTTGCGGTTCGAGAGCGTGTTGTTGTTGCGTTTGGCAGACCGCACGTTCTGCGGTTTGTTGTTCCAACTGCCGCCGCGAACAACACGCCGGCCACGACGCCAGCCAGGCTTTCAGGTGGGCGGGTTCGACCAGATCGGCCAGGGCAACAACCCGTTCCACACCAGGGTGCCCATCGCCAACCCCTTCGACGGCTTGATGACCTGGCCCTCGGGCGACGGCAATTCCTCGCCAGCACCTGCATCGACTCCCCCGTCAGGCCCGCCGAAGTCCGGATCCAGCAGCGCGGAATGGGAGCGCTGGGCGACGGAGTTCCAGGGTCAGCAAAACCCGTTCAGGCCGGCGCCGACATCCGGGGCGGGGGCCAATCCCGGCAATGGTTCGGGAGGCAACGGTACTGGTGGCCCGAACAATGGCGGGGCCGGCATGCCATGGAATGGCGGCAACGGCAACGGCAACGGCAACGGCAACGGCAGTGGCAGTGGCAGTGGCAGTGGCAGTGGCAGTGGCAGTGGCAGCGGCAATGGCAATGGCAGCACCAACAAGGGCGGCGGTAGCAGCGGGGGCGGGGGCCCAGGTGGTTCGTCCAGCAGAAGCGAAACGCCGGGATGGTCGACTGACCAGGGCCAAGGCCAAGGCCAGGGCAACGCAACGTTGACGGACCCCAATCCCTTCGGCACACGACCTGCGCCGCGGCCGCCGAATGGCGGACGGAACCCACCCACCTCCGGCCCGAGTGGCGGCACACAAGGGCCGAATGGGGGCGGAGGCAACTCGACGCCGAACGCCGGAGACGCCAACCCCTTCAGACCCGGCGGCGGTTCTTCTGCAGGATGTGGCACGCCCGGTGCGCCGGCATGCCCGTCGCAGTCGGCACCGTCCAATTCGTCCGGGGTCCACACGGCGCAGTAAGGTGCCCTGATCGCAGATGCGACAGGCGTACTCACCCTCGATGCGGCAGTCAACGTGCCTGCTTCTCGCAATTCTCGGGAGGCCATGGCAGTTTTCAGGGTGAACGGGCGGGATCACCTCGTCGCAGTCATCGTCATCTGCGAGCTGACAACGCCGCGGCATCAGATCGCACGGCTGCGTTGTCAGCTGCTTCTTCGGCTTTGTCAGCTCACAACGCCGCATTGCGAGCTGCTTCTTCGGCATTGCTAGCTCACAACGCCGCGTTGTCAGCTGCTTCTTTAGCTTTGTCAGCTCACAACGCCGCGTTGTCAGCTGCTTATTCGGCTATGTCAGCTCACAACGCCGCGGTGCACGCTGGATTTCACCCCGCACGCGCGGTCCGCCGACATCTGCTTCTGCACCACAGCCACCGGGTGCGGACCAGATCGGTTGGATCTTCGGAGTACTCGGCCAGCGCCCAGGGGCGGCGCTGGAGTACGGTTTCACAGAAGGCGGCACCCCGGCAGCGCGGCGGTGAACGCCGCCGCACGGCGCCACCGCGCGCCAGCCTCAGTTCGTCGCGAAGCAGTAGAAGCGCCCCGAGCCGCCGGTCTTGACCAGATCGGCCTGGCTGCAGCCGGCGCTCTGGTGCGAGAAGTTCCAGCTCTTGCCCCAGTTCTCGGGCAGCGGCGCCATGCGGTCGTGGTGGCCGACCACGGCCGAGCCTTCGCTGCTGCTCGTCCAGGCCTTGCAGGTGGTGTCGGTGGCCGGTGCGAACGCAGTGCCGTCGTCGCGGCTGCCGGTGAGGATGTCGTGTTCGTTGGGCTGGTCGCCGCGGCCCTTGACGATGTTGCCCTTCTCGTCGAGCGCGGTGTCCTTGGCGAGCATGTTGCCGCTGTGCAGCTGCTCGAGGTTGGCTGCGACCAGGGTGCCCTTGGCGTTGAACCAGGGGCCCTTGCCGATGCGGTCGCGTGCGTTGATCGAGGGCACGCCTTGCGGGTTGGCCTGTGAGGGGAACTGGCCGGGCGCGCTCAGGTAGGCGCGCCAGGTCTTGGCGCCGGCACCGGCGCCGGCCGAGCTGGCGAGCTGCTGGCAATGGGCGTCGGCACCGGCCAGGCCGCCCAGGTCACCGCCCTTGCCCGAGCCGGCGCTGGTGACGAAGAAGCTCATCGGCCCCGACGAGGGCGTCGTCATCGACGAACAGGCGCCCAGCAAGGTGGCTGCCGCCGCGGCGGTGCAGACAGTGGCAAGGACGGACATGCGGCGCTTGGTCATGTGAAGTTCTCCTGCTTGAGTTGGGTCGGTTCGGGTCACTGGCCGGACGATCCTGAAGTGACGATAAGAAAGCCCACCCCGAAATGGACTTCTCCAAAGCTAAGTTCTGCTGATGAATTATATTTAGTTATCTCTTACTCACTATATCCACACTAACGGGGTTTTGGGGTTTTGGGG
>JBJOKY010000559.1:0-2657 GCA_046045865.1 Pseudomonadota bacterium | reverse complement strand
CCTGGATGCCGGCGCCGACGACTACCTCGTCAAGCCGTTCGGCGTGGGCGAGCTGCTGGCCCGCATGCGCGTGGCCCTGCGCCACCGGGGACGGTCGGTCTGCGCGCCGACCACGGTCTACGCGCACGAGGGGGTCACGATCGACCTGCATCGCCGCCGCGTGCGGCGCGGCGGCGCGGACATCCACCTGACCCCCAACGAGTTCGACCTGCTCGCGCGGCTGGTGCGCGGCGCCGGCCAGGTCATCAGCCACCGGCAGCTCCTGACCGACGTGTGGGGCCCGGAGCATGTCCACGACACCCACTACCTGCGCATCTACAGGGCCCAGCTTCGGGCCAAGCTGGAGGTCGATCCCGCCGACCCGCAACTGCTGCTGACCGAGACGGGGGTCGGCTATCGGCTGGCCGAGGCCGACCCGGCCACCTGACCGGCGCCGGCGTCGGGCGCACGGCCCATATGCGATCCATATGCCCGGCCCGGGAGACTGGCGCCCTCCCCACGACCCGTCAGGCAGCACGTTCATGGCACGTCACGCAGCCACCCCTTCCGGCCACGCCGGAGGACTCCCGGCCCTCACGCTGGGGGCCATCGGCGTCGTCTACGGCGACATCGGCACCAGCCCGCTCTACACCATCAAGGAGGTGTTCTCGCCCCACACCGGGGTGCCACTGGACGTGGCCCACCTCATCGGCGCGGTCTCGACGATCTTCTGGGCGCTCATGCTGGTGGTGACGCTCAAGTACGTGGTCCTGATCCTGCGCGCCGACAACCATGGCGAAGGGGGCGGGCTGGCGCTGACGGCGCTGGCCGCCGCCGCCGTGCGAGACCGGCCAGGCCTGCGCCACGCGCTGCTGCTCCTGGGGGTCTTCGGCGCCACGCTCTTCTATGGCGACAGCGTCATCACGCCGGCCATCTCGGTGCTCGGCGCGATGGAGGGGCTGCAGGTCATCGCGCCGGGCCTGGCGCCGCTGGTCGTGCCGCTGACGGTGGTGATCCTGATCGGCCTGTTCGTGGTGCAGCGCCACGGGACGGCGGTCGTCGGGCGTTTCTTCGGACCGGTGATCGTGGCGTGGTTCGTGGTGCTGGGCGGGATCGGCCTCTGGCACATCGCGCGCGAGCCGGCCATTCTCGCCGCACTGAACCCGTGGCACGCCTGGACGTTCGTGACCGGCCGCGGCGCCCACCTGCTCCCCGCGCTGGGCGCCATCGTGCTGGCCCTGACCGGCGCCGAGGCCCTGTACGCCGACATGGGCCACTTCGGACGGCGGCCGATCCGGCTCGCCTGGGCAGGCCTGGTGCTGCCGGGCCTGGCTCTGAACTACATGGGACAGGGCGCCCTGCTGATGACCGACCCGAAGGCCATCGAGAACCCGTTCTATCGCCTGTTCCCCGAGTCCTGGCTGATCCCGGCGCTGCTGCTGGCGACGCTGGCCGCGATCATCGCGTCGCAGGCGGTCATCTCGGGCGCCTATTCGATGACCCGCCAGGCCATCCAGCTCGGCTTCCTGCCCCGCATGGAGATCCGGCACACCTCCGCCCGGGAGTCGGGCCAGGTCTACTTGCCGGCGGTGAACTGGCTGCTGCTGGTGGCGGTGATCGCCGCCGTGCTGCATTTCGGCACCTCGTCGGCGCTGGCCGCGGCCTATGGCATCGCCGTGACGCTGACGATGATGATCACGACGCTGCTGACCTGGTTTGTCGTGCGCGACGGCTGGCGGCTGCCCCTGCCGCTGGCGGTCGGGGCCACCCTCTTCTTCCTCGCGCTGGATGGCCTGCTGGTGGCGGGTTGCGCGGTCAAGTTCTTCGACGGGGGCTGGTTCCCTCTGGCGCTGGGCGGGCTGCTGTTCGCCGGCATGAGCACCTGGGCGCACGGGCGCCGCCTGCTGCTCGACAGCATCCACCGGGACGGGCTGGAGCTGCAGCCCTTCATCGACAGCCTGGACCCGCGCAGCGTGCATCGCGTCGAGCGCACGGCGGTCTATCCGGTGGCCGATCCCTCCACCGTGCCCCAGGCCCTGCTGCACAACCTGCGCCACAACCAGGTCCTGCACGAGCGCAACGTGATCCTCACCGTGCGCTTCCGCGACGTGCCCTGGGTGCCGATGCAGGAGCGCATCGAGGTCGAACCCCTCGGTCACGGCTTCTGGCGGGTGACGCTGCACTACGGTTTCATGAACACCCCGGACGTGCCGCAGGGACTCGCGCTGGCCACCTCCCATGGCCTGACGGTCCAGGCGTTCGAGACCACGTTCTTCCTGAGCCGCGAGACCGTGGTGCCGACGCCGGGATCGGGCATGACGCAATGGCGCGAGATGCTGTTCGCCGCGATGAGCCGCAATGCCAGCGGCGTCATCGAGTTCTTCCGTCTTCCCGACAACGCGGTGGTCGAGCTGGGCACGCGCATACAGATCTGAACGGCCGAACGCCCGGCCTCAATGCGCGTGCGTGTGGTGCGCATCGGGCGCATGCGCATGGGCATGGCGCCTCGGCGCATGGGCGTGCCAGTGGCTGTGCGTGCCGACGGGCATCGGGTCGTGCGCGTGGTCGTGGTGGCCGTCGTCGTGGCGGTGGGCATGTTCGTGCTCCAGCGCCTCGTGCGCATGCTCGTGCGCGTGCGACTCGGCCAGGTGCAGCAGCACGCCCGCCAGCATCGCCCC
>JBJOKY010000558.1:0-2664 GCA_046045865.1 Pseudomonadota bacterium | reverse complement strand
CAGGCCGTGGCCCAGCGACAGGATGCCGGTGTAGCCCCAGATCAGGTCCATCGCCAGCGCGCAGATGGCGTAGCACATGATCTTGCCGATCAGCGCCACGTAGTAATCCGACAGATGCAGCAGGCTGCCCTGTGGCACCGCCAGGTTGAGCAGCGGCACCAGCACGGCCACGACCAGCAAGGCGGTGGCCACGGCCGACCAGCCCCTGGGCCCGAGCAGCAGGCCGCGGCGCGAGGACAGCATGGAAACCGACGAATCTGTTGAGTTCATGGCAAGGGTGCTCATGCTTCTGCGCTCCGGCCCTTCATGGCGAAGATGCCCTGGGGTCGTTTCTGGATGAAGACGACGATGAAGACCAGCACCATGATCTTGGCCAGCACCGCACCGGCCACCCCTTCCAGCAGCTTGTTCAGCACGCCCAGGCCCAGGGCCGCGTAGACCGTGCCTGCGAGTTGCCCGACACCGCCCAGCACCACGACCATGAAGCTGTCGACGATGTAGCCCTGGCCGAGGTCAGGCCCGACATTGCCGACCTGGCTGAGGGCGCAGCCGGCCAGGCCGGCGATGCCCGCGCCAAGCGAGAAGGCATACATGTCTATGCGCGCGGTGTTCACACCCATGCAGGCGGCCATGCGGCGGTTCTGGGTGACACCGCGCACGAACAGGCCCAGGCGGGTGCGGGCGATCATGAGTGCCACGCCGCCCAGCACCAGCAGGGCAAAGATCATCAGCGCGATGCGGTTGTAGGGCAGGGTGAGGTTGCTCATCACCGCGATGCCGCCCGACAGCCAGGCGGGGTTTTCCACAGGCACGTTCTGCGCGCCGAAGATGGAGCGCACGCCCTGCATCAGCACCAGGCTGATGCCCCAGGTGGCCAGCAGCGTCTCCAGCGGGCGGCCATAGAGCCAGCGGATGACGCTGCGTTCCAGCGCCGCACCCACCAGGGCCGAGGCCAGGAAGGACACCGGAATCGCGGCCAGGATGTACCAGTCGAAATACGCGCCGAGGTGGTTGCGGAACAGGTTCTGCACCACATAGGTGGCGTAGGCGCCCACCATCATCAGCTCGCCGTGCGCCATGTTGATGACGCCCATCAGGCCGTAGGTGATGGCCAGGCCCAGGGCCACCAGCAGCAGGATGGAGCCCAGGCTCAGGCCGGTGAAGATCACGCCCAGGCGCTCGCCCCAGGCCAGGCGCGACTCCACCGCGGCCAGCGAGCTCATGAGCGCACCGCGCACGTCGGCATCCGGCTCCACGCCGGGCGCCAGGCGTTCCTGGATCAGGCTCTTGACGGTGGCCAGATGGCTGGCGCCCAGCGCCTTGGCGGCTTCCAGTCGCCTGGCCTTGTCGGGGCCCGACACCAGGATGGTGGCGCGCATGCCTTCGAGCCGGGCCTTCAGGCCGGCGTCGGTCTCGATGGCCAGGGCCTTCTCGATCAGCGGCAGCTGGCTGTCCAGCAGCTGGGTCTTGCCCAGCTCGGCCAGGGCGGCGCGGCGCACCTTGGCGTCCGGCGACACCAGCTTCAGGCTGCCCATGGCGGCTTCGAGCGCGCCGCGCATGCGGTTGTTGTTGACCACGTCCTCGGCGCCTTCGGGCAACGCAGCCTCGGCGCCGGTGGTGGCGTCGAAGGCCTTGCCGTCGCGGGTGATGAAGGTCTTGTCGGCGGTGGTCTTCACCGCGTCGTCCAGCAGCGCCTGCACGAAGGCCGCGAGCGTCGCATCGCCTTCCTTGAGCGCGGTGCCGAGCGCGGCGATGCGTTCGTCGGTCTCACCCACGGCAATGGCGCGCGCCTGCGGTGCGGACAGGGCCAGGCTCAGGCCCGGCGCACCCAGCAACAGGCCCAGCACGAGCAGCAGACTCCAGAGGGGGCGCTTGTGCAGGGGCGGCGTCGTGCCAGCGCGCCGGCGGCGGATCAGGTCGTTCAGCAACAGCAGCATCCTCGGCCCGTGGTGAAAGTCGATGTCAGCAAAAAAATGGCCGGCGCAAGCCGGCCCGCGGTCAGACTGCCGGGTGACCCGCAAGTCACCCCGGCAGCTGCGCCAGACGCCTTACTTCTTGGCGGCGACGACCGGCTCGTCCTTCTTGCCCTTGTTCTCGGGGATGAAGGGGCTCCAGGGCTGGGCCTTGACCGGGCCGGGGGTCTTCCACACCACGTTGAACTGGCCGTCGGCCTTGACTTCGCCGATGAACACCGGCTTGTGCAGGTGGTGGTTCTTCGGGTCCATGGTGGAGGTGAAGCCACCCGGGGCCTTGAAGGTCTGACCGGCCATGGCGGCGATGACCTTGTCGGTGTCGGTGGACTTGGCCTTGGTGACGGCCTGGGCCCACATGTTGATGCCGATGTAGGTGGCTTCCATCGGGTCGTTGGTGAGCGGCTTGTCCTTGTGGCCGGCGATGCCCTTGGCCTTGGCGTAGTCACCCCACTTCTTCACGAACTCGGTGTTGGCCGGGCTCTTGATGGACATGAAGTAGTTCCAGGCGGCCAGGTGGCCCACCAGCGGCTTGGTGTCCACGCCGCGCAGTTCCTCTTCACCCACGCTGAACGCCACCACCGGCACGTCGGTCGCCTTCAGGCCCTGGTTGCCCAGTTCCTTGTAGAAGGGCACGTTGGAGTCGCCGTTGATGGTCGACACCACGGCCGTCTTCTTGCCTTCGGACGAGAAC
>JBJOKY010000557.1:0-2672 GCA_046045865.1 Pseudomonadota bacterium | reverse complement strand
CGGCATCAGGGGCGCGTCACTTCACGACTTCGACATCCACCACGGCGGCGCCGTAGCTCTCGTCGCAGCTGCCCTGGGCCGGGCAGATCGGCCTGCCGGCCAGCAGCGGCTGCGGGCCGGCATGGCGGGCCAGCATGGCAGCGGCCCGCTCGCCGGTGGGCAGGCTGCGGAAGGTACCTTCCTTCCTGGGCTCGAGCGCGCTGTAGTCGCGCTGGCGGTCGGACACGACCACCAGCAGGTAGTCATGCCCGGCAGGCTCGCTGATGTTGACGACGTCGCCGTCTCCGTGGGGAAACCTGAAAGGCTGACCCTTCCTGACCCGCACCGAGCCACTGACCGCATTGGGCAGCAACTGCAGCAGCATGTTGTCGCCGGAATAGGCAAACACGCTGACATAACCGTCGCGCTCGGACTGCACGGTGAAAGCCAGTTCGTCGCGACCGATCTGCAGCACGGGCTTCTTGAGCGTCACCTTCAGGCCATAACCCTGGCTCTGGGCCTGCACGACCTTTTCGAACTCTGCCAGGGGGTTGAACCTGGCGGGCGTCGGCGCGGCAACCGGCAGCGGCGCTGGCGACGAGGCGGGCTGCGCAGTGGTCGGCAGGCTCGCGCCGGCGCTGACCACAGGTGCTGGTGCAGCAACGGGATCGGCCTGGACGGTCGGAGCCGGCGCGGTCCGCGGCTTGGGCGTGAGCGCGACGTACAAGCCACCCAGCGCCAGCACCAGGGCAGCCGCGCCACCGGCGATCAGGGGCAGCCGGCTCCTCGCTGCCGCGGCGGGCGCGGCAGTCGTGCCGCCCGCCACGGGCGTGGGTCGGGGCGTGGCCTGTGGCGCAGGGGGCGACGGCGGGCGCGCCTCGGCGCCGGGTGGCGCCGGCACCGGCACCGGCCGCCCGGGCGCTGGCATCACGGTGGCGCCGCTGCCGGCCAGGGGCTGATCCAGACCGAGCTCGCTGCGCAGTGCCTCCACGCTCTGGGTGCGCGCCTCGGGGCGCACCGCCAGGGCGCGGTCGATGGCGGCGAGGAAGCCCGGGCTGTAGCGACCGGCTGCGGCCTGGGCCAGCGGCACATAGGTGTCGTTGAGCATGCGGCCGACCGAGGGCGGCGGCGTCTTGCCCATGATGGCGTAGTAGATCGACGCGGCCAGGGCATAGACGTCGGTCCAGCCGCCCTGCTTCAGGCCCGGGATCTCGGCGTACTGCTCCACCGGCGCATAGCCGGGCTTGAGGATGACGGTGAGCGCCTGCGTCATGTCGCCGATGACGCGCCGCGCCGCGCCGAAGTCGAGCAGCAGCCACTTGTGGCCGTCGTCCAGCAGCATGACGTTGTCGGGCGCGATGTCGCGGTGGTAGCACTGCCGGGCGTGGATGACGCCCAGCGCTTCGGTCAGCGGCGTGAGCAGGCTGCGCAGCCAGGCCTCGTCCGGCGGGCTGCCGAGCTGGCGCAGCAGGTCCTTGAGCGTGACGCCCTGCAGGAAGGGCATGACCATGTAGGCGGTGCCGTTGTCCTCCCAGAAGCGGTAGACCTTGATGAGCGAGGGATGGTCGAAGCTGGCCAGCAGCCGCGCCTCGTTGATGAAGCTCTTGAGCCCGGCCTCGAAGGTCTCGCGGTGGCGCTCGGACTTGACCGTGACCTGGTTGTGCACGCTGCGCGAGGCGAGCGAGGACGGCATGTACTCCTTCAGCGCCACGCGACGCTGCAGGGAATGGTCGTAGGCCTCGTAGACCAGGCCGAAGCCGCCCTCGCCCACCAGGCGGGTGATCTCGAACTCGCCCAGGTAGGTGCCGACGGCCAGGCCACCGTTCTCGTCCACCGCCAGCGGCGCGCGGGCAGGCGCGAGGCTGGCCGGCGGCGGGCCGGCACGCTGGCCAGGGGAGCCGCGCGCATCGCTGCGACCGTCACCTCGCCCGTCGCCACGCCCGTCGCCGCTGGCACCGCGCGGTGGCGCGGCTGCCGCGCCGCCGAAGCTGGCACCGCCGATGCGGGTGGCATCGTCAGGGCTGTCGTCGAAGGCCGCGCGCGCCGGCGCCGCGGGCGGCGTGGACGGCGGCGGGAAGGGGGGCGCAGAGCCCGCCGGCCGGGGCTGGCCAACGGGGCGGATGACCGTGCGGTCGTCGTGATTCGGGTCGTCGGACGTCATGGCGATCAGAGGGTAGCAGCCAGCAGGCCGGCCGATTGCGCAGGCGTGGGCAGGCCGCACGAGAGCATCAGCCGCGTGCCCCCCAGATCGGTGCTGGCATGCCAGTAGGCACGGCCCTGCGCCTGGGCACGCCACAGCGCCTGGGCCTCGGCGCCGATGTGGCGGGCGGCGTCACCGCCCGGCGGCAGGGTGACCGCCAGCAGCCTCTGTGCTGGCGCTGGCGCCAGCGTGGCTTCGGTGCGGCCGGTGCCGGCCGGGGCAGCAGGGCTGGCGCACGACGCCTGGTCCGGCGCCCCCAGCTCGGGTTCGGCCATGCGGGCGAGTTCGTCCTCCAGCCGCTCGATGGTCCAGTCGTCGTGCAGGGCATCGGCCGCCAGTTCGTCCAGGCGGGCCAGCCAGTGCCACAGCGCCGTCATCTGCTGGGTGTCGGACGGGCCCTCGCCGATGGGCCGCACGATGGTGAGCGGGAAGTAGCGCCCCACCCGGTCGACCGAGGGCATGAGCACGCCGGCCCAGCCCTGCCGGCCGGCCG
>JBJOKY010000556.1:0-2672 GCA_046045865.1 Pseudomonadota bacterium | reverse complement strand
GCCGAGACTATCTGGCTGCAGCCGCCGGCCCTGCCGGGCAAGCCCGGCCTGGACACGCTGGACGGCCACGGCCTGGGCGGCCGCCAGGTCGACGGGCAGATCGAGCTGGGGCCCTACGCCGCCTACTTCGGCCGAGCTCGCCGCGCGGGCTGAGCAGGCCGGGCCGGCCGGCCCGATCCGGGTCGGCAGATACCATGAGCGCACCTGACGGGCCACGGGGGCAGACGCCTCCCGCAGCGGCCCGCCAGGTTCCGCCGACTGGATGCCCGCCCGACCATGCCACGCCCGAAGCAAGCCGACCAGCCCGCCACCGCCGCTGCCACCGATTCCGCAGCGGCAGCCGCAGCAGCGCCCGCACGCGCCGCGCGTCCGTCCAAGCTGCAGATGGCCGACATCGCCCGTCTGGCCAACGTGTCGATCTCGACGGTGTCGCGCGCCCTGTCGAACCACCCGCGCCTGAGCGAGGAGACGCGCAACCGCATCAACGAGCTGGCGCGTTCACTCAACTACTCGATCAACGCCGGGGCGCAGATCCTGCGCGGCAAGCCGCTGCGCACCGTGGCGGTGGCTTTTCCCTACCACCCCGAGCAGCGCCAGCACTTCAAGGATCCATTCTTCATGGCACTCATCGGCAGCATCGGTGATGCGCTGATCGACAGCGGCCACAGCATGCTGGTGGTGGGCGTGGAGGCCGGCCGCATCGAGCTGCTCACCCAGACGCACGAGACCGGCCAGGCCATCGGCACCATCATGCTCGGCCAGGATCAGCACCACGCCTACCTCAACGAGCTGGCCGTGCGCGGCCTGCCCTTCGTCGTGTGGGGCGCGCGCCTACCCGACCAGCTCTACTGCACGGTGGGCAGCGACAACGTGATGGGCGGACGCCAGGCCACCGAGCATCTGCTGCGCACCGGCGCCCGGCGCATCGCCTTCTTCGGCGACCGCAGCCTGCCTGAATTCGGCCAGCGCCACAGCGGCCACCTGCAGGCGCTGCAGCAGGCCGGCATCACGCCGGACGAGCGCCTGTATCGCCCGGTGTCCTTTGCGGCCGACGCCATCCGCGCGGACATAGAGGCCCTGCTGCGCGAGCAGGTCGACTTCGACGCCGTGTTCGCCTGCGGCGACATCCTGGCAATGACCGCGATGGCCACCCTGCGCGCCCACGCCGTGCGGGTGCCCGAGGACGTGCAGGTGGTCGGCTTCGACGACATCAGCCTGGCGGCCAACACCTACCCCGCGCTCAGCACCGTGCGCCAGTCCATCGAGGTGGCCGGCAAGACGCTGGTGTCGCTGCTGCTCCAGCGGCTGGCAGGCCACGGCATCGAATCGGTCGTGATGCCGACCGAGCTGGTGGTGCGCGGCTCCAGCCGCGCGGCCTGAGCCCCGCCGTGCGGCAGCACGCCGGCGCAACGCGCCGACCCATGTCGCCTGCGCGACGTGAGCGCCGCCCCGGCGCGGCAATCATGCCGGGCTGATGCCCTTACGCCCGCTCACCGCGACCATCGCCCGGCGCACCGCCCACTGGAGCCCGACCACCCGCGGCCTGGCCTGGACCATGCTCGCCGGGCTGTCGTTCTCGGCGCTCAACGCGCTGATGCGCCAGCTCACGCTCAGCATCGACCCCTTCCAGTCGCAGTTCCTGCGCTACTTCTTCGGCCTCGTGGTGCTGCTGCCGCTGGTGGCCTGGCGCGGCTGGCGCCACTACATCGCCAAGGACGTGCGCGGCCAGTTCACCCGCGGCGTGGCCCACACCCTGGGCCTGTGCCTGTGGTTCGTCGCGCTGCCGAAGATTCCCCTGGCCGACATGACGGCCATCGGCTTCACCACGCCCATCTTCATCATGCTGGGCGCCTGGCTGGTGTTCAAGGAGCCCATGCGCTGGGAGCGCTGGCTGGCCACGCTGCTGGGTTTTGCCGGCGTGCTGGTGGTGGTGGGGCCGCGCCTGTCGGGCAGCGGTGGCCTGTATCACCTGGTGATGCTGGCCTCGGCGCCGATGTTCGCGGCGTCCTTCCTGATCACCAAGGCGCTCACGCGCCACGAGACGGCCGGCGTCATCCTGGTCTGGCAGTCGATCAGCATCAGCCTGCTCAGCCTGCCGCTGGCGCTGTGGCACTGGCAGGCGCTGGGCGCGGACGAGTGGTTCGGTTTTGCCGTCTGCGGCCTGCTGGGCAGCACGGGGCACTACTGCCTGACGCGCGCCTTCCAGGCGGCCGACATCTCGGCCACGCAGTCGGCCAAGTTCCTCGACCTGCTGTGGTCGGCGCTGGCCGGCTGGGCGCTGTTCGGCGACCTGCCCACGCGCGAGACCCTGATCGGCGGCGCCCTCATCAGCGGTGCCACCATCTGGCTGGCGCGGCGCGAACGCGGCAAGCGCGAACACGCGGTGCACGAGGCCCAGCCGCTCGACGCCGCCGACGTGACCGACGACGCCGGCCAGCCTGAAGACATCGGCCCGCCTGACGACACCGCCCGCAGCGCGGCAGCCCCGGCAGCCGCCACGCCCCGCACCACCCAGCCCCGGGAGCCCCGCGCATGAACGCCGCACTGCCCACCATGCCGGCCGCCACCGCCGCGCCCCGCCCCGCCGCCCGGCTGCTGATGAGCGGCGCCGACTACCGCGAATCGCTGCGCCGCGTCCGCCCGACCGTCTACGTCGACGGCCAGCTGATCGA
>JBJOKY010000175.1:0-8989 GCA_046045865.1 Pseudomonadota bacterium | reverse complement strand
ACGCACCACCTGCAGCAGCTGCACGATGAACTCGATCTCGCGGATGCCGCCGCGCGACAGTTTCACGTCGTTGGCCCGCTCGGGCCGCCCGGCGGCGCGCCGATTCGCCTCGTCGCGGATCTTCTGGTGCAGGGTGCGCAGGCCCTCGAACACGCCGTAGTCGAGGTAGCGCCGGTAGACGAAGGGCGACACCACCTCGCCCAGCGCCTTGGCGCGGCCCGAGGTCACACCCGCACGCGGCGCCACCACCCGGCTCTTGAGCCAGGCGAAGCGCTCCCACTCGCGCCCCTGCACGAGGAAGTACTCCTCCAGCATCGCCAGGCTGACCACCGGCGGGCCCGAGTTGCCGTTGGGCCGCAGCGCCAGGTCCATGCGGAAGACGAAACCGTCGCCGGTGTTGTCGTCGATCAGCGCACGCAGGCCGCGCGCGACGAGCGCGAAATATTCGTGCGCGCTGATCACGCCACTGCCGTCGGTTCGCCCGCGCGTCTGGCCCTCGCCCTCGTAGACATAGATCAGGTCGATGTCGGACGACACGTTGAGCTCGCGCGAGCCCAGCTTGCCCATGCCGATGATCCACAGCTCGATGGGCCGGCCGGCCTGGTCCAGCGGCTCGCCGTGGCGTGCGTCGATGTCGCGGCGCGCCTGCGCCAGGGCGTGTTCCAGCGTCACCTCGGCCAGCGCGGTCATCGCCAGTGTGACGGTCTGCACCGGCGCGGACTGCTCGACGTCCAGCACCACCAGGCGCTCCATCACCAGCTGGCGTGTCACCCGCAGGGCGCTGTCCAGCGGCCGGCCACGCGCCAGCAGGGCGGCCAGGCAGGCCTGGATCGCGTCGTGCAGCGGCTCGCCGGGCGGCAGCAGCGCGAGCTCGGCGGCGTACACGCGCCGGACCTTCTGCACCAGCCTCGAATGACTCGCCGATGCCTTGGCGACGAAGGGCCCGGGCTGGGCAGCGGGCGGCGGGCTCAGATCCACGGGCAGGCTTTCTTCGGCAGGAGGGGCGGTGGCAGCAGGCACGGGCGCATGGGGCGGCTCGGCAGGATTCATGGCGGGGGCGGCGCACGGCCGCCCGGACGGCGCGCGAGTTTCTCCCAAGCGCCCGCGACCAGCCTACCCCGGCGCGCACGGCCGTGCATCGCACACGAGAATAGGCCGCACACCCAGCCAGAACAGAAAGCCTGCCCTCATGAAGATCGCCGCCATCCAGATGGTGTCCACGCCCGAGCTGGCCAGCAACCTGGCCGCGGCCACACGGCTGGTCGGCCAGGCCGCCGACCAGGGCGCCGAGCTGGTCGTGCTGCCCGAATACTTCTGCATCATGGGCCGGCACGACACCGACAAGCTGGCCCTGGCCGAGCCACCCGGCAGCGGGCCTGTCCAGGACACCCTGGCCGCCCTGGCACGCCAGCACGGCGTGTGGCTGGTCGGCGGCACCCTGCCCATCGCCGTGGCCGGCGACGCCGCACACGCCACCAACACCAGCCTGGTGTTTGCGCCCGACGGCCGGCAGGTGGCGCGCTACGACAAGGTCCACCTGTTCCGCTACGACGACGGCGAGCGCCGCTATGACGAAGCCGCCACGCTCAACGCCGGCGACACGCCGGTGGCCTTCGAGGCGCGCAGCCGTGCCGGCACGGCGCACCGCGTGGGCCTGTCGGTGTGCTACGACCTGCGTTTTCCCGAGCTCTACCGCCGCCTGATGCAGCCGCCCTGCGACCTGCTGCTGGTGCCTGCCGCCTTCACCTACCCGACCGGCGAGGCGCACTGGGAGCTGCTGCTGCGCGCCCGCGCGGTCGAGAACCAGTGCTACCTGCTGGCCAGCGCCCAGGGCGGCCGGCACGAGAACGGCCGGCGCACCTGGGGTCACAGCATGGTCGTCGACCCCTGGGGCCGCGTGCTGGCCGAACTGGCCGAAGGCGAAGGTGTGGTCTGCGCCACGCTCGACACCACGGTCACGACCCAGGTGCGCAGCCAGCTGCCGGCACTGCAGCACCGCCGGCTCTGAGCCTGGCGCCCCCCCGGCAGCCGGCGCGTGCCGCTCAGCGCACGCCGAACATCATGGTGCGGGCCAGCGCCCGGCGCAGCGGCGCGGCGCGCTGCAGCAGGCCGATGCCGGCGCCGCGCAGGGTCGACAGGCCGGGCGCGCTCCAGGTGAAGCTGCGCGCCAGGAAGTCGGTGCCGAGGATCAGGCTCCAGCGGTCGGGCACACGCAGCAGCTCCAGCCCGCGCAGCATGGGCAGCAGCTCGTCGCCCGGGCGCAGACGCGCCAGCCGGTCGACCAGCACCGCCGCGTCGCGCAGGCCCAGGTTCAGGCCCTGGCCGCCGACCGGGTGCAGCGTCTGTGCCGCGTTGCCGATGCGCACGCTGCGCCCCTGCACCAGGCTGCGCTCGGCGTTCAGCCCGAGCGGGAAATGCTTGAGCGGCGACACCGCCACGATGCGCCCGGGCCGGCGCGCGAACACCGCATCCAGCACGCTGCCGATCTGCGCCGGTGCCAGCCCGGCCACCGGGTCGTCACCCTGCGCCACGCACCACACCAGGGCGGCACGCTGGCGCCCCGGCGCCGTGCCGGCCAGCGGCGGCAGCGGCAGCAGGGCCGCCGGCCCCTGCGGCGTGAAGCGTTCGTAGGCCACGCCGGGCACGCCACCTTCGAGCTCCACCGTGCCGACCCAGGCGGTCTGGCCGTAGTCGTGGCTCACGGCCTTGCGCGCCTGCTCGGCGAACACGCCGCCCTCGGCGATCACGACCAGGTCGTGCTGCTCGCTGCTGCCGTCGGCCAGCGTGATGCGCGCGCTGCGCGGGTCACCCTGCGCATCGATGGCCGTGACCTTCACGCCCAGGCGCGAACTCAGCCGCTGCGGCGCCTGCGCACACTGCGCCAGCCACGCCACACGCAGCGGCGCGACGATGGCGCCGTAGCTGGCCACCGCGCCCAGCTGCGGCAGGCCGAACTCGCGCGCGTGGATGAACAGCTCGGGCTCGCCGGCATCGGCCGGGTGCGCCGCGTGTGTGGCGTCACCCGGCGCTGCGCCGCCCGGGGCCAGGCGGGCCAGCAGCCCCAGCGGCGCGGCCAGCAGGCCCAGCAGCGCCGGCTGCTGCTGCGACACGTGCACGGTGGTGATGGCGGCGGCCTGCGGCGCGATCTGCGCCCACACGCCGACACGCTGCAGCTCCTGCACGCTGCCCAGCGACAGCGCCAGGGTGCGTGGGTCGCCCGACACGTCGTGCGCGGCCGGCAGGGCGTCGTACACCGTCACCGCGGCGCGCTGCACGCGGCGCGCGGCCTGCAGCGCCAGCGCCAGGCCGACCGGGCCGGCGCCGACCACGGCGATGCGCAGGCCGGTGCCGCCGACGGGTGGCGCCGCGGCGGTCGTCGCGGAGCAGGGGGGCGAGTCGGCAGGAGTCATCGTCATCTCGTGAGGCAGGGAATTCAGGGCCGCGCAGGGCCGTGCAGCGCCACGCGCGACGCTAGATGCTCGCCGGGTCCACGTCCACCGCCCAGCGCAAGACACGTTGTGAGCCGGTGTTGAGCGCGCCCAGGTCGGCGCACCACTGGCGCAGGAAGTGTTGCAGATGGCTGCGCCGGCTGGCCTCGACCAGCATCTGCGCGCGTTCGACGTTGGCGACGCGGCGCAGCGCGGCCGGCACGGGCGGGTAGATCAGCACGTCGGTGCCCAGCCGCTGCGCCACCTTGCCGGCGTGCGCCGCAGCGGCGTCCAGGAAGGCCATGGCCTGTTCCTCGCTGCGCGCCTCGGCGCGCAGCAGCGCCAGGTGGCTGTAGGGCGGCAGGCCGGCGCTGCGCCGCTCGGCCAGCTGGCTGGCGGCGAAGGCGGCGTAGTCGTGCGCCTGGATGGCGGCGTACAGCGCATGGTCGGCATGCCAGGTGGGCAGCCAGACCTCGCTGCGCCCGGCCTGGGCGGCGTCGCGCCCGGCGCGCCCGCCCGCCTGCATCAGCAGCGCGAACAGCCGCTCGGGCGCACGGAAGTCGGCCGAGAACAGCGCCGCGTCGGCATTGAGCACCGCCACCAGCGTGACGCGGCGGAAGTCGTGGCCCTTGGCCAGCATCTGCGTGCCCACCAGCAGGTCGACCTCGCCGGCGTGCGCGGCGGCCAGCTGGCTGACCAGGCTGCCGGCGGCGCGCGTGGTGTCGGCGTCGATGCGGCCGATGCGCGCGCCGGGCAGCAGGGTGGCGAGCTGTTCCTCGATGCGTTCGGTGCCGCGGCCCATGGGCTGGATGTCCGGGTCGCCGCACTGCGGGCAGGCGCCCGGCACGGCCTGGGCGTAACCGCAGTGGTGGCAGCGCAGGCTGCGGTCGCTCTTGTGGAACACGCGCCAGGCACTGCAGGCGCTGCAGGCACTTTTCCAGCCGCAGCTGGTGCAGTGCAGCACCGGGGCATAGCCACGCCGGTTCAGCAGCACCAGGCTCTGCTCGCCGGCGGCCAGGCGGGTGCGCAGGGCCTCGACCAGCGGCGGCGGCAGCAGGCTGTCGTGCAGCGCCTGCTTGCCCAGCTGGGACTTGAGCCGCACCAGGTCGAGCAGGCGCACCGTGGGCAGCGCGCCGGCACCGATGCGGTTGGGCATGGCCAGCAGGCGGTAGCGCGCGGTCGCGGCGGCGGGCCGGGCCGCCGCGGCGGTCGTCGCAGGCACAACCGGCGGCGCGTCAGGAGGCGGCGCGGGCGGCGCCGCGTCGGCGTTGCACCAGCTCTCCAGCGACGGCGTGGCCGAGCCCAGGACGACGGGCAGCGCCTCCTGCCGGCCACGGTAGACGGCCAGGTCGCGCGCCGAGTAACGGGCACCTTCCTGCTGCTTGTAGGAAGGGTCGTGCTCCTCGTCGACCACGATCAGGCCCAGGCGCGGCATGGAGGCGAACACCGCCATGCGCGTGCCCAGCACCAGGTCGGCCAGGCCCAGGTGGGCGGCCAGCCAGTTCTGCAGGCGCTCTGCCGGCGTCAGCCCGCTGTGCAGCGCGACCACGCGCCGGTGCGGAAAACGCGCCTGCAGCCGCGCCTCGAGCTGGGGCGTGAGGTTGATCTCGGGCACCAGCAGCAGCGCCTGGCGGCCAGCGCCCAGCACCTGCTCGGCCAGGCGCAGGTAGACCTCGGTCTTGCCGCTGCCGGTCACGCCGTGCAGCAAGGTGGTGCGCGGCGGCCGGGCCTGGTGGCCAGGCAGGGTGTCGGCAGGCTGGACTGGCCACACTGCCTGGCTTTCGGACAAACCGATCGGGCCGGCCGGATCTGTCGCCGGGCGGATGGACAGGTCAGTGGATAACTCATCCTCGGGCGGCGCGACCGGCAGGTCGGCCTGCAAGGCCTCCAGCACCCCGGCCTGGTCGGCGCTGAGACCGGGCAGTTCCGGCCGGGCAGGCGGCGGCGCCAGGCCCGCGCCGTGCCCCGGCGTTTCGCCCGCCGTGGCGGCCGGGCCGATGTGGCGCGTCAGGCGCTTCAGGCGCCGGGCCAGCTGCACGGCGTCGACCTGGCGCAGCTCCGGCGGCAGCACCGACAGCGCCAGCTCGCCCAGTTCGCGCTGGTAGTAGCTGGCCGCGAACTCGAGCAGCCGGCACCAGGGCGCACCGAGTGGCGGCAGGGCGTCGAGCACCGCCTGGACCGGCCGCAGCCCCGGGCCGGGGGCCGGCTGGGGTGGTTCGGGCTCGGTTCCCGGCAGCCTGGCCTGCGCCGGCATGAAATCGCCATCCGGGCTGGCAGGCTCGGCCGACGCCGACGCCAATGCAGATGCAGATGCAGATGTGCCAGGCGCGCTGCAACGCCAGACCACACCGGTGACGGTACGCCGCCCCAGCGGCACACGCACCAGGGTGCCGCGCACGAGGGCGCGATCGCTGGCGTAACTCAGGCAGGCCCCCAGTTCCACATGGCGCGGCAGCGGTACCAGCACATCCGCCACCCAGGGACCTGCCCCGGCTTCAGGGGCAGATGTGACCAGACCTTGCATCAACTTAGTCCCGCAAGCTCGCGTGGATTCGAATTTCTGAGTGGAAGTCGTTGATTCGACTGTGCTTTTCGGATCTGTCCACCTTTTCTGTGGATAACTCTGTGAGCAATCTGAGCAATGTCGTCGCAAACGCTTGTCAGCACTGGATCTGCATTGGATTGCGCAGCGCTGAGGCAGGCCTGGCCATTTTGCAAATCAATCACTTAGCACAATTCCGGCGACATGACGAGGCTGCAGGGCGCAGGTCGGCCTGTGGACACCCGCAGGGCCGGACCTGGGGATAACTGAATGAGAACACGCCACCGCAGCGTGAAAGCTGCACGATTCCAGGGCGTCATCTTGTTCAGGATGCAGACAAGGCATGCACGCCGCGCCTGTGGACAGCACCACGACCGGACTTGTCCACCGCAGGGAGAACATCTGCGGACAGTCACGACTTGTTGCAGTTCGGCACAAGCGGGCCGCGCCCGGGCGACCGCCTCAGGCGGGGCGCTTGCCGGCGGCCAGCACCTGGCGCGAATGGCTGTGCACGGTCTCGACCAGCACCGACACCGCCTCGGGCGGCGTGTACTGGCTGATGCCGTGGCCCAGGTTGAAGACATGGCCGGGGTGCGGGCCGTAGCTGTCCAGCACCGCCATGGCTTCGGCACGGATGGCCTCGGGCGTGCCGAACAGCACGTTGGGGTCGAGGTTGCCCTGCAGCGCCACCCGGTCGCCGACGCGTTCACGCGCACGGCCGAGGTTGACCGTCCAGTCCAGGCCGACGGCGTCGACCGGCTGGGCAGCGATCTCGTCCAGCCACAGGCCGCCGCCCTTGGTGAAGACGATGCGCGGGATGTCCACACCCTCGTGCGTGCGCACCAGGCCATCGAGCACGCGGCGCGTGTAGGCCAGGCTGAAGCGCTGGAAGGCGCCGTCGGCCAGCACGCCGCCCCAGCTGTCGAAGATCATCACGGCCTGGGCGCCGGCGGCGATCTGGGCGTTCAGGTAGGCCGCCACGGCGTCGGCCGTCACCGTCAGGATGCGGTGCATCAGGTCCGGGCGCGAATACATGAGCGACTTGACCAGGCGGTAGTCGTCGCTGCCGCCGCCCTCGACCATGTAGCAGGCCAGTGTCCAGGGGCTGCCGGTGAAGCCGATCAGCGGCACGCGGCCGCCCAGCGCCTTGCGGATGGAGCTGACGGCGTCGAAGACGTACTGCAGCCTGGCCATGTCCGGCACCTCGAGCGCGGCCACGGCGGCCTCGTCGCGCACGACCTTGGCGAACTTGGGGCCTTCGCCCGCGGCAAAGCTCAGGCCCAGGCCCATGGCGTCGGGCACGGTGAGGATGTCGCTGAAGAGGATGGCGGCGTCGAGCGGGTAACGATCGAGCGGCTGCAGCGTCACCTCGGTGGCGTAGTCGACATTCGTCGCCAGGCCCATGAAGCTGCCGGCGCGCGCACGTGTGGCGCAGTACTCGGGCAGGTAGCGCCCGGCCTGGCGCATGAGCCAGACGGGCGTGTAGTCGGTGGGCTGGCGGCGCAGGGCGCGCAGGAAGGTGTCGTTCTGGAGGGGGGCGATCATGCACACATTCTAGGCAGCCGACCCACGCCAGCTTCAGCCGTGCAGCCGGCTGTGGCGCGGCACGCAGGCGAGCAGGAACTCCATCTGGTCGACCAGGATGCGCCGACCGCGCAGGATCATGTCCTCGTGCAGATTGGGCACATAGGGCAGATAGAGCAGCTCCAGCCCGACCTCGTGCATCAGCCGGTTGCCCTTGCGGCCGTTGCAACCGCGGCAGGCGGTGATGCAGTTCATCCAGTTGTCGGTGCCGCCACGCGAGGTCGGCACGATGTGCTCGCGCGTGAGCTGGTCGGCGCCGCAGAACACGCCGCAATAAGCACAGACATACCGGTCGCGCGCAAACAGCTTGGGGTTGGACAGCGCCGGCACCTGGCGCCAGGCCCGGCTGGGCACGCTGCCGCGCACCGCGATGATGGGGTGCACCTCGATGCGCGACTGCACACCGCTGCTGCGCTGGATGCCGCCGCGCAGCACCGTGCAGGGCACACCGAGCGTCCAGGCGATGGCCTCGCTCGCATACAGAATGGCCGCTTCCTTCGTGGTGATCCAGGCTTGCGGCCGACCCGAAACATCCAACTGCAGCACGTCCATGACACGCTCCTGCAGTCAAGCATAGAGCAAGCCAGCCTGCAGTGACATAGGGCGTCACGGTTGTCGCCTATTTCCGACTGACTCTTGCGCCAGGTCCTAGCCGCTGCAGGCTACATGTGGCTCTCACGGTCGGCGCGCCTGCGCCTCTGGCTCGGCGCCCCGCCGGGGCCGCAGTTTTTCTCGCTATGCACAGAGGCGGGGGCTTGCATTTGGCTGACAGTCGAAGAAAATAGCACGATCGTTCGTTCTATTGCCAGCACTGTTTCCCCTCCTCCTCCCACCGCCTGCCAACGCCCCCCGACCTGCCGTGAGCTCATCCGACCTGGCCATCCGCACACCGCGCAGCAGCACCAGCCGCAGCGCCCAGAAAGGGCAGCAGACCCGCGCCGCCATCCTTGATGCCGCGCTCATGCTGGCGTCGCAGAAGGGGCTGGAAGGCCTGTCCATCGGCGCCCTGGCCGAGGTGACGGGCATGAGCAAGTCGGGCGTGTTCGCGCACTTCGGCTCGCGCGAGGAACTCCAGATCTCGGTGGTGCGCGAGTACCACGTGCGCTTCGAGGAGGAGATCTTCTACCCCGCCATGCGCGAGGCGCGCGGCCTGGCACGGCTGTGCGCGCTGTTCCAGCGCTGGATCCGGCGCGTCACGGTCGAGCTGGATTCGGGCTGCCTGTACATCAGCGGCGCGGTCGAGTTCGACGACCGCCCCGGCCCCGTGCGCGATGCCCTGGCCGACATGGTGCGCACCTGGCAGGCCGCCATCGAGCGTGCCATACGCATGTCGATCGAGGAAGGCCACCTGCAACCCGACACCGATCCGCTGCAACTCATGTTCGAGCTGCACGGCCTGATCCTGGCCCTGCACCATGACGCGCGTTTCCTGCGC
>JBJOKY010000174.1:0-8998 GCA_046045865.1 Pseudomonadota bacterium | reverse complement strand
GATGACTTGCTGCCTTTCTCGTGCAGGAAGGCCAGCACCTGCATCAGGCCGCTGTTCATGATCAGCGCCGGCAGACCCTTGGCCAGGTTCTGGTAGTCGCTGCTGCAGCCCTGGGCACGCGCCCACGCATCGGCCGCACGCTTCTGTTCGAGGGTGATTGCCATGATCTTCAAGCCTCCACCACGCTGCCCACCACCAGGCCGCGGCCGGTGGTGGCGTCGCCGCCGATCTGCAGCAGGCGGCCGTGCAGCACGGCCTTGATCTGCGCCATCACCGCGATGGCTTCGAGCTTCTCGTCAGCCTTGCCGCTGCGTGTGGCGCTGGCCATCAGCGGCGCCAGCAGCAGGGCTTCGGGCGGCAGGTTCTCGGTATAGAACAGGCCGCCATCGTCGGCCGTGCCGGTCTCGCTGCTGATGCGCACATGCGGCTCCACCAGGGTGGCGTGTTCGGCGAAGTAGCCGAAGTCGGTGTCGGACAGCACGACCAGGTCCTGCGCCAGCTTGTCGCGGAAGTAGGCGTAGGCCTCCCCCGCCGGCAGGCCCTTGGCAGCCAGGTCAGTGGCCAAGGCGCGCACGGGCGCCGCACCCGCCAGCGGCTTGGCCGTGTACTCGAAAGCTTCCAGGTGAAGCTTGCCGTCATTGCTCAGCAATGCGGGGTTTGTCAACGTGCACTGGCCTTCTTCGACCGAGGGGATGGCCCACCCGGTCTTCACGCCGACCAGCCCCAGCAGCCGCTGCGCGCGCGCCAGCGCCTGCGGGCAGGTGGCGTAGACATAGCCGCCGCGCAGGCTGCGCACCGGGAAGGCCACCAGCTGGGCGTCGCCGAAGCTCACCGCGCCGGCGTGCAGGTCACCACTCTGCGACTCGGGGCCGAACAGGCGGTCGATGTGGCCCTTCAGCCCACCCAGCGCCTCGAAGCCGTGGCGCAGCGCGCCCTTGATGCCGCTGCCGGCAAAGCTGGGGTGGCGGGTGTGGCGCTCGCGCTGGATGGGGTTGTCGATCACGCCCACGGCGCTGCCGGCGCCCATGTGCACAGGGCTGACGGCGTAGAGGAAGACTGCGGCTTGTTGCTGGAACATGGTTCGGGTCTTTCGTCGGAGAAGTCGGTCGGCGTGCCTTACCAGGCAGCAAAGGTGAAGCGGTTGAAGCCCTCGGCACGCCGCTGGGCATTGTTCGCGTCGGCAAACCACAGGCCGTGTTCGGCAAGCTTGCCGAGCGCCGCGGCTGTGGTGTCGATGTCGTCGAGCCAGTAGACGCTGCCGGCCGGGGCCACGCGCTCGGCCGGCTTGGGCTGGCGTGCAGCCAGGTCCCAACCGCTGATGACATCGGACTTCGCCACGGCGGCGCACACCAGCCTGGCGCTGAAGCCGGGCCAGGTGATGCGCTGATCGGCATCGACGCCGGGCAGGCGCCAGCCTTCGGCGAACAGGCCCGGCGTGGTCAGCACGACGCGGGCGCGGCGGGCCTGGGCGATGGCTGCCAGGTCGGGCATGGCGGGCTGGTGGTGAACGCTGCGCAGTGCCGCGCCGCGTCCGTCACCGCCGAAGCGCAGCACGCCGTCGGCCGGCGGCTCGGCCCCCGCCACGCTGGCCAAGAAGCCGATGCCCGCGTGCAGGGCCACGGCCTGCACGGTGAAGAGCTGGCCGTCGGCGGCGCGGCGCTTGGCCATGTCCAGGCCCACGCCGACGCGCTCGTCGAGCTGCCACAGCTGGCCGGTGGTCAGCAACTGGTCGGACATCGGCACACGGCCTGCCAGGTAGGCGGACCATCCGGCCTGCGTGAGCCAGCAGCCCCCGGCAGGCTTGCTGCGCTCGGGCTGCGCCAGCACGGGCCATTGCGCCAACGGCGCGGAGCTGATCAGGCCTGCAACAGGCACCACCGGCTTGAGGCGACGCAACTTGTAGCGCCTGGCAGACGAGCCCTGCGCTTTCGCCGCCTCGTCCTCCTCGGCGATCAGGTCGGCCGGCAGGGCGTGCAGCGACTCCACGCCGCCGTCCGGCAGCCGCCGCGCCAGGCTGAAGGCGGTGATCGTGAAGGCGCCGGGGACTTCCGGTGTGCCCAGCGTGGGGTGTGTGATGCGCCCTTGAGCGAAGGCGGTCAGGTCGATGCCCTCGTTCGCCAGCATGGCACTGCGCAGGGCGCCGGCAGCCACCGACGGCCAGGGTGGCACCAGGCTTGCGCCGTAGCTGCCGGCGTCGCCGAAGAGCTTGTTGCCGCGCAGGAACAGCACGTCCAGCGGCTCGATGAAGCGGTGGTGGATGGTGGTCATCGTCATGTCGAGCCTCAGTCGGCGCTGCGGGTTTCGCGGGCCAGGAACTCCGCCACACCCATGAAGTCGGCCAGCCAGTCCAGACGCTTTTCCTGGTCGGCCGGCCGGGGGCGCAGACTGTCGTTGAAGGCCAGAGCGGCGAGGCGCCGGGCCAGCTTGTCGGCCTGCTCCTTGATCTCGTCGCCCTGTGCCTGGCGCTTCAGTTGACAGGACAGCAGCGAGGCGAGCATGGCCTGGTCGTCCTGCGGCAGGTCCTTCAGCCAGTCCAGGCTGTTGTAGACGGCGCGGCGCGACACGCCGTCCTGGCCCAGCCAGCGGCGCAGATCGTTCAGCAGCGTCACCGGTTCGCCCCACTTGGCGATGACGGTCAGCGCGCCACCGCTGCGTTTGACGACAGTGATGCAGAAGGCGTCGCGCCCGCCCTGGTTCTTGGCCCGACTCTCGGCCGTGCGCAGTTCGCGCAGCACCGCGCCCAGCGGCGCCTGGTGGTGGGCGATGACGGCACCGGCGCTTGCGGTGGCCTTGTCGCCCATCATGCGCATCAGGCGCATGCGGGCGCGGCCGCCCTTGCCCGTGCGCAGCATGGCAAAGCCCTTGTGCAGCGTCAGGCCGTCGCTGTCGCGGTCGCCCTGTTCATGCGCCGGGTCATGGCCGGCATAGGCCACGCGCAGCCGCTGCATCGCCGGCAGCAGGTCGGCCACCGGCAGCATGGCCATCACGTCGTCACCCCCGGCGTAGATCAGGCGGCCGAGGAATTCCTGCTCCACGACATGCGGCACGACGGTGAGCGAGAAGTCGTTCAGCGCCGCCGAGATCGACAGGTGGCGGTTGGGTGAGACGGCGCGCGGCTGGTCGGCGTAGGCCTTCAGTGATGGCTCGCGCCGGGCATGCGTGTCGAAGCCGGTGCGGGTCTGCGGGTGGAAGCTGGCGCGGTAGGGGATGGCGTAGTCGTCCCCGCCAGCCAGCCAGGCACCCATGCGGTCGCCGTCCATCAGCAGCAGGCTGTAGTAGGTCTCCAGCTTGCCGGCATCGCGTCCGAGGGTCTGGCGCACCAGGCCGCGCAGATCGTTGGCGGCGGCGTCGTCTTCCAGTTCATCGGCCGCATCCAGCAGCGCCGGCAGGCGGCGGGCGTCGTCCAGTGCACCGGCTTGACGGGCGTGGTCACGCATGAGCTTGCGCGGCAGGGCCACGGTCTCGCCGCCGTGCTCGTCCAGCGCCTTGTCCAGGCCCGGTGGCGTGATGCCGCCGTGCTTGAGCCAATCGCTCAACTGTTTGGCCAGCGACATGGTGTGGGTGGAGACGACGAAGCGGTGTGCGCCGGCGCGATTGCCGACGAGTTCACCGACTTCCTCGGCGAACAGCGTCGGCCACAGCCGCTTGATCGCTGGCAGCGCACCCAGGTGCTCGCCCTTCCTGGCCCAGGCCGGGCGCTTCCTGGCGATGCGCGTCCACAGTGTGTCCTTGCGCTGCCCCGGCGGCATGGCCAGTTGTGCGGGATCGGTGGTCAGCCATTCCGTCTCGCCGGTGAGCGAGCAGCGCCAGCCGGCCTGCGGCTGCTGCCTGAACGGGCGCACCGCCTTGGCCGCGGCCAGGGCGCGCTCGGCCAGGTCGTGCACCGCCGGGTAGAGCGCGCCGGGGTTGGGGTCGAAGAAGACGGTGTTGCCGTCCCAGCGCACACCATGCTGCAAGACCGTCCAGGCCGGGCTGTCGAGGAAGCCGGGGGCCTGGCCGGGCTTGCCTTCGAAGAACGGTGCCATCGCGGCACTCAGCGCGCTGAGGTCCAGTCCGGTCTGCTTCCCGGTGTTGCGCGGGCGGATCAGCGAGAACGGCACTGCCGCCCAATGCACTTCGGGAAAACCTTCGAGCTGGGCGCGCATCTGGTGATGAGCGTGGCTCTCGCCATTCACGCCGAGGCCGGCTTCCTCGAGCAGGCGGTCGACCACGCCCTGGCCCAGCGCTTGCAGCCAGCCGCGCACGGCGCGCTCCACCTGCAGCGCCAGTTCACGCGCCTGCGAGGCCGGCACCAGCGCCACGAAGCGGTTGGGCAGCGCTGCGGCGAACAGCGGGTTGGCGTCGGTGGACTTCTCCGTCCAGGCGCAGTCCTTGAACAGGTCGGCAGGCAGCCCAAGATCGTCGCGCAGCCAGGCGTCGACCTGCGGCACGCCACGCAGGCGCGGGAAGAGGATGGCGTCCGGCCCCAGCGCCTCGCACACCGGCTTCATGGCCTCCCAGGCCAGGCGGGCCAGCAGGTGCGAGCCGGCCCACAGGTCGGAGGTGCTGCGTGCCGCCGCGATGAAGCTCTGCACCGGGCCGATGGACAGTGTCAGCAGTGCGGCCTCGCCGCTCGGGTCGGCAGCGAAGGCCCCGGCAAAGGCCGAGGTCAGGTCGAGGTGGTCCCAGATGCTGTGGTCGGGAATGCGGGTGTCGGCCGGCAGCAGGGGCCAGAGGGCGCCCAGGCTGCCGTTGTCCTGCTCCTCGCTCAGCTCCGGGCCGAAACGCCAGAGGGCAATCAAGGTGCGGGGCCAGTCGATCTCGCCGTCAGGCGTGCGCTGGATCAGCGCCGAGGTGTGCGCGAAGCAGCGCGACTTGAGGTCCTCGATGTCAGTCTCGCGCAGGCCGCCCAGGTCGTACTCGGCGCCGGTGAGCGGGTGGATCAACACCGGGCGACTGGCCCAGCGCACCTGCGAACCCGCGGCCACCTTGAGCGTCTTTACCTCGCCCTGCTTGGTGGTGACGGTGATTTCCTGCATCGGCCACTGCGGGCGGTCCGCTGCGGCGGCCCACCAGTCGGCGCGCTGGACGGTCTTGTAGATGGCTGTCGGGATGCCGCGATGGAACAGGGCGCGGTGCAGCACCTCGTCGTTGTCGGGGTCGATCACATCGGAGTCCAGGCGCTGGAAACCCAGCAGCCGGTGCAGCACGCGCGAGCTGCCGCCTTCATGACCTTCGGGGTCGCGCAGCAGCACCAGCGCCTTCTCGGCCGGGTCGTGCAGGCGGGCGTGCAGCTTGGTCTGCCAGAGCTTGTCGTTGTTCATGGTGCTCCTTCAGGCGGGGCTGCGCTTCAGGGAAGCGTCAAGGTGGGCGTGGACCTGCTGCCACACGCGTTCAAGCGTGGCCTTGTTCGAGCCGAAGGCTGCAGGCGGCTTGCAGGGCACGTGGAAGATCACGCCGCGCAGGCCCTTGCCGTCCTCGCCGGGGCGGACCTTGAAGCGCAGGGTGTTGGGCAGGCGCAGGTTCTGCCTGTCCCACGCCTGGACCTTGTGTGTCGTGACCGGATAGCTCAGCCAATGGCGGTCGTGGATCTGGCCGTCGGGGCGTTCATGGGGAAACAGGAACAGTCGACGCAGCGCGATCTTGGTCCTGGCCAGTTGCACCATGACCTTCTTCCAGTCGTCGAAGGCTTCGGTCTGCCAGATCAAGGGCTGGTCGCCTTCGCTGCAACCGAGGGCCTGCGGCCAGTCGCTGGCGAGCGCGTCTTTCCACGGCAAGGTCAATGCCCGGTTCAGGTCACCCGCCAGCGCTGGCGTGCCATCCAGCGGTGTCAGGCTGAACGAGCCCCAGCCATTGCGGCTGCGGCCGCCCAAGGTGCCGTAGAGATTCATCAGGGCCAGGGCGCATTGCACACGCGTGGCTTCAGCGTCAGGCACGGCAACACGCAGCTCTGCGCGTTTGCCAGACTGGATCGCGGCAGCGGCCTTCAAGGCCGGCGCACGCTGTCCACGCGGCAATGTCACGGGGCCATAACCCAGGTACAGATCTGCCGCGACAGGTTGCTGAACCTCTGGATGCCGCACCTGGGGCAACGACTCCCACCGCGACCCGGGCAGATCGCCCACGCTCCAATCGCTCAGCCGCAGGCGCACCTCGCTGCGCCGCGCCGCAACCTTGTTGCCGCGTGCATCACGATCGTTTTCCAGCCAGGCGTGGCCGAAAAGCACACCCTCGGCGTGCCACATGGCTTCCACCGACAACCCCTGCGCGTGCTCGGCCGCATACGCGACCCGCCACCACTGCCGCAGCAGCGCCTTGATGGGCGGCGTGCGCCACTGGCCATTCTGCTCGGCATTGCCGAGAAAGGCCGGGGTGTTGAATGTCAGGCGATAACTGCGTTCGATCATGGGTGCTTGTCCTCCTGATTGACTTGGTCTGGCGCAAGTGTCCGGTGACCTGGCGACATCGGCCGCTGCTGCAAGCTTGCAGCTCACCCCCCGCCCGGGGGGGCGACCAAGGTGATGGCGGCCGCCGGCAGCGGAATGCGGTAGCGCTTGTTGCGCGGCGTATTGCCGTCGTCGAAGTAATGCATCAGCCGGCTGGGCGGAAGATGCTGTTCAAGCCTGGCGCGCAGGCGCGAGATGTGCGGCGAGATCTTGGCGGCGGTGCAGTCCTGGCGCAGCGAAGCGGCAAAGTCATCCGGCATGTGCAGCAGGCTGACGGCAGCACGCAGATCGCGCAGGAACTCGTCGGCCCAGTCTGGGTCGTGCTGATCGCGCAGCGGCGCCCCCATGGCCTGCTTGCCATGGATGGCGCGATGCGCCAGTGCGGCATAGATGGCGAACTCGGCCGGCCGCAGCGCCAGGAGGCGCCCGTCGGCCACGATCTGATGGGTATCGATGTGCAGGGTCAGACTGGGCGGCGCCAGGCCGGGCGCGGCCGCGTCGACCGCCTGCACGAAACTCTGCCGGCCGTCCAGCAGACCGCGCGGCAGACCCTGGCGCAGGCGCAGGAAGGGTATGTCGGCCAGCTGCAGCACTGCCGCAGACGCATCGACCTGGCGGCCATCCGCCAGGGTGATCCAGCGCGGCGCGGGCGGCGGATAGTAGAAATCGGCAAGCCCCTCGAACGGCGGCTGCACCAGCACGTGCGATAGCCGGTCCTGTTCGCGACCGAACAGCGACAGGGTATAACCGGCGTAATAGCCCATGGTCTTGCGCCCGCCGGCCAGGCTGACATGCAGGGCGCAATGCGGGTCGCTGGTGAGTTCCTGCACCACGCGGCTGATGGTGTCGGCCATGGCCGAGTTGTCGGCGTCGTCGCGGATGTCATCCAGCAGTTCACCGTCCGGGCGCCGCGCGACGTGGATCTGGGCCTCGCCGAAGACACAGGCCGGCAGGTCATGCTCGGCGAGCAGGGCTGCCAACGCGCCACGCTGCGGGTCGAGAAGCTGACTGCGGATGCGCCTGGCCCCTTCGGTGGTCGTGAGGGCATGCACCTCGGTCGGCACGAAACGTTCCTGCGCCGGCGCCCCGACCGCGAGCGCATGCAAGGTCTCCGTGATGATCTGCGGCGTCAACCCGCTCACCGCCAGCAGCACGCGGCGGGGATAACTGGCCGGGCGGCCAGACATGGCTATGCCACACCCTGTGTCTTTGTTCGTCTTGTCCATCGTTGACCGACAACTGCGCTGACAGGTGCGCACGGCTGCGCAACCTTACCACTTGCATGCACAGGTCGGCCGAAACTTCGCCTTGTCGGAAAGACCAGCGCCCAGCGGCCCGGTATCTGCCGTGCCAGCTCAGGCCGTGAACGACGCCGACACCGTGACATGGTGTGGTCGACCGACAGCACACGCCAACCGAATTGCCGCAGCGCTCGACCGGCTGTCGACTTGCGTCAGCTGAATGATCACATACGGGCAATGCTGTCGCGCAGCCGGTGTCTGAATGTCGTCACCTGGCGGCTGAATGTCTGCGCCCAGGCCATGCAGACGCTCGGTCGGCAATTGAATGTCGTCAAACGAGCACTGCTGTCACGCAGCCGGTGTCTGAATGCCTTCAATCGGCGGCTGAATGTCAGCGCCCAGGCAATGCAGGCGCTCGGTCGGCAATTGAATGTCGTCAAGCGAGCACTGCTGTCACGCACTCGGCGCCTGAATTCCCGCAAGACTGCGATGAATTGCGCAGCGCTGCATTCGAATCCCGACACTCAAGGCCTGCTGTCGCCGTTCCGGCGGTTCAAAGGCCGCAACCGGCCCCCGCTGCAAGCTCATCCGCACAGACGGTGTTCATTTCATGTCACAGGTCAGGCCGTCGCACCCGCCCCGCCGTGGCCTGCACGCTGCCGCCAGGCCAGCCAGGCCAGCGCCGCGCCGAGCAGGCCCAGCGGCAGCAGCGAGCCCACATTCATGGCCTGCCAGCCGCCGGTGGTGACCAGCGCGCCCGAGCCCAGCGAGGTGAGCGTCATGGTGGCGTAGACGCTGAAGTCCACCGCAGCCTGCGCCGTGGTGCGCTCCTCGGGCCGGTAGGCCAGCGTGGCCAGGGTGGTCCCGCCGATGAAGAGGAAGTTCCAGCCCACGCCCAGGGTGACCAGCGCGACCATGAAGTGCATCAGGTCCACCCCTGACAGCGCCACCCCCACGCAGATCACGTTGAGCGCCAGGCCGGCGGCCATCACCGGCAGCGGGCCGACGCGCTTGATGAGCGAGCCGGTGAAGAAGCTGGGCAGGTACATGCCCACCACATGCCATTCCAGCACCAGGGCGGCCGCCGAGAAAGGATGCGAGCACTGGCTCATGGCGATGGGCGTGGCGGCCATGAGCAGGTTCATGACGCCGTAGCCCAGGGCGCAGGCCGCCGCGGCGACGATGAAGACCGGCTGGCGCACGATCTCGCGCAGCGGCCGGCCTGCCGGTGCCGCCGGGTCGGCGCCGACGATGGGCGGAAAGTCGATGTGCTGCATGACGAGCAGGGCCTGCAGCGCAAGGCCGACCAGCGCCAGGTAGGCGCCGGCAAAC
>JBJOKY010000173.1:0-9040 GCA_046045865.1 Pseudomonadota bacterium | reverse complement strand
GGAGCTGGGCACGACCATGATCTACGTGACCCACGACCAGGTCGAGGCCATGACCATGGGCGACCGCATCGCCGTGTTCAACCAGGGCCGCATCGAGCAGCTGGGCGCGCCGCTGGACCTGTACAACCAGCCGGCCAACGAGTTCGTCGCCACCTTCCTGGGCGCGCCGCGCATCAACCTGGTCGACCGCCCGGGCGCGCAGGCGCCGGCGCCGCACCAGGCGCTGTGGACGGCGCTGTCGGACGGCGTGGCCGCCCGCCTGGCCGCCGAGGCCGGCGGTGCCATCAGCGCCGGTGCGGTGCTGGCTGGCGCCCGGCGCGTCGGCCTGCGCCCCGAGCACCTGCAGCTCGGCGCCGCCGGCAGCGGCATCCCGGCCACCGTGGTGCTGGCCGAACACCTGGGCGACACGTCCATCGTGCACCTGCAGGTCGAAGGCGTGGACGGGCTGCTCAACGCCAAGCTCGCCAGCACCGATCTGGCCGCGGGTGCGCAGGTCGGCCTGTTGCCGAACGCGAGCCGCGCGCTGGCCTTCGACGCCGACACGCGCCGCATCGGCTGACCACGCGTCGAGACGATGGCCCGCGGCGCATTGCCGCGGCGCTCGCGCTCAGGCAGAGTCGGGCACCCGGCCGGGCAGCGCCGCCGTCGCGGCCGCACCCGCCGGCGCCGAGCCCCGGAGTGCCCGCATGAGTGATATCGACAAATCCGTCCAGCGCGTCCTGTCCAGCTACCAGGCCGCCGTGCTGGCCCGGGACGTGGACGCCTTCATGCGCCTGTACGACCCCAAGGTGCGCGTGTTCGACGCCTGGGGCGTGTGGAGCTACGAGGGGGCCGCCGCCTGGCAGATCGCCGTCGAGGGCTGGTTCACCTCGCTGGGCAGCGAGAAGGTCAAGGTGAGCTTCGACGAGGTGCAGAGCTCGGGCGGGCCCGAACTGGCCATGGTCAGCGCCCTCGTCACCTATGCCAGCCTGGCGCCCGGTGGCGAGCCGCTGAAATCCATGCACAACCGCCTGACCTGGGTGTTGCGCACCAGCGGCCATGTGCTGCGCATCGCGCATGAACACACCTCGGCGCCGATCGCCTTCGAGGACATGAAGGCCATCCTGCAGCGCTGAGCCGCAGGAAGGCACCTGGTCAGCGCGACCAGTAGATCTCGTCCACGAAGATCTTCTCGGCGCTGCCCGCGCCGGTCTTGCCGGTCTTGGCGAAGAAGTCGACCAGGGTGAAGGCGCTGGTGACCTTGCTCATGTCCAGCCGCGCGGTGGCCGGGCTGTTGCCGAACGAGGGTTCGCCGGCCGCCTTGATCGCGCTGATCGGAATGCTGACGTTGTGCCACGCACCGTCGTTGACATAGCCGAACTGGCCGCTGCTGATGGGCAGGTAGACGTCGTACGAGGTCGCGCCGCTGCCGGTCTGGAAGCCGATCTGCAGCAGGCCCGGGTAGAGCGTGCGCACGCGCAGGTTCAGGCTGCCGCTGGCCTCGAACAGGCTCAGGTCGACCTCCAGCCCGGAGGGCGCGGCCAGCAGGCCCCAGCCGATGCCCGCGGCCGGCGCGGGCTGGATCTCCCGGTAGGGCGCGTCCGCACCCGTCACCACCTCGCCGCTGAAGGCGGTGGTCGGGCCGTTGATGCCGAAGCCGAACCAGCCCAGCTGCGACGGGTCGGTGCGGGTCTCGTCGGCCGTGATGGCGTCGGCGTAGATGACGTAGCGCGCGGTCGTGACGGTCTGGCGCACCACGGTCGGCGGGAACACGGCCGCCGTGCTGGCGCAACTGCCGGCCTCGGGCGTCACGGCCGGGGTGACGCTGGCGTACAGGTCCTGCACCATGCAGCGTGCCTGGCGGTTCACGTTGAACAGGCCCCACTTGTCGTCACTGCCCTTCCAGGGCTCGTCGAAGGCCTCGAAGTAGACGATGGTGCGCGGCCCGTTGCCGCTGCCGCGCGCCGTACCTTGCCAGGCGGCGACGCGGTCGAAGTACATCTTCTGGTTGACCGGGTGGGCACGGTTGAACTCGCCACCCGAGGCCACGGCCTTCCAGCCCGTCTCGCCGATGATGATGGGCATGTCGCGCAGGCCGCGGCTGTCCATGTGGGCGCGCACGGCCGCGTATTCGCTTTGTGCCGAGGCGATCGAGGCATCCATCATGGCCGTGGCGCGCTGCGCCTCGGCCACGGCCTGCTGCTGCCAGTCCCAGGTCTGCGGCGCCGTCACGGTGTCCAGCAGCGGGTAGGTGTGCATCGAGACGAAGTCGATCGCGTCGAACACCGCGCGCGGGTCATTGAACTCCGAAGGCTTGTTGGCGAAGAACAGCCAGTTGTCGTCGGTGGTCACCGGCTGGCTGATCTGGTCGCGCACGTCCTTGAGGTGGACGGCCATGGCCGCCGATGTCATTCGATTGAATGACCAGCTCACCAGCGTCTCGTTGCCCACGCTGACGGCGACGACGATGTCGCGGAAGTCCTGCGCCAGCTTGATGCCGCGCGCCTTCTCGGCGGTGTTGAAGGCGTCGTTGCCGCTCTGGATGAACACGCCCAGCATCACCTTCATGTCCAGGCGTTGGTCGCGGATGGTCTGCAGCACCACCTTGGCGACCGCGTCGGAGCTGTCGAACAGGCGCAGCAGCGTGAAGTTGCCGGCCGCGAGCAGGACCAGATCCTGCTGGATGTTGGCGGCGCTGACGACCTCGGTGTCGCGGTTGCCCGTGCGGTAGGGCGAATAGGCGACGGCCTTGCGGGTGCTGAAGTCGGCGCTGAGGGCACGTTGCTGCACGCCGGTGGAAGGCACGACGCCGCCGCCGCCACAGGCCGCGATGACGAGTGCGGCCACGAGCGCGAGCAGCCAGGCGAGTGCGCCGCGCCGCGCGGATAGTGCCGCGGCGCCAGTGTTCAGTGGGAAGTGAGTCATGACAGGGTGATCCTCAGAACACGTAGACGGCGCCCAGGCCGAACCAGTTGCCGCTCTTCGCGACGCGCGAGTCGACGTTGGAGAACGATGAATGGGCAGGCATGGACAGCGGCGCCAGGCCGACGTGGTCGTAGCTCACCATGCCGGCCAGGCCGTAGACCTGCAGGCCCAGGCCGACGTCGTAGTTCAGCCCCAGGCTGTTGATGCGCGCGCTGTTGCTCTGGCCGCGTTCGCTCGGGTTGTCGGTGCTGGCCTTGCCGAGGTGGACCATGCCGGTGTGCGCCGTCCAGCGTTCGGCGAAGCGGTAGCGCAGGCCCAGCATCAGGTCGGTCGACGTGGCCGAATAGCCCGGGTTGGCCACACCGTTGCGGCTGCCGCCCCAGTCGACGTTGAACATGTTGTTCCACTGCGCCCGGGCGCCCGGCACGGTGATGACGGCGTAGGCGCCGCTCCAGCGGTTGCGGCGCAGGCCGCCCGAGACCTCCCAGGCCGCGTCGACCTGGTAGCGCGCCATGGCCATGGCGATGGACTGGCCCGAGCCGCCGAGCTTGGCGTCATCCGCCGCAAAAGGCGTCAGGCCCGTGAAGGGCCCGTGGCCCCACGCCTGCGGGTTGCCGTTGCGGGTGTCCTGGACCATTGCATCGATCACCAGGTCACCCTTGTGGAACTGGGCGTAGAGCTCCCAGAAGCGCGGCTTGTTGACGGCAAAGCCGCGGTTGCCGTGGTCGTAGGTGGCTTCCAGCACCAGGTCGCCGTCCGCCACGTCGAGCAGGCGCGAGGTGTAGCGCAGCGCCCGCGTCAGCAGGCCGTAGCCCGCGCCGCTGGAGCCCCAGGCATCGGCCACGCCGACGTTGGTGCCGTAGGGGTAGTCGGCCACGCTCCAGGCGCGCGTGGTCATGGCGCCGATGCGCAGGCTGCCGTAGTCCTCGTGGTTCAGGGCGACGTTCTTGTCGTACCAGAACTTGGGGATGTCCTCGCGGCCATCGCGCCAGCGCTGGCTCAGCAGGCCGCTGAGCTTGACGCCCGCGCCCAGGTCGAATTTCGCGCCCAGATAGGGCTGGATCAGCGTGATGGTGTTGTTGCGCGTCTTGTAGGCGGTGCCGGGCACGATCTCGTCGGCCCAGATGCGCTGGCGGTCCTCGCCCTGCAGGCGCTGGCAGTCCGGGCACTGATTGCTGCCGTTCACCGATTCGACCTTGCCGAAGCCGGTCAGGCTGAAGGGGCCGAAGTCGATCGCCCAGCCGGCGCTGCTGCCGGCCAGGAGCGCCGCGGCGATGGACAGGCTGCGCAGCCGGCGGCGATGCGCCGCCGCGGTGACTTGAGCAGCGGGCGTGGCGCGCACGCAGGGTGAGGGCAGGTGGGTCATGATGGGGCTGGTGACGATGTATGAAAGCGCTTTCAACAGCGTAGGGCACACAGGCCGACCGAGTCAACGCGGAGCGGCTCCGTGTTTTCCCTCGTCGTGCCGCGCCACCACAACAACGCGCGCAGCAGCGAGCGCTCGAGGGCGGCTCTGACCGGCGCAGCCACCACGGGTAAACCTGCGGATGCGTTATGAAAGCGCTTTCAGTATCATTCCGCCACGGTCACTCAGGGCCGCGAAAGATGCACAGATGGGGATGTTCGAGCGCTGCGCAGGGGCTTTGATCATGCTGGCCTGCGGTGTCGCGGCCGGTGCCTGCGGGTCGGCCGTGGCGCAGGTCGTGCCGGCGGGGGCAGGCGGCTATGTGCTGGCGCCCAAGGGGTCGGACCGGCCCGTGCCGGCCGCACCCGGGCGCACCCCGGAAATGGCGCGCCTGGCCGCGCCGACCAACCAGTGGTACTCGGCGCTGGTGTTCGACAGCACGCCGCAGGTGCTGTACGCGCAACCGCTCACGCTCAAGGCCACGCCGGCAGGCATCGAGATCGCGCTGCCGATCCGCGAGGTCGTGCCGACCGAGCGCCGCGACGTCGAGATCATCTACCCGCACGCCCAGCCGATCGTGATCGCACCGGTCGCGTTCGAGCCCGGCCCGGCGCGCCTGGCCAAGGCGAGCGACTGGGTCATCGACATCGCCATGGCGCGCGGCGACGACCAGTTCACCGTCACCGCCGCGCATGGCAGCCCGTATGCGCAGATCCAGGTCTCGCGCGGCGACCTGCGTTTGCGCCTGCCGTCGCCTGGCGTTCGGCTGGACGGTGCAGGGGGCGATGCCCGCGTGCTGGCCCTGCACGTGCAGGGCCGCGCCTATGCGCTGTTCGGCCCCGCCGGCATGCGCTGGGAACAGGTCGGCCCGACCGAGTGGCTGGCGCACCTGCCGGCCGGCAAGGGCTACCTGGCCGCGGCTGCGTTGCCGGACGAACAGCCCGCGACGCTGGCGCTGCTGGCCCGCCATGCCTATGCCTTCCTGACCGGCAGCCGGGTCGGCTGGCGCTACGACACCGCGACCAGCCAGGTCACCGCCACCTACACCGTCACCACCCGCGTGATGGAGGGCGAGGACCACGGCCCGATGCTGGGCCTGTACCCGCACCACTGGCACGGCAATACGTCGGTCGCCGGGCTGCTCGGGCCGGCCTACGACACCGTGCGCGGGCCGCTGAAGTTGCTGGCCGCGGCGCAGTTCAGCACCGTCACGCGCTACAACGGCTTCGTGCCCTACTGGCCCGGCCTGACCGACACCGCGCGCAGCGCCGAACTGAAGGATCTGCTCAAGACGGACCTGCGCAATGCCCGGCGCATGATGCTCGAGATCGGCAACGGCCCCTACTGGCAGGGCAAGGGCCTGCAGCGCGTCACCAAGCTGCTGGACGTCGCCGAACAGCAGGGCGACCTGGAAGCGCGCGCCACGCTGCTCAAGCTGCTGCAGGGGCGCATCGAGCAGTGGTTCTCGGGCACCGACGGCAAGACCTATTTCCATCTCGACCGCGGCCTGGGCACGGTGGTGGCGTATCCGGAGGAGTACTTCAGCGTGCGGCAGATGAACGACCACCACTTCCACTACGGCTACTGGATCCGCGCCATGGCCGACATCGCGCTGCGCGATCCGGCCTGGGCGGCGCGCTGGGGCGAGATGGTGGAACTGCTGATCAAGGACATCGCCACCGCCGAACGCGGCCGCAGCGACTTCCCCTTCCTGCGCAACTTCGATGTCTACGAAGGCCATTCCTGGGCATCCGGCATCGGCCTGGGGCCGCACGGCAACAACCAGGAGTCGTCGTCCGAGGCCGTCAACGCCTGGGCCGGGCTGATCCAGTGGGCCGAGGTGACCGGCAACCCGGCGCTGCGCGACCTGGGCGTGTACCTCTACACGACCGAGATCGAGTCCATCAACCACTACTGGTTCGACCTGCATCACCTGGTGTTCGCGCCCGAGTACCGCAACGTCGAGGTCAGCATGCTGTTCGGCGGCAAATACGCGCACAACACCTGGTGGATCGACGAGCCGCGCCAGATCAAGGGCATCAACCTGCTGCCGATCACGACCGCGTCGGCCTACCTGGGGCGCGACCCAGCCTTCGTGAAGCGCAGCCTGGCCACGCTCGAAGGCGAGACCAAGGCCTACGCCGCACGCGGCAAACGCGCCGACCCGCCCGACATCTGGCAGGACATCTTCGCCAAGTACCTGGCGTTGGCCGACCCCACCACCGCGCTGGCGCAGTGGCAGCGCTGGGGTTCGTACGAGCTGGGCGACACGCGCAGCCACGCGCTGCACTGGATGGTCAGCCTGGCCGAGCTGGGCACGCCGGACGTCGACATCACCGCCGACACCGCGCTGTACGCCGTCTTCCGGCGCGCGGACGGCAGCCGCACCCGGCTGGCCTACAACGCCGGCAAGACACCCCTGAGCGTGCGCTTCAGCGATGGCGTGGTGCTGGAGGTCGCACCCGGCACGCTTGCGCGCTCGCGCTGATGCAGTGCATCGCCCGGCCGCGGCCGGGCCTGCCGCACTAGGGGAAAGCCACAGGCAGCGATGCATTGCGCTGCCGGCCGATACGCCCTATTGTTTGTGAAAGCGCTTTCATAAAGCGCCGCCAAGATTGACCCGGCACTTTTTGCCGACACGAGAACCGCCCGGCGTGTGGCCACCCAACGCGTCCAGAACCCAGACCGGAGACTACCGATGACCACGACCAAGATCCACTTTCCACTCAGCGCCCTGGCGCTGGCCACCACCTTGCTGCTGGCAGCCTGCGGCGGCGGCGACGCCTCGCCACCGGCAGCCGCGGTGGATACCACCCCGCCCACCGTGACCATCACCGACAGCGTCGCGGGCGCCAGTGCCAGCGGTGACGTCACCTTTACCTTCACCTTCAGCGAAGACGTGGGCACCAGCTTCATCGCCGCCGACGTGGTGGTCACGGGCGGCACGGCCGGCACCTTCACGCGCGTCAGCGGCACGCAGGCCACGCTGGTCGTCACACCCACGGCCAACGCCACCGGCACGATCGACGTGAGCGTGGCCGCCGTCAGGTTCACCGACGCCGCCGGCAACGCTAACACCGCCACCGCCGCGGCCCAGCAGGCCTACGACACCGTGCCCGCCGTGGTGGCGACCACCATCGTGAGCTTCGACGAAGCCACCGCGCCGACGCTGATCGGCTTTGCCGGCGCCGAGGATTCCAGCCTCGTGGCCGATCCGGCCGGCGGCGCAGCGAACAAGGTGATGAAGGTCGTGAAGTCGGCCACTGCCGAACTGTTCGCCGGCACCACGATCGCGATCTGCCCCAACAACGCCGTTGTGCCCCTGCCGTTCGTGGCCGGCAAGACCACGCTCAGCGCGCGCGTGTGGTCGCCCGACGCCAATGTGCCGGTGCGCCTGAAGGTGGAAAACTCGAGCGACCCGACCAAGTCGGTCGAGACCGAAGCCACCGTCAGTGTCGCCAATGGCTGGCAGACGCTGAACTTCAACTTCGCCAACCAGGCCACCGGCACGGCCGCGCTGAACCTGGCGACCACCTACGACAAGGCCACCATCTTCTTCAACTTTGGCCAGACCGGTGCCCAGGTGGGCGCGGCCAAGACCTACTTTGCCGACGACCTGGCCTTTGCCGGCTCGACCTTTGCGGTGCAGTGCCCCGCAGTGACGGCGCCCACGCCCGGCCTGATCAGCTTCGACGAGGTGCCCGCGCCCGTGTTGACCGGCTTCGCCGGATCGGAAGACGCCACCATCGCCGCAGACCCCGCTGGCGGAGCCAACAAGGTGGCGCGTGTCGTCAAGTCGGCCACGGCCGAGGTGTTCGCCGGTGTCACCGTGTCCAACCTGGCCGGCCTCACGGTCGACCCGGTCGCCTTCAGCGCCGGCAACACCACGATGACGGCCAGGGTCTGGTCGCCCGACGCCAATGTGCCGGTGCGCCTGAAGGTGGAAAACGCTGCCAATGGCGCCCTGTCGGTCGAAACCGAAGCGACCGTCACCGCCGCCAACACCTGGCAGACACTGACCTTCAACTTCGCCAACAACGTGACCGGCACGCCGGCGCTGAACCTGGCGACGACCTACAACAAGGCCACCATCTTCTTCAACTTCGGCAAGACGGGCGCCCAGGTCGGCGCGGCCAAGATCTACTTCCTGGACGAGGTGCGCTACACCGCGGGCAGCGCACAGCCGCCGGCTGCCACACAGAGCCTGCCCGTCACGTTCGACGCTTCCGGCGTGACCTACACCCTCACCGGCTTTGGCGGCGCCGAGGATTCGACCTTGGTGGTGGATCCGACCGGCGGCACCAACAAGGTCGCCAAGGTGGTGAAGTCGACCACCGCCGAACTGTTCGCCGGCACGACCATCTCGACGGGGCCGAACAACTCGATCGCCACCGTCCCGTTCACCGCCACGGCCAAGACCATGACCCTGCGCGTGTATTCGCCGGTTGCCGGCGTGCCCATCCGGCTGAAGGTGGAAGACGCCGCCGACCCGACCAGGTCAGTCGAGACCGAGGCCACCGTCGGCGCCGCCAACACCTGGCAGACGCTGACCTTCAACTTCGCCAATCAGGCTACCGGCACGGCCGCACTCAACCTGGGCTTCACGTTCAACAAGGCGTCGGTCTTCCCCAACTTCGGCAAGACCGGTGCGCAGGGCGGCGGCGGCACCTACTACTTCGACGACCTGAGCTTCGTGCCCTGAGTACGCCCCGGGTGCTGAAGCCGGTTACG
>JBJOKY010000555.1:0-4003 GCA_046045865.1 Pseudomonadota bacterium | reverse complement strand
CTGCGTTCACCAGGGGATGGGGCTGCCGTCCAGGTCGAAGAAGCCGCCGTGCTGCGCCGGCGTGAGGCGGGCGATGGTGGCGGCGAGCTGGCGGGCGCTGTCCTCGGGCGCGATGGGCGCGCTGGGGCCGCCGATGTCGGTGCGCACCCAGCCCGGGTGCAGGCTGGCGCACAGGGCCTTGCCGAGCAGGCTGGTGGCGATGTCGCGCAGCACCGAGTTGGCGGCCGCCTTGCTGGCGCGGTAGAGCCAGCCGCTGGCGTCGGAGCGCCCGCCGATGGAGCCCATGCGCGAGGAGATGAGCACCACGCGCGCCTGCGGCGCCAGGGCATCGAGCAGCTGCGGCAGCACCAGCATGGGGCCGTAGACGTTGGCGCGCATCACCTGCTCGAAATCCGCCAGCGTGGGCACGTCGGGCGCACGCAGGCGCGGGCCGTAGACGCCGGCGTTGTGGATCACGGTGTCGAAACCGGCGCCGTCCACCTGCCAGGCCAGGCCGGCGGCGCTGGTCGGCTCGGCCACGTCGAGCGTGATGGCGGTGGCGCCCAGCTCGCGCAGGCGCGCCAGGCCGGCCTCGTCACGTACGGTGGCCGTCACCTGGCTGCCGGCGGCGCGGTAGTGCTGCACCAGCGCCAGGCCGATGCCGCGCGAGGCGCCGATGACCAGGGCGTGCAGCGGCGGGCGCACGGCGCGGGACGTTTGCGGCATGGGGACAACTCCGCGGCTGGTGGGGTGGTGGTGGCGGGCCGGGCGGACGCGTGGGGTGGTGGGCTGGCGCGCGGCGCTGCTCAATGCACCTCGGCCAGCGCCAGGCGTGCGGCCAGGCCGGCGAACAGCAGCGCCGACGCCACGCCCAGGCCACGCCGCAGCCCCGGTCCCGGCTGCCAGTGGCGCAGCGGCGCGACCAGCAGCACGAAGCCGACCAGAAAGAGCGAGCTCTGCAGCACGAACCAGCCGCCCAGGGCGAGGAAGGCCATCGTCTTGTCCGGTGCGTCCGCCGCGATGAACTGCGGCAGCAGGGCCAGGAAGAAGATCGCGACCTTGGGGTTGAGCACGTTGGTCAGCAGGCCCTGCGAGAAGATCACGCCGAGGTCGGCGGGCGCTGCGGCTCCGGGGCCGGCGCCTGCGGGGGCTGGTGCGTCCGCCGTCGCGGCGCTGGCCAGCGGGCCGGCCGTGCCTGCGCGGGTATCGAGCGCGCTGCGCAGCATGCCGAAGGCGAGCCACGCCAGGTAGACCGCGCCCATGAGCTTGAGTGCCGTGAAGGCCATGGCCGAGGTGGCCAGCAGCGCGGCCAGGCCGAAGGTGGCGGCGATGGCGTGCACCACGCAACCGGCGTTGATGCCGGCCGCAGCCGCCAGCCCGCCGCGCACGCCGTGCTGCAGCGCGCGGGTGAGCGTGAACAGCAGGTCCACGCCCGGCGTGGCGTTGAGCACCAGCACCGTCAGGCTGAACAGGGCGAGGTCCTGCAGGCCCAGCGTCACAGCAGCTCCAGCGCGACCGCGGTGGCTTCGCCGCCGCCGATGCACAGGCTGGCCACGCCCTTCTTCAGGCCGCGCTTCCTCAGCGCGCCCAGCAGCGTGACGATGATGCGGGCGCCCGAGGCGCCGATCGGGTGGCCCAGTGCGCAGGCGCCGCCGTGCACGTTGACGATCTCGTGCGGCAGCTGGAATTCGGCCATGGCAGCCATGGTGACGGCGGCGAAGGCCTCGTTCACCTCCCACAGGTCGACGTCGGCAGGCTGCCAGCCGGCCAGCGCCAGCGCCTTGCGGATCGAGCCGGCCGGCGCGGTGGCGAACCAGGCCGGTTCCTGCGCGTGCACGGCGTGGCTGACGATGCGGGCCACGGGGGGCAGACCCTGGCGCTCGGCCTCGCTGGCGCGCATCAGCACCAGGGCGGCGGCGCCGTCGCTGATGCTGCTGGCGTTGGCGGCGGTGATGGTGCCGTCCTTCTTGAACGCAGGCTTGAGGCCGGCGATCTTGTCCAGCTTGGCCTTGAAGGGCTGCTCGTCGCGCGTGACGGTGACGTCGCCGCCGCGCCCGGCCAGCACCACGCCGGCCATCTCCCAGTCGAAGCTGCCGTCCTCGTTGGCCGCCTTGGCGCGGCTGGTGGAGGTGATGGCGTACTGGTCCTGCGCCTCGCGGGTGAAGCCGTATTTCTCGACGCAGGCTTCGGCGAACACGCCCATGGCCTTGCCGGCGCCGTTGGGCAGGCGTTCGTAGGCGTCCTCCAGGCCGTCCATGGCCATGTGGTCGAACAGCTGTGCGGCGCCGTATTTCACGCCCTTGCGCGCGAACATCAGGTGGGGTGCGTTGGTCATGCTCTCCATGCCGCCGGTGACGACGACCCGGGCGCTGCCCGCGACCAGCATGTCGTGGCCGAACATGAGCGCGCGCATGCCCGAGCCGCACATCTTGCTCAGCGTCACGGCGCCAGCCGTGCGCGGCAGGCCGGCCGCCAGCGTGGCCTGGCGTGCCGGAGCCTGGCCCTGGCCGGCCATCAGGCAGTTGCCGAAGATGACCTCGTCGACCTGGTCGTGCGCGACCTTGGCGCGGTCCACCGCGGCACGGATGGCCACGGCGCCGAGCTGCCAGGCGGCCAGGGGGGGGGGGGCCCCGGGGGGGGGGGGGGGGCCCGGGGGCCGGCTGCGGGGCCGGTCGGGGGTCTGTTGGCGCCAGCGCCGCGGCCGCACTGGCCGCCTGGCGGCGCTGGTGGACGAAGCGCCTGCGCTGGTCGTAGGGAAAGACGTCGTGCACCTGGCCGGCGGCGATGCGCTGCTGGTGTGCCTGCCAGTAGGCCGGGTCGAGCAGGTCGGCGTGGTGGCGCATGAACACGTCGCGCACGCCCGGGTGGCCGAGCAGGAAGGGCGCGAAGGTCTCGGGGAAGACGTCGCGCGGGCCGACGCTGTACCAGACCTCGCCCGACATCTCCTCCTCCTCGTTGCGCGGCGCGGGCACGCGGCGGAAGTTGCAGTCGGTGAGGTACTCGATCTCGTCGTAGTCGTAGAACACGACCTTGTTGCCGCGCATCACGCCGAAGTTCTTCCACAGCATGTCGCCGGGGAAGATGTTGGCCGATACCAGGTCCTTGATGGCCCGGCCGTATTCGATGACGACGTGTTCGAGCTGGGCCGCGTCGGCCTCCTGCAGGTACAGGTTCAGCGGGATCATGCGCCGCTCGATGTAGACGTGCCGCAGGATGAGCTCGGCGCGGTCCTCGCCGGTGTCGCCCGGGCCCTCGCGTTCGACGATCTCGATCTGGCTGGGCGCGCAGGCCATGATCTCGGCCATCAGCGCGGGGTCGAAACGCGCGCACGGCAGCGCCACGTTGCTGAACTCCAGCGTGTCGGCCATGCGTCCGACACGGTCGTGCTGCTTCACGAGCAAGTACTTGCTCCTGATCAGCGCGCGCGAGGTGTCCTTCTGCGGCGGGTAGTGGTCCTTGATGACCTTGAACACGAAGGGGTAGCTCGGCAGGTCGAACACCAGCATGACCATGCCCTTGATGCCCGGCGCGATGCGGAACCGGTCGGTGCTGTGGCGCAGGTGGAACTGGAAGTCGCGGAAGAACATCGTCTTGCCCTGCTTCTGCAGCCCCAGCGCGTTGTACAGCTCGCTGCGCGGCTTGCGCGGCATCAGCCCGCGCAGGAACTGCACGTAGGCCGAGGGCACCTCCATCTCGACCATGAAGTAGGCGCGCGCGAAGCTGAACAGCATCAGCAGGTCGTCCTCGCCCAGCAGCACGGTGTCGATGATGTAGCCGCCGCGCCCGTGCAGGATGGGCAGGGCGAAGGCGATGTCGTGCCAGCCGTTGACGATGCGCCCGACGATGTAGGCGCCCTTGTTGCGGAAGAACAGCGAGGCCAGCACCTGCAGCTGGAAGTTGGCGCGCAGCTGGTCGTCGCCCAGTGCGCCCAGCACGACCTGGTGCAGCTGGTTGACGTCGCGGGCCAGGTCTTCCCAAGCGCCCTGCAGGCCGAAGTGGCCCACGACCTGGGCCAGCGTGGCCT
>JBJOKY010000172.1:0-9044 GCA_046045865.1 Pseudomonadota bacterium | reverse complement strand
TGCTCGGCCTCGTAGCCGAAGCTGCCGGCCATGCCGCAGCACGAGCTGTCGACGAGCTGCGGCGCCGCGCCGGGGATGAGTTTCAGCACCTCCAGCACCGGGCTGATGGCGGCGAAGGCCTTCTGATGACAGTGGCCATGCACCAGCAGCGGCTGCGTGGCCCGCTTGAACCGGGGCGCGAAGCGCCCGGCGCGCGCCTCGCGGGCGAGGAACTCCTCGAACATCAGGGCCTGGGCCGCGACCACGCCGGCCGTCTCGCCCAGGCCCATGGCCAGATATTCGTCACGCAAGGTGAACAGGCACGAGGGTTCCAGGCCGACGATGGCGATGCCGCGGCTGGCCAGCGGCGCCAGGGCGTCGAGCAGTTCGGCGGCCTGGGCGCGCGCCTCGTCCACCAGGCCGGCGGCCAGCAGCGGGCGGCCGCAGCACAGCGGCGCACCGGCCGGCCCGGCGCTGCCGCTGCGGCTGGCCACGTGCACGGCGTAGCCGCCAGCCTGCAGCACACGCACGGCGGCCAGGGCGTTCTCGCTCTCGAACTGGCCGTTGAAGGTGTCGACCAGCAGCACCACGGCCTTCTCCGCGGTCAGCGCCTGACCGCGGCTCACCAGGCCCAGGGCGTCCTGGCTGGCGGCGCTGCTGCGCCAGAAGGTGTCGCGCCGCCAGCGTGGCAGGCTGCGCCGGGCCGAGATGCCGGTGAGGCGTTCCCCCAGCCGCGCCAGTGCGGGCACGCGGTTGCGCAGGTTGAGCAGGGCCGGCAGGCCGGGCACCTGGCTGACCCGGTGGGCCAGGGCGGGCAGGCCGGCGATAAGGCGTTCCCTCCGGCTGGCGCCGTGCACGCGGGTGCGCTGCGCTGCCACCTCCAGCTTCACCTTGGCCATGTCGACGCCGGTCGGGCAGTCGCGCTTGCAGCCCTTGCAGCTCACGCACAGGTCCAGCGCGGCCTGCACCGCCGGGCTGGCCAGGGCCCGGGCGCCGGTGTTGTCTGCGCCAGCGCCGCCCTGAGCCAGGAAGGCCTGGGTGGATGGGGTGATGCCAGAGCTGCCGACGCTGTCCGGCGTGGCGTCGTTCAGGCCATGGCCTGGCAGGCCCTCGATGCGCCCGCCCAGCGCCAGGCGCAGGGTGTTGGCGCGGCCGCGCGTCAGGTGCTGCTCGTCGCGCGTGACGCGGTAGCTCGGGCACATGGTGCCGGCGTCGAACTTGCGGCAGTGGCCGTTGTTGTTGCACATCTCCAGCGCCTTGGCCAGGCCGCCGGCCGGGTCACCGCCGCTGCCGGGGGCGGTGGTGGCTTCGGTCACCGCATCGTTCTGCACGTTCCAGGCCGACCAGTCGTAGGCGGTCCGCACCGGCAGGGCGGTGTAGCCCGGCGGATAGCGCATGAGCGTGGTGTCGTCCATGCGCGGCGTGTCGACGATGCGGTTCGGCGCGAAGAGGCCAGCCGGATCGAAGTGCTGCTTGATGGCGCGCAGCGCGTCGTTGAGCCTGGGGCCGAACTGCCAGGCCACCCATTCGCCGCGGCACAGGCCGTCGCCGTGTTCGCCGCTGTAGGCGCCCTTGAACCGACGCACCAGGGCCGAGGCTTCCTCGGCGATGGCGCGCATCTTCACCGCACCGTCGCGCCTCATGTCCAGGATGGGCCGCACATGCAGCGTGCCGACCGAGGCGTGGGCGTACCAGGTGCCACGGCTGCCGTGGCAGGCGAAGACCTCGGTCAGTGCGTCGGTGTATTCGGCCAGATGCTCCAGCGGCACGGCGCAGTCCTCGATGAAGCTCACCGGCTTGCCGTCGCCCTTCAGGCTCATCATGATGTTCAGCCCGGCCTTGCGCACCTCCCACAGCGCGGACTGGCGCGGCGCATCGGCCAACTCGACCACGCTGCCGGGCAGGCCCAGGTCGCCCATCAGCTCGACCAGGCGGGCCAGGCGCGTCTTCAGCTCACCCAGGTCCTCGCCGCTGAACTCGACCAGCAGCAACGCCGCCGGCGTGGGTGCCGACGCATCGACCAGCGCCGACTCCATCACGGCCTTGAAGGCCGGGTTCAGCCGCGCCAGGTCGACCATGGTGCGGTCGACCAGCTCCACCGCGCTCGGGCCCAGGGTGACGATGTGCTGGGCGCTGTCCATGGCGGTGTGGAAGCTGGCGAAGTTCACCACGCCCAGCACCTTGGCCCTGGGCAGGGGCGCGAGCTGCAGCGTCAGGCTGCGGGTGAAGGCCAGCGTGCCTTCCGAGCCCACCAGCAGGTGGGCCAGGTTGACGCTGCCGTCGGCCGTGTAGGGCCGCTCGTTCTGCGGGCGGAAGATGTCCAGGTTGTAGCCCCCCACGCGGCGCAGCACCTTGGGCCAGTGCGCGTCCAGCTCGTGCGCGCGGGCCAGGGCGAGCTGGCGCACGAAGCCGGCGATGGCGGCGGCGTCCGGCCCCAGGCGGGCCAGCGGGCCGAAGTCCAGCAGCCGGCCGTCGGCCAGCCAGGCTTTTGCCCCCAGCACGTTGTGCACCATGTTGCCGTAACGAATGGAGCGGCTGCCGCAGGAGTTGTTGCCGGCCATGCCGCCGAGGGTCGCCTGGGCGCTGGTCGACACGTCGACCGGGAACCACAGGCCCAGCGGTTTCAGGCGCGCGTTCAGGTGGTCCAGCACCAGACCGGGCTCGACCTCGGCGGTGCGCGCCTCGGCGTTCACGTCCAGCACGCCGCGCAGGTGTTTGCTGCAGTCGACCACCAGGCTCGGGCCCACGGTCTGGCCACACTGCGAGCTGCCGGCGCCGCGCGCCAGCACGGGGGCCTTCAGCTCGCGGGCGATGTCGAGAGCGGCGGCGACGTCCTCGGCCGTCCTGGGCACGAACACGCCGGTGGGCATGATCTGGTAGATCGACGCGTCGGTGGCGTAGCGGGCGCGCGAGGCGGCGTCGAACAGCACCTCGCCCTGGGTGGCCGCGGCCAGGCGGCGCGCCAGTTCGAGCGAACCCTCCGGCAGCTGGGGCGCGAGCTGCTTGCTCGCACCCTCGACATTGCGACGGTGGATCGTGATGGGGGCGGAAGTGGTCGTCATGCCGGGGCCTGCAGGGTCTGGATAGCGGGGGAAACGGGGGTCAAGGAAGTCGCCGCCACGTTGGCCAGCAGTGGCGCCTGGCCGCTGTGCATCAGCTCCAGCACCGCGTCGCGCTTGTTGAGCAGGTGCTGGCGCAGCAGCGCGCCCAGGGCGGCGCCGTCGCGCGCGGCCAGCAGCTCGACCATGCGCTCGTGTTCGCCCACCGCGCGCTGCCACTTGCTGTCGTCGAAGTTGGAGCGGAAGCGCAGCGCCTGCAGCCGCGCATTGAGCGTGGCCCAGGTCTGGGTCAGTACGCGGTTGCCGGCCGCGGCATTGATGTGGGCATGGATGGTGGCGTTCAAGCGGTAGTAGGTCGGCAGGTCGCGGCGGATGTAGGCGGCCAGCATCTCGTGGTGCGAGGCGCGGATCTCGGCCAGCGCGGCGGGGGTGATGCGTGCCGCGGCCAGCTCGCCGGCCTGGGCCTCCAGCCCGGCGATGACCTCGAAGCTGTCGGCCACATCCTGCGCCGTCATCTGCGCCACCACCGCGCCGCGGTTGGGCAGCAGCTCGACCAGCCCTTCGGCCGCCAGCATGCGCAGCGCCTCGCGCAGCGGCGTGCGCGAGACCTGCAGCAGCTCGCTCAGCTCGCGCTCGTTGAGCTTGGCGCCGGGCGCCAGCACACCTTCGACGATGCGCTGGCGCAGCTGCTGCACCACGTCCTGCTGCAGGGTGGCGGGCGCTGGTGGCGTGACGGGCGGATTCAGGCGGGGAGACAGGGGCGGGGCGGGCAGGGCGCTCATGCCCCGAGTTTTGCATACAAAACCATGACGGATCTGCATCTTGTGGATGACCGTGATCCGTGCATCCCCTGCCTTGTGCCAGGTTTTTGTATGCAATACTGGCTGGAACTCAGATCGCAAGGACTTACGCCGTGCTGCTCGACGCCCATTTCACCGGCCGCCACTTCCTGCAGATCCCCGGGCCCAGCCCGGTGCCGGATCGCATCCTGCGCGCCATCAGCCTGCCCACCATCGACCATCGCGGGCCCGAGTTCGGCGCCCTGGGGCTGGAGGTCATCACGGGCCTGAAGAAGATCTTCCAGACGCAGCACCCGGTGGTGATCTACCCCGCCTCGGGCACCGGCGCCTGGGAGGCTGCGCTGGTCAACACCCTCGACCCGGGTGACCACGTGCTGATGTACGAGACCGGCCACTTCGCCAGCCTGTGGAAGAAGCTGGCCGAGCGGCTGGGCCTGAAGCCCGAGTTCCTCGGCCTGCCCGGAGCCGAGGGCTGGCGCCAGGGCGTGGACGCCAACCGCATCGAGGCGCGCCTGCGCGAGGACAGCGCCCACCGCATCAAGGCCGTGTGTGTGGTGCATAACGAGACCTCGACCGGCGTCACCTCCGATATCGCCGCCGTCAGGCAGGCCATCGACGCCGCCGGCCACCCGGCCCTGCTGCTGGTCGACACCATCTCGGGCCTGGCCTCGGCCGATTACCGCCACGACGAGTGGGGCGTGGACGTGAGCATCAGCGGCTCGCAGAAAGGCCTGATGCTGCCGCCGGGCCTGAGCTTCAACGCCCTGTCGCCCAAGGCGCTGGCCGCCAACAAGACCGCCACGCTGCCGCGCAGTTTCTGGGCCTGGGACGAGATCGTGGCCATGAACGCCACCGGCTACTGGCCCTACACGCCCAGCACCAACCTGCTGTACGGCCTGGCCGAATCGCTCAGGATGCTGGCCGAGGAAGGCCTGCCGCAGGTCTTCGCCCGCCACAGGCGCTGGAGCGCCGGCGTGCGCGCCGCCGTCACGGCCTGGGGCCTGCCGGTGCAGTGCGCCGACCCGCAGCTGTATTCGCCCATCCTGACCGGCGTGATGACGCCCGAGGGCGTGGACGCCGACACGGTGCGCGCGCTCATCCACCGCCGCTTCGACCTGTCGCTGGGCACCGGCCTGGGCAAGGTCAAGGGCCGCATGTTCCGCATCGGCCACCTGGGCGACGTCAACGACCTGACCCTGGTGGCCACCGTGGCCGGCTGCGAGATGGGCCTGCAGTTGGCCGGCGTGAAGCTGGCCGGCTCGGGCGTGCAGGCGCTGATGAGCCATTTCGCCGAACACCCCGGCGCGGGCCCGAGGCCGCTGCCGGGCAAGGCGGGCTGAATCGCCTGCCCTGAACTTGGGCCACGTCGCGCGTCGCCCACCCCACAAGATCACGACCGAGGAGACAACACACCATGCAAAGACGCCAATTCCTGCAAGCCGGTGCCGCGGGCGCCGCCAGCCTGGCCGCCCCGGCGCTGCTGGCGGCCGACTGGCCGGCCCAGCCGGTGCGCATCATCGTGGGCTTTCCGCCCGGTGGCGGCACCGACGCGCTGGCGCGCGTGCTGTCGGTCAAGCTGACCGAGATGTGGAAGCAGCAGGTCATCGTCGAGAACAAGGGCGGCGTGGCCGGTGTGCTGGCGGCCGAATATGTCTCGCAGCAGCCCAACGACGGCTACACGCTGCTGATGGCCCACATCAACAGCCATGCCCTGGCGCCCAGCCTGCAGCCCAAGCTGCGCTACAGCGTGGAGCGCGACTTCTCGCCCATCATGCTGGTGGGCGTGACGCCCAACCTGCTGATCGCCAACAAGGCCCAGGCCGCCAGGACGGTGCCGGACATCGTGGCCCTGTGCAAGGCCCAGCCCGGCAAGGTGAGCTTCGGCTCGGCCGGTGCCGGCTCGGCCCAGCACCTGGCGCTGGAGATGTTCAAGCTGCGCGCCAAGGTCGACGCGCTGCACATCCCCTACAAGGGCAGCGGCCCGCTGCTGCAGGACCTGATCGGCGGGCAGATCCAGTACAGCTTCGAGACCATGACCGCGGCCACGCCGCACGTGAAGAGCGGCAACGCCATCGCCATCGCCCAGACGCGCACCAAGCGCGCCAAGGGCCACCCCAATGTGCCGACCATGGCCGAGCTGGGCTTCGAGGGCTTTGACGCCACCACCTGGTACGGCCTGGCCGGCCCGGGCAAGCTCGCCCCGGCCATCGTGGCGAAGATCAACCGCGACGCCAACGCCGTGCTGGCCATGCCCGACGTGCAGGAAAAGCTCGACACCTACGGCGCCGAGGACGGCGGCGGCAGCCCCGAGAAGTTCGCCGAGTTCATCCGCAGCGAGACCGCCAAGTGGGCCAAGGTGGTGAAGGACGCGGACGTGAAGGTGGATTCCTGAACGCCTTGCAATGCCCCGGGGCAGTCCGGGGTCCTGTGTCGGCAACGCCACAACACCGGGCGCGCCGCCGGCACGCTGTGCGTGCGCTGTGCCACGCCCGGGCCGGCGCGATCGCCGCGGCCCGGTCCTGATCTGAAAACACGCGCAGGCGCTCGCTAGACTGCCTGCGTGCTGTTCCACCACCTGCGTTCACGTCTGCGCCCGGCCTGCTGGCTCGCGATCCTCGCGATGCTGACGCTGGTGTTCGGGCCGTCGAGGTCGCACGGTGCGTCCATGCCGCGGGCGGATGCCAATGTGGCCGACGTCTGTTTCATGACTGGTCAGCCCATGGACATGACGCTCCAGGGCGTGCGCACCATCAGCCCGGCTGATGACGGCGCACCCGCCCCGTCGGGCCAGGCGAGCGAGCATTGTTCCTACTGCACCCAGCCCGCCCCGGCGCTGGGCATGCCGGTGGTCGCGCCTGTGGCGCTGCCGCTGGCCGTGACGTCGGCGCAGCAGCCGGCGCAGTTCCGCAACGCGCCGCGGCGCGCCTTCGTCTGGCTCGGTGCGCCGCCGCGCGCACCGCCTGTGCCCGCCTGACACCCCGAGGCCTGGCTGCTGCCTCTGCCGCCCCGCGGCAGGCCAGCCATCCGCCGTCCGCCGTCCGGCTCCCGCTTCACGCCCGCGCCCCAGCTTCGTCCTCAGCGGCCGACGCCCGCCGCTGCATTGACCACCCATCGCCACCATGACCTCCCTCACCCCCACCCTCCATTGCCCGAGCGCCCGCAGCGCCGTCGCCCTGGCCTGCCTGCTGAACTGCGCCCTGGGCGCCGTGGCGGCCGAGACCGCCGCCACCAACGCGGCCGGGATCGCAGCCGCGTCCGTTGGCGGACTCGAAGCCGTCACCATCACCGGCCAGCCGCGCAGCGTGGCGCGTGAACCGCAGCCCGCCACGCACGAGGCCATCACCTCGCAGCAGATCGAGGAAAGCATCAACACCGTCACGACGGCCGGCACGCTGCAATACCTGCCCAGCGTGCACGTGCGCGAGCGTTACATCGGCGACCGCAACGGCATCCTGGTGATGCGCGTGAACAGTTCGGTCGCCAGCGCCCAGACCACGGTCTATGCCGACGGCCTGCTGCTGTCCAACTTCCTCAACAACAGCTTCAGCACCGCGCCGCGCTGGGGCATGGTGTCACCCGAGGAGATCGACCGGGTCGACATCCTCTACGGCCCGTACTCGGCGCTCTACCCGGGCAACTCGGCCGGCGGCGTGGTCAACATCGCCACGCGGCTGCCCACGCGCTTCGAGGCCCATGCCAAGGTCGACGCCTTCACGCAGCGCTACAAGCTCTACGGCACCGACGAGCGCTTCAACGGTGGTCACGCCAGCCTGGCGCTGGGTGACCAGGTGGGCGACTGGTCGTACTGGCTGGCGCTGGACCACCTGAAGAACCGCAGCCAGCCGCAGACCTTCAGCGCCGCCACGGCCAAGGCCGGTGCGCCGGCCACGGCGGGCAACTTCGTCGACGTGAGCGGTTCGGCCGTGTACCGCGACGTCGACACCGCCGGCAAGCCGCGCATCATCGTGGCGTCCACCGGCATCGACGACACCACGCAGGACTTCGCCAAGGCCAGGCTGGCCTACCGGATCACGCCCACGCTGCAGGCCGGCTACAGCCTGGGCTGGTGGCGCAACAGCTCGGAGGGTTCGGTCGACAGCTATCTGCGCGACGCCGCAGGCCGCACGGTCTACAACGCCGGGTCGGCCTTCAATGCGCCGCTCAAGTTCGTGCGCATCGACGGGCAGGACTACACGGTGGCCGCCGCCGTGCCCAGCCGCAGCAGCAGCGAACACCTGATGCACGGGCTGAGCCTGAAGTCCGACGCCGACGGCCCCTGGCGCTGGGACCTGAACGCCAGCCTGTACGACCAGAGCCGCGACAGCTCGCGCACGGCCGCACCCAGGGATGGCTACGACACCGGTCTGGGCGCGGTCACGCCGGGCGGGCAGCTGACGCTGGCCGACGGCACCGGCTGGCACAACCTGGACGCGCGCGGCCAGTGGCGCGGCGCCGAGCACACGCTGAGCTTCGGCGCCCACCATGATCGATATCACCTGGCCTCGGTGACCTGGACGGTGGACAACTGGCAGGGCAGCGACACCGGCACGCTCGGCACCAGCTCCTACGGCACGACGCGCACCAACGCGGTCTACCTGCAGGACGAGTGGCGTTTCGCGCCGGCCTGGTCGCTGATCGCCGGCGGGCGCCAGGAAGCGTGGCAGGCCAGCGGCGGCAGCAACTACAACGCGGCCAACGCGGCGCCCAATCCCAGGACCCTGGTCTACGGCGAGCGCAGCTACTCGAACTTCTCGCCCAAGCTGCACCTGGCGCACGAGGTCTCCGACGCGCTGGCGCTGAGCGCCTCGTTCGGCAAGGGCGTGCGCTACCCGACGGTGGCGGAGATGTTCCAGACCTTCACCGGGCCGAACAACATCCGCACCAACGATCCGAACCTCAAGCCCGAGCAGGTCAACTCGGTCGAACTGGTGGCGCAGCAGAAGTTCGGCGCCAACCGCCTGCGCACCTCGCTGTTCCTCGAGGACAAGCGCGACGCGCTGATCTCGCAGACCGACGTGACGGTCACGCCCAACATCTCCAGCATCCAGAATGTCGACAAGGTGCGCACCAGGGGCATCGAGCTGGCGGGCGAGGCACGCAACGCCGGCTTGCGCGGGCTGGACCTGAACGCCAGCGTGACCTATGCGCACTCGATCATCGTGGCCGACAGCCGCAACCCGGGGCTGGAAGGCACGGCGCAGCCGCG
>JBJOKY010000554.1:0-2700 GCA_046045865.1 Pseudomonadota bacterium | reverse complement strand
ACGGGTTCACGGACATGGGGTGATGATGCCTAAAACCCGGCGCCTGGCCGCGCGCGGGCATGGCAGGCGCAGGGCAAGTGCATGGCAAGAAAAAGGGCACCCTCAGGTGCCCTTGCGGTGCAGCGCCGAAGCGGGCTCAGACGCGCTTGCGGTACTCGTGCGTGCGGGTGTCGATTTCGACCTTGTCGCCGTTTTCCACGAAGATGGGCACGCTGATCTCGAAGCCCGTGCCGACCAGCTTGGCGGGCTTGAGCACCTTGCCGGAAGTGTCGCCCTTCACGGCGGGGTCGGTGGTGATTTCGCGGACGACGGTGGTGGGCAGTTCCACGCTGATGGCCTTGCCGTCGTAGAACACCACTTCAACGGCCATGCCGTCTTCCAGGTAGTTGATGGCATCGCCCATGTTCTCGGCTTCCACCTCGAACTGGTTGTATTCGGCGTCCATGAAGGCGTACATGGGGTCGGCGAAGTAGGAGTAGGTGCACTCCTTCTTGTCCAGAATGATCTGGTCCATCTTGTCGTCGGCCTTGAAGACGACTTCGGTGCCGGAGTTGTTCAGCAGGCTCTTGAGCTTCATGCGCACGGTGGCGGCGTTGCGGCCACCGCGGCTGTATTCGGTCTTGAGCACGACCATCGGGTCCTTGCCGTGCATGATGACGTTGCCGGCGCGGATTTCCTGTGCGATCTTCATGGCGTCGATTCCTGGGGGAAAGGTGTTGATGCGGGGGCGGAACAGGCAGCCAGAAAACGCGCCAAGCCTCGCAAAGCCGGCCATTTTAGCCGGTCGGCACGCGCTGCGGTTGACCTGATCGACGGGCGAGGAGTTTTTCCGGCTGCTCAGGCACCCGCGCCGGCCCGCCGTGCCGCGACGAAGGCGAGCAGCCGGGTGACCAGGTCAGGCTGGCCGGCAAGCTCGGCACGGCGGCGCAGCGCCCAGTCGCACCAGGGCTGCCAGGCGTCGTGTTCATGCGCGCCGCGGCGTGCGAGCAGGCCATGCCACCAGTCGTGCGCGGCGGCGGGCTGCGGCCCGGGCGACAGGTTCCAGGCAGCGTGGGCAGCCACCAGGCCGGCATGCAGCGCGGGTGGCGCGGCGCCGGCCCACCAGGCCAGCCAGGCGGCGATCTTGGCGTGCTGGGCGCCGTCGTCCTGCACGTAGGCCTGCCAGACGAAGGGCCGGCCGGCCCAGTGCGCGCGCACGAAGGAGTCCTCGCCGCGCACGAAGTTGAGATCGCAGCCACCGAGCAGCCGGTCGAAGTCCGGCTGCGCGACCGGCCGCAGCAGTTGCAGGCCCAGGGCGCCGTGCTGCCGCGGCGGGCCACCCGCGACGGGCTGCGGCGATGCACCGCCACAGCGCACCTGCCACCAGCGCAGCACCGCCTGAGCGGCCAGGCCGGGCGTGACCAGCAGCCGCCAGGGCCGCGCGGCGCCGCTCATGGCATCCAGCCAGTCCGGCAGGGCCGGATTGTCGTAGCAGAACAGCAACGCCAGGCGTGTCTCGCCCGGCGGTGGCGCGCCGGCCAGGTCGAGCTCGTGCCACAAGGCCAGGCGAGAGTCGCCCGCGTCACCCGCGTCACCCGCGTCACCCGCGTCACCCGCGTCGGCCGTGTCGCGCGCGTCGACCGGTGGCGCCACGCCGGCCGGGTCCGCGCCTGGCCAGTCGCGCAGCAGCCCGCCGGTGCGCGGCGTGAAGCCCGGAAACCAGAACCACTTGGTCAGCCCACGCCCCGGGCCGCCGAACTGCGGCGAGGCCAGGCCGTGCGAGCGCTCCACATATGCCTCGGCACTGAGGTATTCGAGGTTGATCCAAACCGGCGCGCCTGGCCCGCCACTGGCGGCACGGGCCGCCATGCGCTCGACGAACACGCCCGGCGGGTCGCAGCCGAAGGCCTCGACGACCACGTCGCCCGGCAGCTCGGCCATCAGGTCGGCTGGATGCGGCTCGACCCAGGGACGCAACGTGACCAGGGGATGACCGCCGGGCGCCATCCAGGCCAGGGCGCTGGCATCGTCCACCCACAGGCGCACGACATGGCCGCGGTCGGCCAGGCTGCGCGCGAAGCGCCAGCACACGCCCAGGTCGCCGTGGTTGTCGATGACGCGGCAGAACACGTCCCAGCGCAGGCCGGGTGCCTGGGCGGTGGCGGTGCCGCCGGCAGATTGGGTGACCGGGGAGTTCATCGGCCGGCATTGTGCTGGGCAGAATCCCGCCCATGAAGCCGAGCCCGGACGAGACCTCCCCGCCCTCACCCGCCGACGCCGCGGAGCAGCCCGCCGCCGCACCCGCGCCCGCACCTGCAGCCACGCCTGCCGACGGCGACCGCGACACCGTCTGGCAGCAGCTGCTGACCGAGGTCGCCGCCCTGCCCGGCCTGCCCGGCGTGTACCGCTACTTCGATGCGGCCGGCGCGCTGCTCTACGTGGGCAAGGCGCGCAACCTGCGCCGGCGCGTCTCCAGCTACTTCCACAAGAACCATGGCGCCACCCGCATCGGCAACATGGTGGCCAGGATCGTGCGGCTGGAGACCACCGTGGTGCGCTCCGAGGCCGAGGCGCTGCTGCTGGAAAACAACCTCATCAAGACGCTGCAGCCGCGCTACAACCTCCTGTTCCGCGACGACCAGAGCTACCCCTACCTCAAGATCACCAGCGGGCAGGAGTTCCCGCGCATGGCCTATTTCCGCGGCACGGTGGAGCGGCGCC
>JBJOKY010000553.1:0-2702 GCA_046045865.1 Pseudomonadota bacterium | reverse complement strand
GACGCCCTGCTTGGCCATGTGGGCCAGGATGGCGTGCGACATCACGGCCGTGCTCTGCGGCAGGCGGAAGGTCCAGTTGTCCTTGCCGGCCTGCAGCACGGCGGGCGAGAACATGAACTGCGGCGTCTCGGCATCGGCCACCGTGCCGGCCATGGCGATGGCGGCCGGCGTGGCCGACGAACCCATGACGATGTCGGCCTTGTCCTCGGTGACGAAGCGCTTGGCGTTCTGCACCGCCTTGGTCGGGTCGGTGGCATCGTCCAGCACGATGACGTTGAGCTTCTCGCCCGCGATGCTGGCCGGCCACAGCTTGATGGCGTTCTGCATCGGGATGCCCAGGCCGTTGGCCGGGCCGGTGAGCGACAGGCTCACGCCGATGGTGATGTCCGCGTGAGCGGCGCCGGTCAGGGCCAGCAGGGCAGCGGCCAGGGTGATGCGAAGTTTCATCGTGTCGTCCTCCAGGGGTGCGGCAATGTGCCGCGGGGGGGTCGGGTTGACCATTGGTGGTTTTCCGACCGGTCGGTCGATAAACCATGGCCGGGTGAAAAGACAGGCGGCGCGGCCCGCGCCGCCGGGCCCGGGCTCAGCGCGGCGCCAGGCGCACCGCGCCGTCCAGGCGGATGACCTCGCCGTTGAGGTGCACATTGCCGACGATATGCGCCGCGAGCGACGCGAACTCCTCGGGTTTGCCCAGCCGCTTGGGAAAGGGGATGCCTTCGGCCAGCGAGGCCTGCACCGCCTCGGGCAGCTGCTTCATCAGCGGCGTCATGAACAAGCCGGGCGCGATGGTGACCACCCGCACGCCGTGCTGCGCCAGGTCGCGCGCCAGCGGCAGCGTCAGGCCGACCAGGCCACCCTTGGAGGCCGAATACGCCTCCTGGCCGATCTGGCCGTCGTAGGCCGCCACCGAGGCGGTGTTGACGATCACGCCGCGTTCGCCGTCTTCCAGCGCTTCCAGCTTGACGACACGTTCGGCGAACAGCCGGGTCATGTTGTAGGTGCCGATGAGGTTGACCTTGATGACGCGCTCGAAGTCCTCCAGCGGCGCGGCCGTGCCGTCCTTGCCGACGATGCGTTTGGCGGTGCCGATGCCGGCCACGTTCATGAGCAGGCGGGCCGGGCCGAGCGCGGCGGCGCTGGCATCGAGCGCGGCGACGACGCTGGCGCTGTCGCAGATGTCGCAGCGCACGGCCAGGGCCTGGCCACCGGCGGCGACGATCTCGGCCGCCACGGCGCGGGCGCCGGCCTCGTTGACGTCGAGCACCGCCACCTTGGCGCCGGCGCGGGCAAATTCGAGCGCCACGCTGGCGCCCAGGCCGGAGCCGGCGCCGGTGACGAGAGCGGTCTGTCCTGCGAGTTGCATGGGTCTTGTCTCCTCGGGAATCGTGGGGATGTCGTTCGGGCTGCCCGTCTGCCGGTCAGGCTCAGGCGTTCGGCCGGCCCTTGTTGGGCAGGATGACGAAGGGATCGCTAGCCGAGCCCTCGTACAGCGCGTCGACCAGGGCGGCGCGGTGCGTCAGCATGGCGCGCTGGTTGATCGAGCCCTTGTCGGTCACCTCGCCCTTGTCGATGCTGGGCGGCTCGGCCAGCACGTGCAGGCGCGCCACGCGGTTGGCGCTGCCGGTGCCGGCGGCCCACAGCTCGTCGGCCAGCCTTTGAAAGAAGGCGCGCACCGGCGCGCTGTGCAGCAGTTCGGGCACCGGGCGGGCGGCCACCGTGGCGGCGTCCAGGCCCACGGCCTCGGCGGCGCGAGTGGCCAGGGCGCGGCATTCATCGATGCGCGGAATGATCAGCAGGCCGATGTCGTCGCGGTTGATGCCGGTCACCACGGCGTCCTGCACACAGGGGTTGCCGGCGGCTATCACCTTGGCGCGCAGCGGCCCCACGCTCACGAAGGTGCCGGTGGAGAGCTTGAAGTCCTCGGCGATGCGGCCGTCGAAGGCCAGGCCCTTCTCGGGGTGGGCCGGGTCGATGAAGCGGGCGGCGTCGCCGGTGCAGTAGAAGCCTTCGGCGTCGAAGGCCTCGGCGGTCTGCTCGGGTGCGCGCCAGTAGCCCGGCATCACGTTGGGGCCCTTGAAGCGGATCTCGGTCTTGTCCCACTCGCCGGTGCCGGTGGGCACCAGCTTGATCTCCACGCCCGGGCAGGGCAGGCCGATGTCGCCGCTCTTCACGTTGGCGCCCATGGCGAACATGCTGGAGGGGGCGGTCTCGGTCATGCCCAGGCCGGTGAGCATCATCACGCGGGCACCGACGGTCTGCACGCCCAGCTGGTCCAGGCGGTCCCACACCGGCTGGGCCAGGCCGGCGCCGGCGAAGAAGAAGGCCTTCACCCGCTTGAACAGCGAGAGGCGCAGGGCGTCGTCCTGCTCCATGGCGGCAACGATCTCCTCGAAACCCTTGGGCACGTTGAAGTAGACCGTGGGCGAGATCTCGCGCAGGTTGCGCAGCGTGGTGGCGATGCCCTTGGGCGTGGGCTTGCCCTCGTCGATGTAGAGCGTGCCGCCGTTGTAGAGCACGATGCCGCAGTTGTGGTTGCCGCCGAAGGTGTGGTTCCAGGGCAGCCAGTCGACCAGCACCGGCGGCTCTTCCGCGAGGAAGGCCATGGTCTGGCGGATCATCTGCTGGTTGGCGCAGAGCATGCGCTGGGTGTTGATCACGCCCTTGGGCTGCTTGGTCGAGCCCGAGGTGAAGAGGAACTTGGC
>JBJOKY010000552.1:0-2712 GCA_046045865.1 Pseudomonadota bacterium | reverse complement strand
CAGCAGCTGCGTGCAGGCGGCGGCGCAGGCGTCGTCGTCGGTCAGGTCGAAGGCCAGCGCCTGGGCCGTGCCGCCGGCGGCGCGGATCTCGTCGGCCAGGGCCTGCACGGTGTCGAGCCGGGCGTTGGCGTGCAGCAGCACGCTGGCGCCGTCGGCCGCCAGGCGGCGCGCGATGGCGCTGCCCAGCGCGCCGCTGGCACCGGTGACCAGGGCGCGCTTGCCGGCCAGCGTGGTGTTGGGGGTGGGAGTGGTCGTCATGGGGCGATCGGTGCGGTGCGGGGGGGTGAAGTCAGCTGGCCGGCAGGGCGACCAGCGGTGTGTTGAGCACCACGGTGGCGCGGCCCTCGACCAGCAGCGCGCCGCTGGCGTCGTGCAGGCTGAACTGGTACTGGGCCTGGCGCTCGTCGCCCAGCAGGCGCTGGCAGCGCACCGCCAGCGGGCCGGGGCGGTCGTCCAGCCGGGCGACGTGCAGCACGACCTGGCGCGCGCTGGCCAGGAAGCCCGGGCGCGGCGGTTCACCCGGCGCGGCGCGCAGGCCGCCGTGCAGCGCCATGGCCTGCGCGGCGTATTCGATCGCGCAGGGCGCGGGCAGGCCGAGCGCGGGCAGGCGCAGCGGATGGTCCGGGTCGGCGTGGCTGCTGGCGCGGCAGTGGATGTGATCGGCGTCCCAGGCCAGCAGGCCGTCGAGCAGGCACATGGCGCCGCTGTGCGGGATGCGTGCAGCGATGCCGGCGCGGTCCAGCGTGGCGGGCGCCGTCATGCCGCCACCTCGGCCGCCGGCGCGGCGACGATGTCGACCTGCAGGGCCAGGTCGGGCCAGGTCTCGACCACCAGACGGGTGGCGTCGCCGCGCGCCAGCGCCTGCAGCAGCGGCAGGGCGCGCCCGGCGGGTATGCCGCGGCGCAGGCGGTCGAGCCCGGCGTCGGCGCAGGCTGTGGGTTCGGCGTCGGGCGCCAGGCGGATGTGCAGTTGCATCGCCTGGCCGGGGCTGCTGCCGGCGGGCGCCAGCACCAGGGCCAGGCCCAGGGTGTCGGCCAGCGGGCGCACGCCGTGCAGCGGCTCGGGGTAGGGCACGTCCACCGCCACCAGCAGCACCGCTGCGCCGCTGGCGTGGCACTGCACGGCCGCTTCCAGCAGGCCGGCGCCGAAGCTGGCGTCGTAGCCGGCGATGGCGGTCGAGGCCTGCATGCCCTGCACCGCGATGTGCCAGTAGCCGCTGGGCGCGTTGTGCACCGAGTTGGTGAAACGGGTGGGCGACACCAGGCGCTCGGGCGCGGCCAGGGCCTCGCACAGGGCGTGGCAGTTGGCCGGGTCGCCGGTCGACGAGGTGAACACCGTGGCCAGCCCGGCCGGTGCCAGGCCGGCCGCCGCGCAGGCCTGGTCGGCCACGACGATGGCGGCCTTGACCACCACCCCCGCGCGGCGGCGCTCGGTGGGCGGCAGGCGCTGCGGCGGCGGCACCACGGTGGGTGCGGGCTGCCAGGCCGACAGGTCGCGCAGCAGCGCCGCGCCGGTGGCCCAGTCAGCCAGGCCGGGGCCGAGCAGGCCGATGCCGAGCACCTCGACCGCCAGCACCTGGCTGCGGTCCGGCGTGGCGGACGTGTGGATCGTGCCGGCGCTCATGCCGCCCTCCCGAACACCAGGCAGGTATTGCTGCCGCCGAAACCGAAGGAATTGCTGGCCACCACGCGCAGCGCGCGCTGCAGCGGCTCGCGCAGGTAGGCGCTGTGCAGCGCCGGGTCGGGCGTGCGCAGGTTCAGCCCGGCGGGCGCCAGGCCGTGCTGCAGCGCCAGCAGGCTGATCGTGGCCTCGACCGCGCCGGCCGCGCCCAGGGTGTGGCCGGTGTAGCCCTTGGTGCTGCTGCAGGGCGTGGCGGTGCCGAACACGGCGGTGACCGCCTTGTCCTCGGCCGCGTCGTTGCCCGGCGTGCCGGTGCCGTGCAGGTTGATGTAGTCGACCTCGCCCGGCGCCAGGCCGGCCTGGGCCAGCGCGCCACGCATGGCCAGGGCGGCGCCCGCGCCCTCGGGGTGGGGGCTGCTCATGTGGTGGCCGTCGCTGCTCTCGCCCGCGCCCAGCAGCCAGCCCAGCGGCGTGGCGCAGTCGCGCTCGACCAGGGCGAAGGCGGCGGCCTCGCCGATCGACAGCCCGGCGCGTCCGGCATCCCAGGGGCGGCAGATCTCGGCCGACATCAGCTCGAGCGACTTGAAACCGTACAGCGTGGTCAGGCACAGGCTGTCGACGCCGCCGACCACGGCCGCGTCGATCAGGCCGGCGGCGATCATGCGCGCCGCCGTGGCCCAGACCTTGGCGCTGGACGAACACGCGGTCGACACCACGTGGGCCGGCCCGGCCAGGCCCAGCGCGGCACGCAGGTAGCGCGCCACCGAGTAGCTGTTGTGCGTCTCGCCGTAGTGCAGGTCGGCCGGCAGCGCGCCGGCGGCGTCGCGGCGGCGGTAGGCCAGCTCGGTCTGCAGGATGCCCGAGGTGCTGGTGCCCAGGAACACGCCCACGCGGGCGGCACCCCAGCGCGCCGCGGCCAGGCGCACGCGCGCGCCGAAGCCGTCGGCGCGCAGCGCGAGCTCGGCCAGGCGGTTGTTGCGGCAGTCGAAACGGGCCAGCGCCGGGCCCAGGGCGGCCCAGTCGAGCTCGTCCACGCCCTCGACCTCGCCCAGCCAGCAACCCAGGGCGGCGGTCTCGAAGTCGCGCTGCGCC
>JBJOKY010000551.1:0-2716 GCA_046045865.1 Pseudomonadota bacterium | reverse complement strand
GCCGCGCGGCACGACGAGGTTGACGTCCTGGAGAATGATGCGGTCGCCATAACCGCAGGTGACGCCGCGCAGCTCGACCATGGGGGCCCGGTTGGCCGATGGTGTGCTGGGACGTGGGGGTTCTGGCTGGAGTGTCATCGTGTCTGTGGCATGCGCCGGCCGGGGTCGGACCCGGCGGCCGGCGCATGATAGGGGATAACACTCATTTGTATCGGCCGCCCCCCGAGCTGGAAATTCCTGCAGGCTCAGGATGCGGGCGGCACACCACAGTGCCGGCCGAGCACGCAGGCGTGCACCCGGCCGCAGGCTGCCGGCTCAGCGCGGCAGCGTGGTCGAGCCGCTCAGGTACTCGTCCACAGCACGCGCGGCCTGACGGCCTTCGCGGATGGCCCACACCACCAGCGACTGGCCACGGCGCATGTCGCCCGCGGCGAAGACCTTGGCCACATTGGTCTTGTAGCCGCCGACCACGTCGGTGCCGGCCCTGACGTTGCCGCGCGGATCCTTCTCGACGCCGAAGGCTTCCAGCACGGTACCCACCGGGTTGACGAAACCCATGGCCAGCAGCACCAGGTCGGCCTTGTACTGCTTCTCGCTGCCGGCGATCTCGACCAGCTTGCCGTCCTTGAACTCGACGTTCACGGTGGTCAGGCCGGTGAGCTTGCCGTTCTCGCCGGTGAAGGCCTTGGTCGAGATGGCGAACTCGCGCGTGCAGCCCTCTTCGTGGCTGGACGAGGTGCGCAGCTTGAGCGGCCAGTAGGGCCAGGTCAGCGGGCGGTTTTCTTCCACCGGCGGCTGAGGCATGACCTCGAACTGGGTCACGCTCACGGCACCGTGGCGGTTGCTGGTGCCCACGCAGTCGCTGCCGGTGTCGCCACCGCCGATGACGATGACATGCTTGCCGTCGGCGCGCAGCTGGTTCTTGAGCTTGTCGCCGGCGTTGACCTTGTTCTGCTGCGGCAGGAACTCCATGGCGAAGTGCACGCCGTCCAGATCCCGGCCGGGCACGGGCAGGTCGCGGCTCTGCTCCGAGCCGCCACACAGCAGCACGGCGTCGAACTGGGCCTTCAGCTCCTCGGCCGTGATGGTTTCCTTGGCGTCGTTCGTCACCTTGGAACCCTTGGGCCAGGCACCCACCAGCACGCCGGTGCGGAACACCACACCTTCGGCCTCCATCTGCTTGACGCGGCGGTCGATGTGCGACTTCTCCATCTTGAAGTCGGGGATGCCGTAGCGCAGCAGGCCGCCGATGCGGCTGTTCTTCTCGAACACCGTCACGTCGTGGCCGGCGCGCGCCAGCTGCTGGGCCGCGGCCAGGCCGGCCGGGCCGGAGCCGACCACCGCCACCTTGTGGCCGGTCTTTTCCTTGGCCGGCTGGGGCGTGACCCAGCCTTCGTGCCAGGCGCGGTCGATGATGGCGTGCTCGATGGACTTGATGCCCACCGCGTCGTCGTTCACGTTGAGCGTGCAGGCCGCCTCGCAGGGCGCGGGGCAGATGCGGCCGGTGAACTCGGGGAAGTTGTTGGTGCTGTGCAGCACCGTGGCGGCATTCTTCCAGTCACCTCGGTAGACCAGATCGTTGAAATCCGGGATCACGTTGTTGACCGGGCAGCCGTTGTTGCAGAAGGGCGTGCCGCAGTCCATGCAGCGCGCGCCCTGCACCTTGGCGCCTTCGGCATCGATGCCGATGACGAATTCCTTGTAGTTCTTCAGACGCTTCTCGACCGGCTCGTAGCCCTCTTCGAGACGCTCGTATTCCATGAATCCTGTGACCTTGCCCATGGTGACTCTTCAGTTCGATTTCGATTGATTACTTGGCAGGGACGGACTTGCCGCCGACCTTCTTGACCTCGTCCTTGCCCATGGCCTTGGCGATGGTGGCGTCGGCCGCCTTGGTGGCGTTGAGTTCACCCAGGGCGCGCTTGTATTCGTTCGGGAAGACCTTGACGAAACGACCACGCGCCTCGCTCCAGTTGTCCAGGATGTCGCGTGCGCGCAGCGAACCGGTCCAGCGGTGGTGATCCTCGATCAGCTTCTTGAGCTGGGCCTCGTCGGACTGGCCGCGGTGCCACAGGTTGGCGTCGAGCCTGGCCTCCTGCTCGGCCGCGCTCAGCACCTTCTCCAGGCTGACCATGCTGGTGTTGCAGCGGCCGGCGAAGCTGCCGTCCTCGTCGTAGACGTAGGCAATGCCGCCCGACATGCCGGCCGCGAAGTTGCGCCCGGTCTTGCCCAGCACGGCCACGGTGCCGCCGGTCATGTATTCACAACCGTGGTCACCAGTGCCTTCCACCACCGCGGTGGCGCCCGACAGGCGCACCGCGAAACGTTCGCCGCCCACGCCGCGGAAGAAGGCCTCGCCGCTGGTCGCACCGTAGAGCACGGTGTTGCCGACGATGATGTTCTTGGTCGCGTCACCGCGGAACTCGATGCTCGGGCGCACCACCACGCGGCCGCCCGACAGGCCCTTGCCGGTGTAGTCGTTGGCCTCGCCGATCAGGTACAGCGTGATGCCCTGGGCCAGGAAGGCCGCGAAGCTCTGGCCGCCCGTACCTTCCATCTGGATGAAGACGGTGTGGTCGGGTAGACCTTCCGGACGGTGGCGGATCAGTTCGCCCGACAACATCGCACCGACCGAGCGGTTGACGTTGCGCGCGTCTTCCATGAACTGCACCTTCTCGCCGCGCTGGATGGCGGGCTGGCACTTCTCGATCAGCTT
>JBJOKY010000171.1:0-9610 GCA_046045865.1 Pseudomonadota bacterium | reverse complement strand
CGCCGCATCATCAGCCAGGCCGTGCAGGCCCGGCCCGTCAACACCGCCCCGCCACCCCCGCCGATTAACGCGGGCCCCATCATCGTGGTGCTGGGCAACGGCAATTTCATCGCCCCCCTGCCCCCGCCCCGGCCCCGCAGGCCCCGCCGCCAGCCCTGAGCCGCACCCTCAGGCAAGACGCCGCAGCATCTGGGCATCGTTTTGCAATACGCGTGCAAATCGCCGCAGAAAAGCCGCTGTTTTCGTCAAAAGCGGTGCGACTCCATGGGGTCGCAGATTTGGGGTTTTTCCCTTCCCTGACAACAACTTAGCCGCGTTTTTTCGGCCACCCTTCATTATTCATTCTGCATGCCTCCCCACACAGGCCGGTGCAGTGGCCTGCGGCACCCTGCGCAACGCATGTGCCTATCACAAACGCCCATCCATGTGGAGCTTTGCGAACACATGCGTACAAAACAGTGAACCGTTTCCCCTGTAGCTTTTTTGGCCTGGCGAACACAGTCGAACCCCAACGGATGACGCCCCTGTCATCCGGCCACCGCTGGGGGTTGCATGAAGGACACCGCTGCGCACAAGGCCGCCGCCAAACAGGCCGCCGCGCTGCAAGAGATCGAGCTGCAGGTGAAATCCGCTGCGGCCGATGGGCTCACGCTGCTGAAGATCGAGGCCGTCAGCGCCATGACCGGCCTTGGCCGCACCACCCTGTTCGAGCGCACCCGCGCTGGCACCTTCTCGGCCCCGGTGCGCCTGGGCACGCGCTGCACCCGCTGGCGCGCCGCTGATGTGCAGGCCTGGCTGAAGGCGCAGCAGCCCGGCGAGCTGGCCAGCCCGGCCGGCCAGGCCGAAAGCCGCCCCGCCAAGCCCGCGAAGGCCGCCAGGGCTTCCCAGGGTGCCACCCGCCGGAAAAAAGCCGCTGGCGGGGCCGCCACGCCCGCCGCTGCGGCATCGGCGTGAAGGGGCCACCGACATGCACGGCATGAACAACGTTTTCGGGCTGGGAAGGCCTGCAGCGGGAATTCTGGCGCTGCAGGCTGGTGACGGGAAACACCGTGTGGCGAAAGCCACCCCAGCCCACCCATCCGCGCGCCGCGGGCTTGCGCAGCGCGCGCCGGCCGGGCTATCCTGCCGGCCAGGTGCTCGTAACACCCGAGGTTCAGCGGCAGGCCGCCCCGTCAGCGCGGCTTTGTCACGTCCAGTGATGCCACAAGGTTTCAAGGGGCGGGGTGCGCACGTCCGTAAGGCGTGCGGCATGGCTGAACCCATGTTACGAACACCCCGCCCACCCGCTGCCCTTCGTAAGGCCGCGGCGGGTGGTTCCGACTCGTTCAGGAGCCTGAGACCATGAAGACCACCATCACCCTGTCGGTGAACACCGACAACCTGCGCAGCGTGGAAGATTTCCACCTGCATTCCCTGTGGCATGCCGCGCAGATGAACCCGGCGCCCTCGCACGATGCCGATGCCTGCACCCTGGTGCAGGACATCACGCAAGAGATCGTCCGCCGCTGGCTGGGACAAGCGCCGTCCGTCATGTTCGAGCACGTTCCAGGACACCAGTACTGGCACACCCTGGTGCAGCACGGCAGCTGGCGCGGCCCGGGCCACACCTGGCTGCCCCACGACGATGCCAGCCGCGCCGACACCATCACCAGCACCAGCCCGGAGGCCTGAACCATGCGTACGCCCACCCAACCCATGAGCCGTGGCCTGAAGCTGGCTGAGTTGTGCGCCCAGGCCGGGCGCCAGGCAGCGCGCCCCGTGCATGCCACCACGCTGCACGTCTGGCGCGAGTTGGTCAACGAGAAGCGCAAGGCGGCCCGCGAGGCCCTGAGCGCGCATGCGCCGGCTGCCGCTCTGGGGCTGTCGGTGGCGGCCCTGAACGGCCGCGCCCCCGCCACGCAATGGACCGTGGCCGACATGGCTTTCGAGCTGGACGACCTGGCCGCCGCGCTGACCAGCCTGGTCAACGATGGCCGGGTGTACACCCCGTACCACATGCAGATGCGGTTCACGTCGGACCTGGACGGGCTGCGCGAGTTCCTGGAACGGGACGACCAAGACCCCCACTTCACACGTCGGGCCTGGTGACATGAGGCCCCCCAAGAAACCCGCCGGCAAGACGACCGGCGGGGCCGCTGCATTGCATGTCGACGTGTCGGGCACCGTGGCTCAGGTGGTGATCGGCAACGTGATGCAGATGGCCACGAGCCAGCGCGACGACCTGGCAGAGATCGAGGCGCACGCCGCGCGGGCCTGCGCCGACATCCAGGCCCTGAGCCGCGCCGCCGGCCTGCTGATGCTGGCCAGCCCCGGGCGTGGCGCCAACTTCCACCAGGCCGCCGCCCTGATCCTGGAAAGCATGTTGCCCGCCGTGGTGCACGAGCTGCAGGGCCGCATCGCTGGCCAGGGCCTGCAGCAGCCCGCGCCGGCCTGCCGCACGGTGCCGCGCGCCCAAGCCAGGAGGGCCGCATGAAGGTTCCCATCGTGCGCATTCCGTTCGTGCTGGCGCTGGACGTGGCCAAGCTGCTGCACGAGCTGGCGCAGCACATCGACACCGCGCCGGCCGGCTCTGCGCTGCAGGGCCTGGCGCCGACAACCCACGACCTGGCAGCGCAGATGCGCGCGGCGCTGTTCGCCGGCATCGGCAACGTGACCGAGGGCCGGCAGACCCGAACCGGCGTGCTGTACCTGGAAGGCCGGCAGCAGCTGAAGGACTGGAGTGGCTCATGAACCTGGACGTTGCCAACCAGGCGCACGCCCTGGCGCAGAGCTACCGGGCCGTTCATGTGCCCGGCCATGAGGACTCTTTCGAGACGCTGGCCGAGCTGGCCAGCCACATCGAGGAGCGCGCCCGCGCTGACGCCAGCGATGAAGAGCTGATGTCGCTGAGCCTGCAACTGACCGTGGCTGAACACGCCGTGTCTGTCGGCCTGGCCAGCGACCGCATTGCCCGCGCTGCGGGCTACAACGACCATGAAGGAGCGGACTGTGACTGACGCAGTTGAGCTGTTCCGCGCCGCTGTGCGCGATGCCCTCGGGGCCGCGCCGGACGTGATCCGGCCGGGGGTGTTCGAGCGCTTCGGCGTCGAGGGCAAGCGAGGCGATTACTCCGCCTGGTGCAAGCTGTTCGACGACGGCCGCGCCGGGATCTATGGCGACTTCCGCAGCGGTGCATCGCTGGTCTGGATCAACCACACCGGCCCGGCGCCAACGGCCGCGCAGCGCGCCGCGATCCGTGCCGAGTTCGCCCGGGCGCAGGCCTTGCGCAAGGCCGTGCAGGCTGAAGGGTGGGAGCGTGCCGCCGAGTCGAATCACTGGCTCTGGGGCCAGTGCTGGCCCATCGACGCCAAGGGCCTGCAGCAGCCGGCCGCGCTGTACCTGCGCCGCCGGCTGGCGCTGCCTGACGCGCACCCGCTGGAACTGTCCGATTCGCTGCGCTGCCATCGTCGCCTTCGGTACTGGTCACGCGGGCCGGGGCGCTACGAGTTCCCGGCGCTGGTGGCCAAGCTCACGCAGGCCGACGGCCGCATGGTGGCGCTGCACCGCACATGGCTGACCAAGACCGGCGAGAAGGCGCAGGTCGACGGGCCGGTGCGCAAGCTCACGCAGGTATCCGGCGAGACGGCCGGCGCCTGCATCCGCCTGGCCAACTGGCGACCCATGACGACCGGCTCGCATGCTCATCTGGTGGGCATTGCCGAGGGCATCGAAACGGCGCTGTCGGCCATGCTGGGCTCAGGCATCCCGACTCATGCCGCCTACTGCGCCGGCAACCTGGCCGCCTGGCAGTGGCCGCCGGAGGCGCGCCGCGTGGCCATCTTCGCGGACAACGACAGCGCCGGCCAGGATGCGGCCGAACGCCTTGCCCACCGCGTGCGCGCTGCCGGCCTGGTGGCGCATGTGCTGACGCCGAGCCAGCCCGGGCAGGACTGGTGCGACGTGTGGGCCGCACGGCCCGCGGACACGGCACCGCACGCGCTGGTGCATGAGCTGAACCGGAGCCAGGCATGACGGCCCGCCCGGCAAAGGCGACCCGCGCCGCGGCGGACCCTGAAACCGACTTGCGCGGGCTGCAAGCCGTGGCCGACAACGTGCCCGACAAGGCCGGGCCGCGCACGAAGTTCACGCACAGCGGCCGGACCTTCTTGCTGGTGCTGGAGGGCACCGAACAAGCCCACGGCCTGTACGTGGAGCAGACCGACCGCGACGGCAACAAGAGCGGCCCGAAGTTCATCTGTCCGCCCCTGCACATCCTGGCCATGACCCGAGACGCGAAGTCCGGCGAGTGGGGCCGCCTGCTGGAGTGGGAAGACCCGGACGGCCGCGTGCACCGCTGGGCCATGCCCATGAGGGCTCTTGATGGCGACTTCGGGCTGGTGCTGCAGGAGCTGGCCAGCAAGGGCCTGACGGTCGATCCAGCCCCCAACGCGCGCCAGATGCTGCAGACCTACCTGAAGGTCTGGCAGGTCGAGGAGCGCGCCCGCTGCGTGCATGCGCTGGGCTGGTTCGGCGGGGTGTACGTGCTGCCCGATTCGGCCATCGGCGAGGCCGGCGAACGGGTGGTGTTCCAGAACGGCCAGGCGCTCGAATCGGCCCTGTCGCAGGCCGGCACGGTGGCCGACTGGCGCGACAGCGTGGGCCGCCTGGCCGCCGGCAACAGCCGGCCGACGTTCTGCATTGCGCTGGCGTTCGCCGCGCCGCTGCTGGAACTGTCCGGCGTCGACTCGGGGGGCTTTCACCTGCGCGGCGATTCGTCCAAGGGCAAGAGCACGGCCGGCATCGTGGCCGCGTCGGTGTGGGGCAACCCGCGCAGCTATGTGCGCCAGTGGCGCACCACCAGCAACGGGACGGAAGGCCTGGCGCAGCTGCACAACGACGGCTTGCTGGTGCTGGACGAGATCAACCAGGCGAAGGAGTCCGACATCGGGGAGATCGCCTACATGCTGGCCAACGGCCAGGGCAAGACCCGCGCCGGCCGGGGCGGGGAAGCGCGCGATGCGGCCCGCTGGCGCCTGCTGTTCCTGAGCACGGGCGAGAAGACCCTGAGCGCCATCATGGCCAGCGCCGGCAAGGACGTGACCGCCGGGCAAGAAATCCGCATGGTCGACATCGAGGCCGACGCAGGCGCACGCCTGGGGCTGTACGACCAGCTGAACGGCGCGGCCGGCGGGGCGGACCTGTCGCGCCGCTTCACAGAGGCCGCCTGTTCGAGCTTCGGGACCGTGGGCGCCGAGTTCCTGCGCCGGGTGGTGGCGCACCGTGCCGACCTGGCCGAATCCCTGCGCGCCAGCATCGACGCCTTCACGGCGAAACACCTGCCGGCCGGTGCGGCTGGGCAGGTCGAGCGGGTGGCGCGCCGCTTCGGCCTGGTGGCCTATGCCGGCGAACTGGCGCGCATGTACGGCCTGGTTCCGTGGCATCCGGGTGATTCAACCAATGCCGCTGCAGCGTGCTTCGCTTCCTGGCTGGTGAGTTTCGGCGGCGTCGGTAATCGGGAGGAGCGCGCCCTATTGCGCCAGGTGCGGGGATTCTTCGAGCTGCACGGGGCAAGCCGATTCGAGAACAAGAACGCCGACCCTGAAAACCAACGTGTGCCGAACCGCGCCGGTTATGTCGACCACGATTCAGGCCCGTCATCGGTTTATATGGTCATGCAAGAGGTATTCAGAACCGAGGTTATTTCAGGGTATGAGCTGAGATCCGCCGTCCAGACGCTGCGCAAAAGCGGCTGGCTGAAAACGACGAAGGACGGCAAGGCAACGACGCCGGTTCGGGTCGGGAAGCGAGTAGACCGGCTGTACGTCTTCACCGATGAAATGTGGGTAACTTCTGATGAAACCTAATTTCACCCAGTGAAAGAAAACCGCTCACGCGACCTCGAATTCATGGGTTACAAGGTGCACACGGGTTACACCCTTATGAATCAACGACTTAGAGAAACAGGCTTGGGTTACAGCAGGTGCACACGGGTTACAGAACCGCGTTCTGTGCACCGTGTAACCCGGGTGTGCACATCCGACGAATCACATAAGTTCTTGATTCGTAAGGGTGTAACCCGTGTGCACCTTGTGCACCTGAAAAACACCATGCCACAGGCGCATGCGCCATGATGTGCTGCAAATTTGTGCACAGTCAGCGGGAGGGCGTTCAGTTCGGTTCCCCACCCTGGCGACCTTCCACCCGGACGACCAACCAGCAGCATCGGATGAACACAGCCAAGAAAGCCACGACCGGCAAGGAACACCAGGGGCACCGGACTGACCGAATACTTGACCTGCTGGTGTTTGCCGTGGCGGGCGAGCTGGCCCGCACCGGCCTGGACCGCGACCAGGCTGCCACCCACGCGCGCCAGGCCGTGGTCGCCGTCTGCCAGATGGTGGGCGGGGATTACATCTACATCCCGCGGGAAACCCGAATACCCCGCACAGAAACAGCCGCCCGCGTGCTGCAGGAGTGGCGCGCCGGCAAGCGCACCGATGAAATCGCGGTCGAGATGGGCCTGACCGATCGATGGGTGCGCAAACTGCTGACGGAAGCCCGAGAAGCCAACAGCCTTGCACCCGACGAAAAGGCGCAGGGCTGACCTTTCACAGAAACGTCACCGGAGAACGACATGAGCAGAGCACTACTTGAAAAGGAATACGTTGCTGAAGCCGCCGTTTCGGCCTACCGCATCGTCAAGGCCGGCACGACCGACGATCTGGTGAGCACCGCCACCAGTTCGACAGACAAGACCATCGGCGTGATCGAGGGCGTTGCGCCGGCCAGCGGTGAGCGCTGCACCGTGGTCATGGACGGCCTGGCTGATGTGACCTACGGCGGCACCGTGACCCGTGGCGATCTGGTCACCAGCGACGCCACCGGCCGGGCGGTGACGGCCGCGCCGGCCACCGGCGTGAATGCCCGCGTCATCGGCGTGGCGCGCCTGAGCGGCGTAGCCGGCGACATCGGCGAAATCCTCATCGTGCCCAGCATGGTGCAGGGCTGATCCTTCCTCGAACCATCCACCCATCGGAGCACCTCATGAGCAAGACCACCACCAAGACCCCGCCCACAGACAACATGCAATCTGCCCTGGACGCCATCGAAGCGGCGAAGCAGTCCGCCCGCGCAGCGATGGAGCCCATGCGCCAGCGTGTCGACGAGCTGGAGCGCGAGCGCCAGGCCCTGAGCGAGCGCATGGCCGACGTGCGCAACGCCCCATTGCCGCCGTCCGATGCTGCGGCGCTCTTCCTGGATCTCATCGACATCGAGGCGCAGGACTACGCAGCGTCGATCAGCTGGGACAGCCTGTTGCGCCGGCTGCAGAAGGTGTCGCCGAACGTCACGGATGAACGGGGGCACCGCGAGCGGCCGACAGACCTTTCGATGGCGATCCATCACGACATCATGGCCACCGGCATGCGCGGCCTGAACCAGAAGACCGGCCCGGCCCTGGCTGACTTCTTCATGGGGCACGGTATGCACATGCAGAACGCGCAAGGCCGCATGTACTTCCTGTTCGGCGACATCATCAAGGCCAAGCTCAAGCCCATCATCGAAGCCTGTGCGGCCCAACAGGTCAACCACCCGCACAAGGACGCCCCGACGCTGGACCAGCGGCGCGCCGAGCTGGCCGAGCTGCAGGCCCGCGATGATGTCCTGGCGGCAGAGCTGGAAGACCTGCAGGGCAAGCTCGCCGAGCTGAGCGCGGCGACTGCCTGAAGATCCCAGACAACCCGGGAAGGTTGCAGCTTTCCCCCTGTTTCCCGGCCCCGGCTGGCCCCGTCGCCCGGGAATCCTGGCCAGGCCTGCCCCCCCTGGCAAACGGCCGCGTTTCATGCCGGAAGTTGCTGGATGTCCCAGGACAACCCAGGATGCGAGGCCGGCCAGGCGCCCCGCCGTGAGCCGCTGGCACAATGCCGCCTCTTACCGACATGCGTGCGCGGGTAGATTTGCGGGTAACTTGAGGGTTGCAAGATGTGGAAAGCCATTGAAATCAAGGGCTTGCAAGCATCTTATCGGGGGGTGAAGCGCAAGCGCCCGACAGCACATCGCGTCGGGCGTTTGTCTTTCCGGCCCAGGCCGGGCGTGGCAATCGATGACACCGCTGGTCCGCGGGCCATCGACACACGGCCGGCACGGGCACGCAGCCACTGGATCCACACCATGTACCGCTGTGTTCTATCGCTGGCCGCCAGCGCCCTCGTCACTTGTGGCGCACAGGCCCAGGAACTGGTCAGGCGCGCCTTCCCGCCCCAGGCCCTGCGCGGCGCCATCGTCATCACCGCCCCACCCGAACTGCTGCTCAACGGCCAGCCCGCACGGCTGTCGCCCGGCGCACGCATACGCGGCAGCAACAACCTCATCACGCAGAGCGCCGGCCTGTCCGGCAGCAAGCTGCTGGTGAACTACACGCTCGACGGTCAGGGCCTGGTGCATGAAATCTGGGTGCTGCGGCCCGATGAAGCCGGCAAGCCCTGGCCGATGACGCCGCAGGAAGCCGCCCAGCTCGTCTTCGACCCGGTCGCCCAGACCTGGTCGCGCCCTTGATGAACACCGGCAGCGAGGCCGTCCCGATGAACACCACCACCGACCCGACTCCCGCCGCAGCCGACACACGCGAGGCAAGTGCTGCCCCGGCCAGCAACAAGAAGGTCTACGTGCGCACCTTCGGCTGCCAGATGAACGAGTACGACTCGGACAAGATGCGCGACGTCATGAACGCCGCCGAGGGCTACACCCTCACCGACGACCCCGAGCAGGCCGACCTCATCCTGTTCAACACCTGCTCGGTGCGCGAGAAGGCGCAGGAGAAGGTCTTCAGCGACCTGGGCCGCGTCAAGCACCTCAAGGCCAAGGGCGTGATGATCGGCGTGGGCGGCTGCGTGGCCAGCCAGGAAGGCGCGGCCATCATCGAGCGCGCGCCGTATGTCGACGTCGTCTTCGGCCCGCAGACCCTGCACCGCCTGCCCGCATTGCTGGAAAAGCGCAGGTCGGCCGCCACCTGCCGCCCGCGCGGGTGGAAGGTGCCTCGGCGTTTGTCTCCATCATGGAAGGCTGCTCGAAGTACTGCAGCTACTGCGTCGTGCCCTACACGCGCGGCGAGGAGTTCAGCCGCCCCTTCGAGGAAGTGCTGACCGAGGTCGCCGGCCTGGCCGACCAGGGCGTGAAGGAAGTGACCCTGCTGGGCCAGAACGTCAACGCCTACCGCGGCACGATGGGCAGCACGAGCGAGATCGCCGACTTCGCCCTGCTGCTGGAATACGTGGCCGAGATCCCCGGCATCCAGCGCATCCGCTACACCACCAGCCACCCCAACGAATTCAGCCAGCGCCTGATCGAGGCCTACGGCAGGCTGCCCCAGCTCGTCAGCCACCTGCACCTGCCGGTGCAGCACGGCAGCGACCGCATCCTCAGCGCCATGAAACGTGGCTACACCGCGCTGGAATACAAGAGCACCATCCGCAAGCTGCGCGCCGTGCGGCCCGGCATCAGCCTCTCCAGCGACTTCATCGTCGGCTTCCCCGGAGAGACCGAGGACGATTTCAACAAGATGATGAAGCTCATCGACGACGTCGGCTTCGACGCCAGCTTCAGCTTCGTCTTCAGCCCGCGCCCCGGCACCCCC
>JBJOKY010000550.1:0-2718 GCA_046045865.1 Pseudomonadota bacterium | reverse complement strand
CCGGCCACGCACGCCGCGACGAGGCCCGACGCGCGGTGGCGCGTATGGCGGTCGCGGTCCGCCGTTACGCGCGCAACTTCGCCATCGCGCGCGTTCAGGATCAGGTCTGGGCCGGCGCCGCGGCGCTCCTGCAGGGACGCCAGGCGCGCGCGCTGGCCTGCTGGACCCGTGCGGTGCACCTGGCCGGGCAGTCCCAGGTGCCGATCGACCTGCCCATCGCGCAGCGCTGGCTGGCGCGGGGCCTGGATCCGCAGGATCCGCAACGCCAGCTCGCCCTGAGCGCCGCGACGGCCGGCTTCGAGCGCCTGGGCCTGCGCTGGGCCGCCGCCGAGGCCCGCGCAGCGGCGGACACGCCCAGCTGATCCGCACGGCGCACCGCCGCGCCATGCCGGCCCCGAGCGGTTATAAGCACGCCTGCCCGGAAATCGCAAATTCGTCCCGCACCAGCCACGATAGCCGCCAGCGGTGCGCGCGGCGCGGCCCGGGCGCTCGACCAACACTGCACCAATCATGCGGGCCACGGCGCCCGAACCAGAGGAGAGGCACGATGAGCATGGACAACTCCACCCCCAGGCGCGCCGGGACAGGCGCGCCCGAGCGGGTCGTGATCCTGGGCGGGGGCGTGGGTGGCATCACCACCGCCTTCGCGCTGACCCAGCCGGAACTGGCCGGCCGTTACGACGTGACCCTGTACCAGATGGGCTGGCGTCTGGGCGGCAAGGGTGCCAGCGGCCGCAATGCGGCGCAGCACCAGCGCATCGAGGAGCACGGCCTGCACATCTGGCTGGGCTTCTACGTCAACGCGGTGCGGCTGATGCGGCAGTGCTACGAGGAGCTGGGACGTGACCCGTCGGCGCCGCTGGCGAGCTTCGACACGGCCTTCTCGCCCCAGTACATGGGTACGCTCATGGACGACGGGGTGGACGGCTCGCAGCCCTGGTCGCGCTGGAACATCCCGCTGCCCATCACCACCGACGAGGTCGGCGGCGGCGAACACCCCAGTGCGGTGGGCTACCTCGAGATGCTGGTGCAGTGGCTGGCCGACGCGCTGGTCGGCGGCTTCGAGGTGGAGGTCCATGCCGACGGCCTGCCCAAGGCGCTGTGGCGCGCACTGAATGCGGCCGTGCACGGGGGCAGCACGCTGCTGCACGACGCGGCCCATCTGGTGGGCGAGTGGCGCCGCGGCGTGGCCGGCACGGTCGCCGCGCGCGAGCTGGTGCACAGCGCCTGCGCCCATCTGCAGGCCCATGCCCACGCGGTGCTGCATGGCGGCAGCGCCACGCCCGCGCAGCGCCGCCTGGCGCAGCTGTTCGACATCGCCTGCGCCACCATCGTCGGGCTCTACGACGGCGGCGTGTTCACCGAAGGCCAGGCCTTCGACACGCTCGACGACCGCGACCTGCTGCAGTTCCTGAAGGATCACGGCTGCGACGACGCCAGCCAGGACTCGCCGCTGCTGCGCGGCTACTTCGACCTGGCATTCGGGTTCAAGCGTGGCGAACTCGGCCAGCGCCACGAGAACGCCGCGGCCGGCACCGCCATCGACGCCATCCTGCGGGTGTGTTTTGCCTACCGTGGCGCGTTCATGTGGCGCATGAACGCCGGCATGGGCGACACCATCTTCGCCCCCTACTACGAGGTACTGCGTCGGCGCGGCGTGAAGTTCAGGTTCTTTCACCGGGTCGTCGATCTCGTGCCCGGCACCGACCCGGCGAGCGGCGCGCCACGCATCGAGCAGGTCAGGTTGGCACGCCAGGTCGACGTGAAGGGCGGCGACGACGCCTACCGTCCGCTGGTGGATGTCAAGGGCCTGCCCTGCTGGCCGAGCGAAGCGCCGTACGACCAGCTGGTGCAGGGCCAGGCGCTGCGCGACGGGCCCGGCGGGCGGCCCCACGACCTCGAATCGATGTGGAGCGGCTGGACCGACGTCGACCCCGACGTCGTCCTGGGCGCGGACGATTTCGAGCACCTGGTGCTGGCCATCCCGGTGGGCTCGCACCCCGTCATCGCGGCCAGGCTGATGCAGGCGTCCGAGCGTTTCCGCCAGATGGTGCACAACGTGCTGACGGTGCAGACCTTCGGCGTCCAGGTCTGGCTGGACCCCGGCGTCGAGGCGCTCGGCTGGCAGGTGCCCATGCTGCATGGCCAGCCGCAGCGCGCGGTTTGCGACGCCTATGCCGACCCGCTCAACAGCTTCGCCGACAACACCCACCTGTTGCCGCGCGAGGACTGGACGGCGCCGACCCTGCCGCAGACCCTGCTCTATTTCTGCGGACCACTGGCCGACGAATGTCCGCCGCTGCGGTTTCCGCCCCCGTCGGACACCGGATTTCCGCAGCGCCAGGCCGATCGGGTCAAGGCCATGGCGCTCGACTGGTTCTCGCGCCACACCCGGGCCATCCTGCCGTCGGCCTGCATGCCCGACACCGACGGCCTGGACTGGGCGCTGCTCACCGACGCGCAAGGCCGCCAGGGCCAGGCCCGCTTCGACGCCCAGTACTGGTGCGCCAACGTCGATCCGAGCGAACGCTACGTGCTCAGCGTGGCCGGCTCGACACGATTCCGCCTGGCGGCGGGTGACTCGCAGTTCGGCAACATGGTGCTGGCGGGCGACTGGGTGGCCAACGGCTTCGCGGTCGGGTGCGTCGAGTCGGCCACGCTGGGCGGCCTGCAGGCCGCGCGCGCCATCACCGGCGACACCGGCGACACCGCGCCCAT
>JBJOKY010000170.1:0-10608 GCA_046045865.1 Pseudomonadota bacterium | reverse complement strand
CTCGGAAATGCAGTTCGTCGAGGTCGAGCTCGACCCCGGCGAGGCCGCCATCGGCGAGGCCGGCAGCATGATGTTCATGGACGGCGGCATCGCCATGGACACCGTCTTCGGCGATGGGGCGGCCCAGTCCGGCGGCTTCTTCGGCAAGCTGCTCGGCGCGGGCAAGCGCCTCATCACGGGCGAGTCGCTCTTCACCACGGTCTATACCAACCAGGCGCCGGTCAAGCAGCGCGTGGCCTTTGCCGCGCCCTACCCGGGCAAGATCCTGGCGATGGACCTGCGCAAGCTCGGTGGCACCTTGATCTGCCAGAAAGATGCGTTTCTCTGCGCCGCCCGCGGCGTCAGCCTGGGCATCGCCGTGCAGCAGAAGCTCTCGGTCGGCTTCTTCGGCGGCGAAGGCTTCATCATGCAAAAGCTCGACGGCGACGGCCTGGCTTTCGTCCATGCCGGCGGCACGGTGGTCAAGCGTGAACTGCAGCCCGGCGAGCTGCTGCTGGTCGACACCGGCTGCGTGGTGGGCTACACCCCCAGCGTGAACTTCGAGATCCAGTACGTCGGCAAGATCAAGACCGCGCTGTTCGGCGGCGAGGGCCTGTTCTTCGCCCGTCTCACCGGCCCGGGCACGGTGTGGCTGCAGAGCCTGCCCTTCTCGCGCCTGGCCAGCCGCATCTTTGCCGCGGCACCGCAGGCCGGCGGTGGCGGGCGCGAGGAAGGCTCCATCCTGCCCGTCGTCGCGGCCGGTGGCCTGCTCGGCGGCATCTTCAGCGGCGACGACGACTGACGTCGGCCGCTGCGCTTCAGCGCACCACGAGCACAGGAATCGTGCCGTGTGTCAGCACCTTCTGCGTCTCGCTGCCCAGCAGCAGGGCGCTCATGCCGCGCCGGCCGTGCGAGGCCATGACGATGAGGTCCGCGCCCTGGGCCTTGGCCTGCTCCAGGATGGCTTCCCAGGGGTGCACGGCCTCGATGGCCAGGGCGTGGCACTTCACGCCGGCCTCGGCGCAGGCGGCCGTCACGGCCGACAGGTTGCGCGTGGCGATGCGGTCCTGCGTGTCGAAGAACTCCTGCGGCGGCATGGGCTGCATCTCGGTGATGGCGCTGTAGGGGAAGGGTTCCTTCACCGCCAGCACCGCCACTTCGGCGCCCACCGTCGCGGCGAGCTTGACTGCGGTGGCGACGGCCTTGGCCGTGATGTCAGAACCATCGGTGGGCAGGAGGATGCGTGCATACATGGCGGGTCTCCGTCGGGTGGGGATGATGTGATGACTGCATCATGCGCCGCCCCGTGACGGGCGTCTTGACGCGAGTCAAGCTTCCCCACTCCCGACCGGCTTGCCGACCGTCACGGGCGGGTGGCCGGCTGGTGCAGGCTTCAACCGCGGGCGATGGGGCGTGCCGGGTCGGCGCACCACTCGCTCCACGAGCCCGGGTAGAGCAGCGACGTGCCCAGCCCGGCCACTTCCCGTGCCCAGCAGCGGCGCCCAGGCGGCGCGCAGCTGCTCAGGCGGCAGGAAACAGCCGTCGGCGCCCAGGTTGTCCTTGAACAGCCGGTTCAGCGCGCCCGGGATGTGGCCGGCCACCGGGTCGAGCGGCTCCACGTCGCCGCGGTAACGCTCGGGCGCCCGGGCGTCGACCAGGCAGACCCGGCCGAGCGTGCGCGCCAGGGTGTCGGCGTCCACCGAGCCCACCAGCGATGCACCAACCGGATAGGGCACGGCACCGTCGAGCACCGGCACCACCGCCTCGCCGGCCTGCACGGCGCCACCGGCGCGTTGCCAGGCGTCCAGGCCTCCGTCCAGCACCGTCACCGCCGCATGACCCACCCAGCGCAGCAGCCACCAGGCGCGCGCCGCGTACATGCCGCCGTTGCGGTCGTAGACCACCACGGCGCGCCCGGGCGTCAGTCCCCAGGCGCCCAGCTTGTGCGCCAGCAGGTCGCGCCCGGGCAGCGGGTGGCGGCCGTTGCGGCCGGTCCTGGCGCTGCTCAGATCCTCGTCCAGGTGGGCGTAGACCGCGCCGGGCACATGGCTGGCGGCAAACGCCGCACGGCCGGCGGCCGGCTGGGCCAGGTCGAAGCTGGCGTCGATGACGACCAGGTCACCCGCCAGGCGGGCCGCCAGCTCGACGGCGGAGATCAGCGGGGTGGGCAGGGCGGCACGTGTCATGCAGGGCTCCAGGAAAAGAGAGCGATCAGGGCTCGATGTCGGGCAGGCGCGAGGTCTCGAAGGCACGCCGCTGGCGCAGCGAGGCGGCGCTCACGCCGGCGACCACCACCAGCAGCATGCCGGCCACGGCCATCAGAGTGACCGGGTCGTCGAACAGCAGCACGCCATAGACGAAGGAAAAGGCGATGCCCAGGTACTGCAGGCTGGCGTTCACGAGCGGTCGGCCGACCGCGTAGGCACGCGTGAGCATGAGCTGGGCGCAGGTTGCCAGCACGCCGATGGCGACGATGCAGGCCACGCCCTGCCAGTGCTCGTGCGCATGCAGGCCGCCGTTGTGCAGCGACAGCGCCAGACCGGCCACCACGCCACCGAGCGAGAAGTAGAAGACGATGCGGCTTTCCGGCTCGCCCACCCGGCCCAGCGTGGCCACCTGCAGATAGGCCAGGGCCGCGATCACGCCCGAACACAGGCCGACCAGGCCGTGCCAGAGCTGCTCGCGCTCCATGGTGGGCCGCAGGATGAGCGCCACGCCGACAAAGCCCAGCAGCACCGTGACGAGCAGGCGCGGGTCGATGCGCTGGCCGCCCAGCATCACGGCGCCGCCGATCAGGAACAGCGCCATCCACATCGACGAGGTGTAGTTCAGCGTGATGGCCGTGGCCAGTGGCAGCCCGGTGATGGCGTAGAACCACATGGCCAGCGAGGCCACGCCGACGAAGGCGCGCCAGGCGTGCATGCCCGGGTAGCGCGTGCGCAGCGTCTGCCCGCGCACCAGGCACACCGCACCGATGAACACCGTGCCGACCAGGCTGCGGTACATCACCAGCTCGAAGGCGCTGTACCAGGCGCTCGCCAGCTTGACGCACACGCTCATGGTGGCGAACAGCAGCGACGCGCCCACCATGAGCCAGGGCGCGGAGTTCAGGTGCCTCATGCGCCCGTGCCCGTGGCGACGTCAGCCCGGCGCACCCAGGCCTTCGGGGTTGATGCGGCGGCGATACCACTCGTGGAAGTGCTGCATGCCGTCCTCCATCGGGCTCTGGTAGGGACCGACCTCGTTGTCGCCGCGCAACATGAGGGCCTGGCGGCCGGCGTCCATGCGCAGCGCGATCTCGTCGTCCTCCTCGCAGGTCTCCATGTAGGCGGCCTGCTGGGCCTGCACGTACTCGCGCTCGAACAGGGCGATTTCCTCGGGGTAGTAGAACTCCACCTGATTGATCGTCTCCTGCGGCCCGACCGGATGCAGGGTGGAGACCACCAGCACGTTCGGGTACCACTCGACCATGATGTGCGGATACAGCGTCAGCCAGATCGCGCCGTGGCGGATGGGCCGGTCGGCCTCGAAGGCCAGCACCTGCCGATGCCAGCGCTCGTAGACCGCCGAACCCGGCCGGCCCAGCGCCTTGCCGCCGCTGGCGGCCACGCCCACCGTCTGCACCGAGTGGTTCGAGCCCATCTCCCAGCGCAGGTCCTCGCAGGTGACGAAGTTGCCCAGGCCGGGGTGGAAGGGGCCGACGTGGTAGTCCTCCAGATAGACCTCGATGAAGGTCTTCCAGTTGTACTGGCAGCGGTGGCTGATGCTGCGGTCGAAGACGTAGCCGGAAAAATCCAGCTCGGCCTTGACACCCAGCGCGGCCAGTTCGCACGCGACGTTGCGCCCGGCGTCCTCGAACAGCAAGCCGTTCCAGCGCCGCAGCGGCGCGTTGCGCAGGTTCAGGCAGGGGTCGTGCTGGAAGTGCGGCGCGCCGATCAGCTCGCCGCCCAGGTCGTAGGTCCAGCGGTGCAGCGGGCACACGACACGTTCGCCCGTGTTGCCGCGCCCGCGCAGCATGATGGCCTGGCGGTGCCGGCACACGTTGCTGACCAGCTGCACGCCCTGCGGCCCCGGCGCCTTGCGGATGAGGGCGCGGCCCTCGCCTTCCTGCGCCAGGGTGTGGAAGTCGCCCGGCTCGGCCACCATGAGCTCGTGGCCCAGGTAGCGCGGTGCATCATCGAAGATGAGGTCTTGCTCCAGCTTGAACAGCGCGGGGTCGAAATAGCTCGACACCGGCAACTGGCTGCAGCTTTGCTGCAGCGCCTCCAGCGTGATGCTCAGGTCGGACATGATCCAGGCGGTCTCCTCAAACACAGGCCCGGCGCCGACCCTGGACCGGATCGGGCAGGCGGCGCAACAGGCGCTCCGGCGGGGGGCGCGATTCTAGCCAGCGGGGGTATCCCTGGCTGTCCGGCACCTGCAGCGCGTGCGCCTGCGCCGTCTCGGCGCCACACCCGCGGCGCGACCGGCCCGCGGCGCCCTGGAAGAAATGGCCGGCCGCCTACAATCCGCGCCTTTGTTCACACTGGCGATGGTCAAGAGCGCAATCCCGAAGACAGCAGCGGACATCCGGCAGCCCGACACGGCACGGGCTGACGCCGAACCGCCATCGCAGCCGCTGCCGGCCACCTACGAGGCGGCCCTGGCCGAACTGGAACGTCTGGTCGGCGCCATGGAAGGCGCGCAGCTGCCGCTGGATGAACTGCTGGGGGCCTACCAGCGCGGTGCCGAGCTGCTGGATTTCTGCCGCCACCGGCTCGACGCGGTCGAGCAGCAGGTCAAGCGCCTGGAAGACGGCCGCCTGCAGGCCTGGAGCGACCAGGCATGAGCGGTCCCAGCACCGGCGTCGGCGCTAACGAACTCGACCGCTGGATGACGGTCGAACTGGCCGAGGTCGAGGCCAAGCTCGACCAGCTGGTCGTGGCCGACACGCCTGCCGGCCTGGGCGAGGTGATGCGCTACGGCGTGCTGGACGGCGGCAAGCGCGTGCGCCCGCTGCTGGCCCTGGCGGCCGCCAGCGCAGTGCAGGGCCAGCGCGAGGCCGCCTTGCGTGCCGCCTGCGCGGTCGAGCTCATCCACGCCTATTCGCTCGTGCACGACGACATGCCGTGCATGGACAACGACGTGCTGCGGCGCGGCAAGCCCACCGTGCACGTGCGCTACGGCGAGGCCCGGGCCATGCTGGCCGGCGACGCCATGCAGGCCCTGGCCGTCGAGGTGCTTACGCCCGACGAGCACAGCGCAGCGCCCGACGCCGTGCCGGCCGAGCTGCAGGCCCGGCTGTGCCGGCTGCTGGCACGCTCCGCCGGCGTGGTCGGCATGGCCGGCGGCCAGGCCATCGACCTGGCCAGCGTGGGCCGCCCGCTGGACGAGACCCAGCTGCAGGACATGCACCGGCGCAAGACCGGCGCGCTGCTGCACGCCGCCGTGATGATGGGCGCGGCCTGCGGCCAGGCCAGCCCGGCAGCACATGCCGGCCTGAGCGACTACGGCGCCGCCATCGGCCTGGCCTTCCAGGTAGTGGACGACATCCTGGACGTCACCCAGGCCTCCGCGACCCTGGGCAAGACTGCCGGCAAGGACGCCGACAACGACAAGCCGACCTACGTCTCGGTGCTGGGCCTGGGCGGCGCGCGCGAACGCGCCCGCCTGCTGCACCGTCGCGCGCTGGACGCGCTGCACGCCAGCGGCCTGGGCGCCGAGGCCGTCTGGCTCGCCCTGCTGGCGGATCGCATCGTCGAGCGCGAGTTCTGACACCGGCGTCATGCACATGTATCCCGACGGGCCTGGCGACGCAGCCGCTCCTGCCCCTAGACTGGCCGGCTCGGCGCCGCCCGGCTCGCCCGCGCAACGCGCCTGATCCCGTGACCCCTGCTGCCATCGATCCGCTCGCCATGACCGCCTCCTACCCCTTGCTCGAACGCGTGCATACGCCGGCCGACCTGAAGCGCCTGTCACGCGCCGAGCTGCGCCAGCTCGCCACCGAGCTGCGCGGCTTCCTGCTGCACAGCGTGTCGCGCACCGGCGGGCACCTGTCGTCCAACCTGGGCACGGTCGAGCTGAGCATCGCGCTGCACTACGTCTTCGACACGCCGCACGACCGCCTGGTGTGGGACGTGGGCCACCAGACCTATCCGCACAAGATCCTCACCGGGCGGCGCGAGCGCATGGACACGCTGCGCCAGTTCGGCGGCCTGTCGGGTTTTCCCAAGCGCGACGAGAGCGAGTACGACACCTTCGGCACGGCACATTCCAGCACCAGCATCTCGGCGGCTCTCGGCATGGCCATCGGCGCGCAGCAGAAGGGCGAGCAGCGCCACTGCGTGGCCATCATCGGTGACGGCGCCATGACCGCCGGCATGGCCTTCGAAGCCCTGAACAACGGCGGCATGGAACACGCCGGCAGGAAGCCCGACCTGCTGGTGGTGCTCAACGACAACGACATGTCGATCAGCCCGCCGGTGGGTGCGCTGAACAAGTACCTGGCTCGCCTGATGAGCGGCAAGTTCTACGCCGCCGCGCGCGAGGGCGCCAAGAGCGTGCTGAAGAACGCGCCGCCGCTGTTCGAGCTGGCGCGGCGCTTCGAGGAACATGCCAAGGGCATGGTCGTGCCCGGCACCATCTTCGAGGAGTTCGGCTTCAACTACGTCGGTCCGATCGACGGCCATGACCTCGACGCGCTCATCCCCACGCTCGAGAACCTGCGCGACAAGCGCGGCGCGCAGTTCCTGCACGTGGTCACCAAGAAGGGCTACGGCTACAAGCTGGCCGAGGCCGACCCGGTCAACTACCACGGCCCGGGCAAGTTCGACCCCGCCGTGGGTCTGGTCAAGCCGGCCACGCCGCCCAAGACCACCTTCACCCAGGTGTTCGGCAGCTGGCTGTGCGACATGGCCGCGGCCGACGACAGGCTGGTCGCCGTCACCCCCGCCATGCGCGAGGGCTCGGGCATGGTCGAGTTCCACAAGCGTTTTCCGGAGCGCTACCACGACGTGGGCATCGCCGAGCAGCATGCGGTCACCTTTGCCGCCGGCCTGGCCTGTGAAGGGCTCAAGCCGGTGGTGGCGATCTATTCCACCTTCCTGCAGCGCGCCTACGACCAGCTCATCCACGACGTGGCGCTGCAGAACCTGCCCATGGTGTTCGCGCTGGACCGCGCCGGCATCGTCGGCCAGGACGGTGCCACCCACATGGGCGCCTTCGACATCGCCTACCTGCGCTGCATCCCCAACATGGCGCTGATCGCGCCGGCCGACGAGGCCGAGCTGCGCCGCGCCCTGACCACCGCCTACCGCCGCCCGCAGCCGGTCGCCGTGCGCTACCCGCGCGGCGCCGGCGCCGGCACGGTGCCCGTGGCCGAGCTCGACGAAATCGCCTGGGGCCAGGGTGAATTGCGCCGCCAGGGCCGCCGGGGCGTCGCCATCCTGGCGTTCGGCAGCCTGCTCTACCCGGCGCTGGCAGCGGCCGAGGCGCTCGACGCCACGGTCGCCAACATGCGCTTCATCAAGCCGCTGGACACCGCGCTGCTCGAACGCCTGGCGCGCAGCCACGACGCCCTGGTGACGATCGAGGAAGGCTGCATCAGCGGCGGCGCCGGCAGCGCCGTGCTCGAGGCCCTGCAGGATCTGGGCCTGCAGATCCCCGTGCTGCGCCTGGGCCTGCCTGACGAATTCGTCGACCACGGCGACCCGGCCCTGCTGCACGCCCGTCTCGGCCTGGACGCCGCAGGCATCGAACGCGCCGTGCTGCAGCGCTTCGGCCACGTCGGCAACACGCCGGCAGCGCCGGCCGGCCTGCGCGCCGTGAACGGTTGAGCCGGCCCCGACCGCCCGCCCGGCCCCGACGCCCGACCTCACCCGGTGACAACCCCAGGCGCACCCGCGGCGGCCTGACCTGCCATGCTTGCGCCCATGAACGACATGACCCACCCTCAGAGCCTGGCCCGTGCGGCCGCGCCGGCATCGCTCGCCACCGCCATCCCCGACACGCAGAGCGAGCGCGACCAGCGCCACATCGCCATCACCCGCGTGGGCGTCAAGCGCCTGCGCTACCCGCTGCTGGTGCGCGTGGGCGCCGACGCCGTGCAGGCCGTGGCCGAATGGTCGCTGTCGGTGGCACTGCCGGCCGAGCGCAAGGGCACGCACATGTCGCGCTTCGTCTCCTGGCTGGAAGACCTCAACCGCGACGCCGTGGTGCTCGACGCCACCAGCCTGCGCGAACGCGCTGCCGAACTGCTGGTGCGCCTGGACGCGCAGGAGGCCAGCATCGAGGCGCGTTTCCCCTTCTTCATCCGCAAGAACGCGCCCGTCTCGGGCGTGAGCAGCCTGCTCGACTACCGCGGCGGCTGGCTGGCCGAGGCGCGTGCCGAGAGCGTGTCGGTCTGGTCCGAGGCCGTGGTGCCGGTCAAGAGCCTGTGCCCGTGCTCGAAGGAGATCTCCGACTACGGCGCGCACAACCAGCGCTCCGAGGTGACGCTGAAGATCGAGCAGCTCGCCCCCATCAGCTTCCCCGAGGTGGTGCGTTATGCCGAGGAAAGTGCCTCCAGCGAGATCTGGGGCCTGCTCAAGCGCCCTGATGAAAAGTGGATCACCGAGCGTGCCTACGAGAACCCCAAGTTCGTCGAGGACCTGGTGCGCGACGTCGCCTTGCGCCTGAACGCCGACGCGCGCATCGGCCGCTACGCGGTCGAGGTGGAGAACTTCGAGTCCATCCACAACCATTCGGCCTACGCGACGATCAGCCGCTGAGCCCCGGCCCTGCTCGGCCTCGGCGCGGCCAGGGCCCGCCGCAGCGACCTCTCCGCACGGGGCAGGTCGCTTTTTCTTGCCCGCGCGCCACGCATACGACCGGACAGCCGGCGGCAAGCTGCGCGATCGGCCTGTTACTGCGTGTATCTCATGGCCAAAGTGGCAAGACGTCGCAGCCGCCGCACCACTCACCCGGGGTGTCGGGCACCCGAGATGAATAAGCCCTCATAAGCTCTGCGCCGCGCCGGCCGGGGATGGAGCGACCTCTCGGGACGAACACGGCCGGCGCAGCAGCAACAACACCCACCACCTAGAGGAATGAGGGATCTCAATGCCTGTGGATTACAAGCTACTCGGCCGCCTGCTGCGGCTCACGCCGCTGGCGCTGGCCGTCGCGCTGGCGCTTCCGGCCCACGCCCGCAAGTCGGACAACACGCAAGCCAAGGAGCAGGTCGAGTCGGAAGGCGGCACCGACCGCCTGATCATCAAGTACCGCGACCGTTCGGACGCCGACGTGATGGACTCGGCCACGCTGCGCCGCACCGAACGCGCCGCGGGCAAGGCCGACGTGCTGGTCAAGCACCTGCGCCGCACCGGTTCGGGCTCGCATGTGATGAAGCTGAGCAAGCGTCTCACGCTCGACCGCGCGCACCAGCTGGCCTCCGAGATCCGCGCCTCCGACCCGAACGTGGAATACGCCGAGCCCGATCGCGTCATGACGATCCAGCTCATGCCCAACGACCCGTCGCTGGCGTCGCAGTGGCACTACACCAGCGCCACCGGCGGACTGAACCTGCCGCTGGCCTGGGACAAGACCACCGGCACCGGCATCACCGTGGCGGTGATCGACACCGGCTACCGTCCGCACGCCGACCTGGCTGCCAACATCGTGGCCGGCTACGACTTCATCACCCTGGCCAATGTCGGCAACGACGGCAACGGTCGCGACGCCAGCGCCCTGGATCCGGGCGACTGGGTCGCCGCGGGCGAATGCGCCGCGGGCTCGGCGGCCTCGAACAGCAGCTGGCACGGCACCCACGTGGCCGGCACCGTCGCCGCGGTCACCGGCAACGGCACCGGCGTGGCCGGCGTGGCCTACGGCGCCAAGGTGCAGCCCGTGCGCGTGCTGGGCAAGTGCGGCGGCTACACCTCCGACATCGCCGACGCCATCATCTGGGCCTCGGGCGGCACCGTACCGGGCATCCCGGCCAATGCCACGCCCGCGCGCGTGATCAACATGTCGCTGGGCGGCGCGGGCGTGTGCGACACCACCACCCAGAACGCCATCAACAGCGCACGCAGCCGCAAAACCGTGGTGGTGGTCTCGGCCGGCAACTCCAACGCCGACGCCACCGGCTACTCGCCCGCCAGCTGCACCGGCGTCATCTCGGTCGGCGCGGTCGGCAAGACCGGCGCGCGCGCCTTCTATTCCAACTACGGCGCCAAGGTCGATGTCTCCGCCCCCGGCGGCGACCAGAGCCTGAGCCAGACCGACGGCGTGTACTCCACGCTCAACGCCGGCACCAAGGGCCCGGGCGTCGACAGCTACGCCTACTACCAGGGCACCTCGATGGCCGCGCCGCACGTGTCCGGCGTGGTCGCGCTGATGCTGGCGCGCAATCCGGCCCTGACGCCCGACGACATCGAGGCGCGCCTGAAGGCCAGCGCCCGGCCACTGCCGGTGGCCTGCGCGCTGGGCTGCGGCAGCGGCATCGTGGACGCCAACGCGGCTGTCATCGCCGCGGTGGGCGCAGCGCCGCCGGCGCCGCCCCCGCCCCCGCCGCCCCCGCCGCCCCCGCCCGGCTCGGCCGAGATCGAGCCCAACGAGACCATCGCCACGGCCAAAGTCATCGCCCTGCCCTCCACCATCAATGGCAGCTTC
>JBJOKY010000169.1:0-9159 GCA_046045865.1 Pseudomonadota bacterium | reverse complement strand
ACCTTCATGAAGTTCGCCGGCGAGACCGACGTCTGCCTCTTCATCTGAAGCAGCACGCGAGATCGCCATGGAAGCTGCTCATTTCATCCAGATCGTGCTGGCCGGTGGATTCGGCCTGGCCTTCGCCTTCGGCCTGGTGGCCGCGCGCACCAACTTCTGCACCATGGGGGCGCTGTCCGACATCGTCAACATGGGCCACTGGGGCCGCATGCGCATGTGGCTGCTGGCCATCGCGGTGGCCATCGCCGGCACCACCGTGCTGGCCCTGACCGGGCAGGTGGACCTGGCCAAGTCGGTGCCGCAGCGTGCCAACCTGCCCTGGCTCTCGCTCATCATCGGCGGCGCCGCCTTCGGCGTGGGCATGACGCTGGCCGGCGGTTGCGCCAACCGCAACCTCATCCGGGTGGGCAGCGGCAGCCTGCGCTCACTGGTGGTGCTGGTCTTCCTGGGCCTGGCGTCATACATGACGCTCAAGGGCCTGTTCGGCCAGTGGCGGGCGGGTTTCCTCGACCCGGTGCGGGTGGACCTGGCCGGCCTGGGCTGGGCCGACTCCAGCCTGGCCACCGCCGTCGCACGGATGGGCGGCCTGGATGCGCGCACCGCGCTCATCGCCACCGCCGCCCTGCTGTGCCTGGGCCTGCTGGCCTTCTGCTTCAAGGACGGCCGCTTCCGCGCCAACAAGCCCCAGGTGCTGGGTGGTGCGGCGCTGGGCCTGCTGGTGGTGCTGGGCTGGTACGTCACCGGCCACCTGGGCTTCGGCGAGAACCCCGATACGCTTGAGCAGACCTATTTCGCCACCAACACGCGCACGCTCGAATCGATGAGCTTCGTGGCGCCGCTGGCCTTCTCGCTCGAACTGCTCATGATGTGGACCGACAAGTCCCTGCACCTGAGTTTCGGCATCGCCAGCGTGCTGGGCGTGATCGCCGGTTCGGCGGTCCATGCCCTGGCGGCCAGGCGCTTCCGCTGGGAGGGCTTCGCCTCGCTGACCGATCTGCGCAACCAGCTCATCGGCGCCATGCTGATGGGCTTCGGCGGCGTCACCGCACTGGGCTGCACGGTGGGCCAGGGTATCTCGGGCGTCTCGACGCTGGCCATCGGCTCCTTCATCGCCATCGGCAGCATCATCGCCGCTTCGGTGGTGACGCTGCGGATCCTCGCCGCGGGCGACGACTGAACCCGACCAAGGACTGACACCGCCCTGCAAGCACCGCCCTGCAAGCGGGCGGTCGTCCGTCAGTCATCGCCACCCTCGTGGCGAGGGTCGCGCACCTGCAGCAGCAGGTCCTCGGCCTGCAGGGCATCGTCGGCAAAGATCACCTTGATGCGCTCCCCCGCCGGCCGTTCGTCCTGGGCGCGCAGGCTCTTGGCCTGGGCCGAGGCTTCGCGGTAGCTGCCATGTTCGCCCTGGGCTTCGAGCCGGCCGAAGCCCTTGAGGGCATAGACGTAGTAGGGCATGGACGGACCTCAGGGCCGGGGGGCTGCGGACGTGGGCGCCTCGCGCAGCCTGTCGTGGGAAACGGCCGGCGCCTGTGCGGCAGCCGCAGGCAGACCCTGCGGCCGCAGATAGGACTTGCGCTCGCGCCGCCGCCCGGGCACCGAGCGCTGGATCACCACACCCCAGATGGCCGAGAGGTCGGCGATAGGCAGCACGGCCGCCTCGCCCGCGGCCGGGTTCAGGCGCCGCAGCGTCCAGCCGCTGCCGGTGTGTTCGAGCTGGCGCAACTGCCAGTCGTCCTCGACCTGCGCCAGCACGAAGCTGCCCTCGCCCAGGGCGCCGTCGGGCTCGATGACAACGATGTCGCCGTCGCGGAACTCGGGCAGCATGGTGTCGCCCAGCACCTGCAAGGCGATGGGCTCGCCGCCGCTGCAGCCGTCGGCGATGGCCGCGCTGTCAGCGGCCTGGGGCGCCGGCGTGGCCTCGGCGCCGCAGCCACCCTCGGTGCGTCCGCAGGCGCAGCTCATGGCAGCACCTGCGCATGCAGATGGGCCGCAGCCACGCCCGCGGCGGCGAGTTCGCTGCACAAGGTATCGACAAACCGCGCCGGGCCGCTGACGTAGTAGACGCAGTCGATGTCGAACAGGTCGGCGCGGATGGCTGCGGCCATCTGGCTGGCGCCGGTGGCCGGGTCCGCGTGCGTCGAGAGCGCGTAATCGAAGGGGTCGAGCGCCTCGGACCAGGCGCGGCACTGGTTGGCCAGGAAGTGGCCGTCGGGCCGCGTGGCCAGCCAGTAGAGGTCGATCGAGGGGGCGGCATCGCCGGCCAGGGCATGCTCGATCAGGCTCTTGGCCGGCGCGAAGCCGGTGTCGCAGCAGGCGAAGACCAGCGGCCTGACCTCGTCGCCCAGCACGAAGCGGCCCTGCGGCCCCCAGATCGTGACCGCATCGCCGGCCTTGACCGTGCCCGCGAAGAGGCGGGTGGCGAAGTCGTCCTGCGCATCGCGGGCGACGAAGAAATTCAGGTTGCGGTCGTCGCAGGGGCAGCTGGCGATGGGCAAGTCGGTGTGCACGTCCTCGCCGGCCGCACCGGCTGCCAGGCCCAGGGTGACCGACTGGCCGGCCATGAAGCGCAGGCGGTGGCTGCGCGGCGTCTGCAGGTGCAGCAGCAGGGTGTCCTCGGCCAGCGGCTTGAGGCCGCGCACATTGGCAACGATCTGCTGTTGCGGGATATCGGCCGGGTCATGCGTCTCCAGCGCCGCCACCGTCAGCTCGGCGCTGCCCGCCGTGTGGCAGCAGGCCAGCATGTAGCCCTGCGACTTCTCGGTGGCCGAGAGGGCGTAGTCGCTGTGCATGATGCGCACGACCTCGCCGCTGGTGACGCGCATCTTGCACAGGCCGCAGCTGCCGTTGCCGCAGCCATAGGGCAGCTCCAGGCCCGCCTTGAGGCCGGCCTGCAGCAGGCTGTCGTGGCCTTCCACCGCGTACTGGTGGCCGCTGGGCCGCAGGGTGACCTGGGCCGACACGACCTTGAGCAGGTCGTCCATGACGTCGAGCATGTCGACTCCTTCGGTGGCCAGCGCCTTCGCAAGGCCGGCATCGATGTCGGCCTGCAGGCAGGCCAGGCGTTCGTCCGTTCGGCCGGTGGCGGCCAGGGCCTCGCCGGCCAGGGTGCGAACACGCTCGCGCAGCGCCACCACCAGGCCGTGGTAACGCTGCAGGTGACGCTGCACGTCGGCCAGTTCCTGGGTCTGGTGGAAGAGGCGCTGGGCCAGCACCTCCTGGCTGGGCAGGACGCGTTCGCGCAGGCGCTTGCCGAAGGCCTCGTCGCGGATCTGCACCACCCGCTCCAGCATGCCCGACTCCTCGATGCGGGCCTGGGGGTACAGGCGCGTCAGCGTCTCGGTGGCGATGAGGCCGTCGTGCAGTTCGATCTCGCCCTGGCGCACGCGCTGCTGCAGCACGCCACGCGGCACACCCACCAGGTGGGCGGCGCGCCAGACGGTCAACCATTGCGCCATGGCATGTCCTTCGCGGTGTTGTCCTGGTCCGGAACGGGGCTGCAACGGTCGAGGTAGCGCGCGCGCAGCAGCAGGCGCGGGGCGGCCGGGTCGTCGCGGAAGGCGCTGCGGTCGTGCAGCAGGTTGTGGCCCACGATACCCATGCCGGCGTCCAGGCGCAGCGTCACGCGGCCCGCGCAGGCGGGCGCATCCAGCAGCGCCAGGAGACGGGCCGCAGCGGCCTGGGTGAGCGGATCCTCGCGCCAGACGATGCTGCGTGTGCGAGCGGTGTAGCGCAGGTGCAGGGCCGGGCGGCCATCGACTCCTGGTGTGACGCTGAACACCGGGCCTGACTGCGCCGCACGCGCCTCTCCCGCGGCGCCCAGGCGGGCCGGAATGGTCATGGCCTGCGGGTGCATCAGGGCGCGCACCAGCGCCGGCTCCTCGTCGCGCAGGGCGATGTAGGCCAGCTCATGGTCGAGCAGGCGGTTGACGCCGCCTTCCTGCGCCGGCCGCACCGCGTGCAGGATCATGGCGTGGATGCGCCGCTCCCGAGGGTGGTAGTAGCCGTCGGTGTGCCAGCGGATGGCCCGGTCGGTGTAGGGGATGAAGGCCGCGCCGTCACCGGCGCGGGCGTCGCCCTCGGCGGCCTTGACGGTGATCTGCGAGATGCCGTCCTCCTCGGCCAGCCAGTTGGCGTCCAGGCGGTGCAGGCCCAGCTGGGCGCCCAGGGCCTGGACGCTCGCCTGCTGCTTCGCCACGCCGGCAGCGGCGTCACCGCCAGGCCGGCCGCGCAGGCGGTAGACCGCCACGTTGCAGCGTGCGATGCAGGTGAGCAGGGCAGCACGTTCAGCGCCACTGAGCCGCGCCGGATCGCCCACCTCGACAAGAAGGTCTTCGGCAGCGCGCGGTGCGTGCGCGAGCTTCCAGGCCCGCCAGCGCTGATAGCTGTCCCGGTCGCGCAGGTCGAAGGGTGAGGCCAGGCGAGGCAGGTCGATCACGGACATGTCGTGCATGGGCTGGCCTTGTGCCTCACTCACCACCCAGGGTGGCACGACGACGTGCGCGCGGCGCAGGGTCGAACAGCTCACGCAACGCGCGCTGGATGATCTCCAGCGAATCGGGCACGTCCAGCGCCATGAGCTGGTCGATCACCCACTGGCGATCCTTCAGCGGCAGATGCGGCTGGATACGGCCGGCGAAATGGCGCACATAGGCAAAGCCGGGCTGAAAGCCGACGGCAGCGACCGGGTGACCGGCGCCGGGCGTGGTCAGGTGGTCCGGCGAGTCATCGGCACCGCCGCCTGCGGCGGGCCGGCGCGGCGCAGCCTGGCCGGGATAGTCGGCGTACTGCGGGCTGGCCTCGTTGAAGGCGTCGATGAACACGTCCTGATGCGAGCCCGCACCCGCCGGGGCCGGGCCCAGCAGTTCCTGCGCGTTCTCGCCGTAGTGGCGTGCGGCATGACGCACCAGGGCGATGACGAAAGCCACGCGGTCCTCGGGTGTCAGGCGTTCGTGCACCACACGGTCGCAGACGGTGCAGAAGAAGACCAGGGCCTCGCGCAGCACCCCGAAGTAGGCTGGTCCGGCGTCGATGTCGAAGTTGGCCACCCGCAGGCGCTTGACCAGCTGGTGCGAGACGCGCCAGCAGATGAAGGCCATGGCGCCGGCCTGCTCGCCCGCATCGTGGTGCTCGCCGGGCTTGAACCAGCGGCTCTTGATGCGCATGGCCGGCAAGGTGGTGCTGCTCATGCCGGGCTCCTGGCCGGGGGCCCCGGGCGCGCTGACCCGCGCCGGGTCATCAGTAGCCGCCCTTGCCCAGCGGCTGGGGCAGACCGGCCACCTTGCAGCCCTGCTTGGCCGGGCCGATGGGGAAGAGGTCGTAGAGCGTCTTGCTCTCGCAGCCGGGAATGATCTCGGCCATGCCCTTGAGCATGTTGCGGAAGTTGGGCGTGTGGCCGTTCTCGCGGTACTCGTCACGCAGGTAGTTGACGACCTTCCAGTGGTTGTCGGTCAGAGTGATGCCTTCGGCCTCGGCGATGAGCTGCACGACCTCGTCGCCGAAGTCTGCTTCGAGCAGGTAACCCTGATCGTCGGTGTCGAGGGTCTGGCCATTGACGGTATAGGGCATGGTGTGGTCTCCGGGTATGCGCACCTGGCAGCGGGCGCGTCTAGTCGAGGAAAGCAGGCATGGGCTGCAAGAGTCGTGGTGTGGTCCGTCGGGTGCGGGGTCAGCGCTCAGCCATGCGGACTGCCCACGGCGGCGGCCGACCTGTGCGGCACGAACAGGCCCCAGCCCAGCCGACGGTGCCGGCCCAGGCCGTGTTCGAGCAGGCGCAGGGCATCGGCCGGGCCGAGCTGGTCGACCATCAGGCTGTGCCCCTGCAGCAGGCTGCCCAGACGCGGGCCGTGGCGCTGCTGGCGCCGGCCGCAGATGACGCGGCCGCGCACCGCAAGCGCCTGCAGAGCCCGCGCGGCGGCGAGCATGAACGCCAGTTCGGCAGCGGCGGCATCGCCGGGCTCGGTGGCCGCTTCGTCGTCCATGACAACGAAGTGGGCATGGAGCGCAGACCAGGGCAGCAGCTCGCGCAGTTGCGGGGCCTCCAGCCGAAGGGCCGGCATGCCGACAGGTTGCAGGGCCCGATGCAGCAGGCCATCTGGTGCGACCAGCGTCAGCGCGGTGTCGCGCGGCACGCGCAGCAGCAGGCGCGTGCGACGCGACAGCAGGCCGCCGCTGGCCAGCGCAAGCGGATGGGCACCGGCACCTGGGTGAGCCGACCAGCCCGGACAGGTGGCGTCCAGGGTGGCGACCAGGGCCGGCTGATGATCTGCGGGCAGCTGCCGGTCGCTGGCTTGCAGTTCGAAGGCCACATCGATCAGGCTGGCAGCAGGCAGATCGGCGCTGCCGCCGTGTTCGTACCCCGGCAGGTCGATCAAGCCGTCGCTCGCCAGCCTCATGACGTCACCCCTGGTGCACCCGGCGCGGCCTGGACAGGCTGATCAACCTGATCGGCAGCCCAGTCGAGCAGGGCCTGACCCCATGCACGGGCGGTCAGCGGGTCGACGTCGAAGACGGTGAAGCGGCTTTTCTCGCGGATGCGGGTGCGCAGCATGCTCATGCCGCCGGCCTCGTGGTCAAGCTGCTGCAGCTCGATCTGCTGGCCGCCCAGCGGAACGGTCAGTCGCAGGATCGGGGTGAGCAGGATGGTCATGTGGGTTCGACGTGATCAGGCAGGCAACGCCTGAGCTTGGGGAGTGGTCAGCCATGGACCTCGTGCAAGGCAGGCAGGGTGCTGAATTGAGCGTGAGCGCCCCACCCAGCGTCCATACCCGGTACGGGTGAGCGGCACATACCCCTTTCGGGTAGTGCCGCGCCTGCTCCGACGGTCTATCGTGAGCTACTCAACGAGAGTGATACCCGGAGTGATCCGGCGCGGCGACGATACGACCCAGCAGATGAAGGCCGCGACCCGAGGCAGGCCGTCACAACGGAGACAAGACATGGCAAAAGCACAGCACCCCACGCCGATGCTCGATGAACTCGAGACCGGGCCCTGGCCGAGCTTCGTGACCGGCCTGAAGCGCCTGGCACAGGACAAGGACTACATGGTCGACATCCTGGGCACGCTCGAGACCAGCTACCGCACCCGCAAGGGCTACTGGAAGGGTGGCACGGTGGGCGTGTTCGGTTATGGCGGCGGCGTCATCCCGCGCTTCACCGAGCTGAAGGACGAAGCCGGCAAGCCGGTCTTCCCTGATGCGGCCGAGTTCCACACCCTACGCATCCAGCCGCCGCCCGGCATGCACTACACGACCGACGTGCTGCGCAAGATGTGCGACATCTGGGAAAAGCATGGCTCGGGCCTGATCGCCTTTCACGGCCAGTCGGGCGACATCATGTTCCAGGGCGCCAGGACGGACAACGTGCAGGCCGCCTTCGACGACCTCAACGAGCTGGGCTTCGACCTGGGCGGCGCCGGACCGGCGGTGCGTACCAGCATGAGCTGCGTGGGCGCGGCGCGCTGCGAACAGAGCTGCTACGACGAGGCCAAGGCCCACCGTCAGGTGATCAACACCTTCGTGGACGACATCCATCGCCCTGCCCTGCCCTACAAGTTCAAGTTCAAGTTCAGCGGCTGCCCCAACGACTGCATGAACTCCATCCAGCGCGCCGACATGGCCGTGATCGGCACCTGGCGCGACAACATGCGCACCGACGAGGATCTGGCGCGCAAGTGGATGGCCAGGTACGACATGAACAAGCTGATCAACGAGGTCGTGGTGCGCTGCCCGACCAAGGCCATGCAGGTCAAGGTGCATCAGGACGTCCGCACCGCCGACCACATCACCAGCGTCAAGCTCGACGACACCCACGCGCTGGAGATCGACAACAAGGACTGCGTGCGCTGCATGCACTGCATCAACGTCATGACCGGCGCGCTGGCCAAGGGCACCGACACCGGCGCCACGGTGCTGGTGGGCGGCAAGCGCACCCTCAAGATCGGTGACCTGATGGGCACCGTGGTCGTGCCCTTCATGCCGCTCAAGACCGAGGACGACTACGAGGTCCTGGTCGAGCTAGGCCAGAAGGTGATCGACTTCTTCGCCGAGAACGCGCTGGAGCACGAGCGCACCGGCGAGATGATCGAGCGCATCGGTCTGGTGAATTTCCTCGAAGGCATCGAGGTCGAGATCGATCCCAACATGGTGGCCACGCCGCGCACCAATCCCTACGTCCGCATGGACGGCTGGGACGAGGAAGTGGCCAAGGTGAACGCGCGCAAGACCATCGCCATCAAGGCCGCCTGAGCGAGCCCAGGCCTGGCACCGCGGCCAGGCGCCACGTCCCCCAGCATTCACGCTACCGCATCCCCGGGCCGACCAGCCCGGGGTCACGAGGAGACCCGTCCCCATGGCACATCGCACGCCCATCGAAAGCGGCGCACCGGACAACAAGCAGTACCTGCATCCGACGCTGCTGAAGAACTACGGCAACTGGAAATACCACGATCGCCCGCGGCCCGGTGTGCTGCACCATGTCTCCCACAGCGGCGACGAGGTCTGGAGCGTGCGCGCCGGCACGCAGCGGCAGATGGACGTGCACACCATCCGCAAGCTCTGCGACATTGCCGACACCTATGCCGAAGGGCATGTGCGGTTCACCATCCGCAGCAACATCGAGTTCATGGTGGCCGACCCGGCCAAGGTCGCCCCCCTGATCAGCGCGCTGCAGGAGAACGGCTTCCCGGTGGGCGGCACCGGCAACTCGGTCTCGATGATCGCCCACACCCAGGGCTGGCTGCACTGCGACATCCCGGGCACCGACGCCTCGGGCGCGGTCAAGGCGCTGATGGACGAACTGCACGAGGAGTTCATCCGCGAGGAGATGCCCAACCGCGTGCACCTCTCGACCAGCTGCTGCGAGATCAACTGCGGCGGCCAGGCCGACATCGCCATCATCGTCCAGCACACCAAGCCGCCCAAGATCAACCACGACCTGGTGGCCAACATGTGCGAGCGCCCGGCGGTGGTGGCGCGCTGCCCGGTGGCAGCCATCCGCCCGGCGCTGGTCAACGGCAAGCCCAGCCTGGAGGTGGACGAGAAGAAATGCATCTGCTGCGGCGCCTGCTACCCCCCGTGCCCGCCCATGCAGATCAACGACCCCGAGCACAGCAAGCTGGCGATCTGGGTCGGCGGCAAGAACTCCAACGCCCGCGGCAAG
>JBJOKY010000168.1:0-9167 GCA_046045865.1 Pseudomonadota bacterium | reverse complement strand
CCTCGTCCATGTAGGTCGACCAGCACATTTCCAGCTGCACGGCGTGCACGCCGGCCTGCGGGCGGCCGTGGCGGCGCGTGATGCTGCCGCCCTTGAAGCGCCCGTCGGTGACATGGCTGAACTGCTGCTGGCCGGCCAGCACCGCCATCAGCGCGGCACGCAGCCGGGCGTCGCAGCTGGTGGCGTCCACCGTGCCCAGGTTGAGGTGGGGCAGCCGGCCCTCGAACAGCCAGGGCAGCTCGTCCCGGATGCTGTGGCCGTCCCACAGCAGGGCGTGGCCGTGGACGGTGTGCAGGCGCGCGATCTCGCCTTCCAGCGCCTGGTGATAGGGCTGCCACCAGCGCGCCAGGCGTTCCTGGATCTGCGCCTCGTCGGGCGCGCAGCCCGGGTAGTAGAGGGGCTGGCCGGTGAAGGCGCGCGTGGGGCACAGCTCGGTGTTGTTCACGCCCGGGTACATGGGCGCGTTCCCGGGCGGACGGTTGAGGTCGATCACGTAGCGCGACAGGCGCGGCACCAGCACGCTCGCACCCAGCTCGTGGGCAAAGGCGTAGACCTCGTCGAGCAGCCAGTCGGTGTCGGGCACGGCCAGGGCCGCGGGCACGTACAGGTGCTGCAGCTCGGCCGGGATCGCCGTGCCCACGTGCGGCAGGCTCAGCAGCAGCGGCGTGTGGCCGCGCGTGAGGGTGTAGGCGGGCGTCTCGATGCGCTCGCGCCGCGGCGCCGTGGTGTCGGGGGGGGTGACGGTCATGATGAGGTGCTCGTCCTGGTCGGGGCGATGTCTGCGGCGGTCAGGACGCGCCCGCCCTGCACCACGCGCACCCCGGGCTGCTGGCCGACCCAGTAGGCCAGCTCGTGGGCGTGGTCCAGCGGCCACAGCGCGAAGTCGGCGCGCTGGCCGGACGCGAGCCGGCCGCGGTCGGACAGGCCCAGGGCGCGCGCGCCGTGCCGGGTCATGCCGCGCAGCGCTTCCTCGGGCGTGAGGCGGAACAGCGTGCACGCCATGTTGAGCATGAGCAGTGGCGCCAGCGTGGGCGAGGAGCCCGGGTTGTGGTCGGTCGCGATGGCGATGGGCACGCCGGCGGCGCGCAGCGCGTCCACCGGCGGCAGCTTCGTCTCGCGCAGGAAGTAGTAGGCGCCCGGCAGCAGCACGGCCACCGTGCCGCTGGCGGCCATGGCGGCGATGCCGGTCTCGCTCAGCCACTCCAGGTGGTCACACGACAGCGCGCCGCAGCCGGCGGCCAGCGCCGCGCCGCCCTGGTCGCTGAGCTGCTCGGCGTGCAGCTTCACGGGCAGGCCCAGGGCGCGCGCGGCGTCGAACACGCGCCGCGTCTGCGCCGGGCTGAAGGCGATGCGTTCGCAGAAGGCGTCGACCGCGTCGACCAGCCCTTCCGCGTGCAGCGCAGGCAGCCAGGTGCACACGGCGTCGATGTAGGCGTCTGCACGGCCGTCGAACTCGGGCGGCAGGGCGTGGGCTGCCAGGCAGGTGGTGCGTACCGACAACGGCAGCTCGGCGCCCAGGCGGCGCGCCACGCGCAGGCAGCGCGCCTCGTGCTCGGCCGACAGGCCGTAGCCGCTCTTGATCTCCAGCGTGGTCACGCCCTGGGCCAGCAGCGTCAGGGCACGTGCGCGGGCGCTGGCGTGCAGCTGTGCGTCGCTCGCGGCACGCGTGGCGGCCACGGTCGAGCGGATGCCGCCACCGGCGCGGGCGATGTCCTCGTAGCTCGCGCCCTGCAGGCGCAGCTCGAACTCGCGCGCACGTCGCCCGCTGTAGACCAGGTGGGTGTGGCAGTCGACCAGGCCGGGCGTGAGCAGGGCGCCGCCTGCATCGTGTTCCTCGTCGACGGTCAGACCGGTGGGCAGCTCGGCCTCGGGGCCGACCCAGGCGATGTGCTCGCCCTCGATGAGCAGGGCGCCGCGTTCGATCTCGCCCCAGCCGTGCTCGCCCGCCAGGGTGAAGACGTGGGCGTGGCGCCACAGGCTGCTGCGCGGGCGGTCGACGGGGGCGGTGGAGCGGGTCATGGCCTGGCCTGTGGCGCCATGGGTGAGTTGAGCGAGGGCGGCTGGACGGCGATCCACCAGCCTGCCGGCCCGGCGGCTGCGCCCCGGGCGGCGTCTTCGACCGTGTCGGCCGGTGTGCCGGCCAGCGAGCCCGGCGGTGCGTCATCCACCGGGTGGTCGGTTGTGAAGCTCAGGCGGGCCGGCGCGTCGTCGAACCACAGCAGCGCCAACTCGGGCAGGGCGAGCGGTGCGCCCCCGTCGACGGCGCAGCGCCCGGGCACGGCGGTGAACAGGCCGCAGGGCAGGGCGTCGGTGCCCGCAACGGCGGAGGGCGGCGGTGACCAGTCCGTGCCCGGCTGCACCGGCAGCAGGGCGCCGTGCACGCCGCGCAGCATCAGGTTGAGGTCGCGCGTCGGCCCGTCGATCAGGCGGCAGTGGACCGGCAGTGCGCCGTCGAACGCCAGCGGCGCGTCGGCGCGGGTCTGGCGCAGTGGCTCGGCAGCATCCCCCAGGCGCAGCGTGACGCCCGCGCCGCGCAGCACCACGAACCAGCGCCGCACGCCGGGAAAGGCGGAAAAGGGCGCGTCGGCGCCGATGTCGGCCACGCTCAGGCGCAGTTGCCACTGATCCGCGCCGCTGCTGGCGGCCGGCGCGGGCCAGGTCAGCAGCTCGCGGGTCAGGCCCAGGCCGTTGCGCCAGGCCTGCGGGGCGACGTCGGTGGTGACGATCAGGCGCGGCGTGGCGGGGCGCGCGGCGGACTGGTGGCTCATGCGGCGCTGCGCGTGTTCAGCCCTGCGCCGCGCCGCGCTGCCACAGCAGCGGAAACAGCGAGTCGTCCATCGGCGCGCCCGCGGGCAGGCGCTCGGCCAGGCCGGGGAAGTCGGGCGAGGTCTTCCACGGCCGCGGCGCATGCACCATGTCGTCGCCCAGGAAACGCACCGAAAACACGCGCCGGCGCCGCCCCGGTGCCACGCCCGCGGCGGTGTGCAGCGCGAGCATGTGGAAGGCCACCACGTCGCCCGGCTCCAGCGCCCAGCCCAGCAGGCGATGCGCCGCCGGGTCGCGCGCCAGGTCGGCGTCGATGTCAGGCAGCTCGGCCAGGCTGCCTTCAGGGAACCAGCGCGCCTCGTTCGTCATGAAGGTGCGCGGCATCAGCCAGAGACCGAGGTGCGAGCCGGCGACGAATTCGAGCGTCGAGGCGCGCTCCACCGGGTCGACCGGGATCCAGAAGCTCACGCTGCTGCGGCCGTCGACGTTGTAGTAGGGCTGGTCCTGGTGCCAGGGCGTGCGCTGGCGCGTGCCGGGCTCCTTGGTCAGCATGTGGTCGTGGTACCAGCGCGCGCCCTGGCCACCCATCAGCCGCCCGGCCGCCGCCGCCAGCGGGCTGGTCGTCACGAGCTGCTGGTAGGCCGGGATGTCGCGCCAGCGGCAGAAGTCCTCGATGAAGAACCCCGGGTCATCGGGCTGGCTGGCGACGATGGCGCGCGGGCCCGGCGCGGCCAGGTTGGCGTCGATGCCCTGGGCCAGGAGCGCGACCTCGGCGGCGTCGAGCAGGCCGCGCAGCACGACGGCGCCGTCGGTGGCATAGGCCTGGACGAGGTCGGGCGTGACCACGGCGGCGGCGCGCCGGTCGAGTGCGCCGGCCTGCGCCGCGGGAATGGACGGGATGGCGGGGGAAGGCGTGGCCACGGTGGTCATGGGCTGAACGAGCCTTGCAGCTGGTAGCGCGCGCCGGGGTGGACCAGGCGAGCGATGGTGATGGGCACGCCGGCGAAGATGGTGCGGCGCACGATGACCAGGCAGGCGTCGTGGCGGGTGATGCCCAGCAGCGTCGCCTCCTGCTCGGTGGGGCTGGCGGCCTCGATGGTGTACTGGGCGTCCCACATGGGCGCGACGTCGAGCAGGTAGCGTGTCGGCGTGGTGGTGGTGAAGTCCACGCCCAGGTAGTCGGGTGCGGCGGCGGGGTTGACGTAGCGGTCCTCGCACTGCAGCGCCACGCCGTTGTCGTGGTGCACGATCAGGGTGTGGAACACGCGGTCGCCCTCGGCCAGGCCGAGCTGCTGGGCCAGGGCCAGCTGCGCGGACTCCTCGCGCTGCAGCACCACCTCGGCGTGGTGGACGTGGCCGCGCGCGGCGATCTCCTCCTGCAGGTTGCGGATGGTCAGGGTGGACGATACCCGGTGCAGCTCGGCGGCGAAGGTGCCCACGCCCTGCACGCGGTTCACCAGGCCTTCGGCGGCCAGCTCGCGCAGCGCGCGGTTGACCGTCATGCGGCTGACGTCGAACTGCGCCACCAGCTCGGCCTCGGACGGCATGAGTTCGCCCGGGCGCCAGCGTGCCTGCGACAGGCCGGCCTTGAGGTGCTCCTTGACCCGCGTGTAGGGTGCGCCGCCCGCGCTGGCCGACGCCGGGGCGCTCGCCGCGCGGGGGCGGCTGGAACGCGGGGCGGACGGGTTGGCCATGCGCCGGATGCTACTGACTCCACCTTGTCTAGACAAGTGCAAGGCAATGCCGCCAGGCATGCGGGTAAACACTCATGGATGAAGCCGTCAGGGCGGCTTGTCGATACTTGTCTAGACAAGTACGATGCCTAGCCTCCACAGGCTCCCAGCCAGCCGAACAGGTGTCGCCATGACCGATCTCTCGCCTCTGCACCGTGTCGCCCAGCCTCACCCGGTTCGTGCCCCGCGCGGCACGGAGATCAGCTGTCGCAACTGGCTGATCGAGGCAGCCTGCCGCATGCTGCAGAACAACCTCGACCCCGAGGTGGCCGAGAACCCCGATGCCCTGGTGGTCTACGGCGGCATCGGCAAGGCCGCGCGCAACTGGGACTGCTACGAGGCCATCCTGGAGAGCCTGCGCAAGCTGGGCGAGGACGAGACCCTGCTGGTGCAGAGCGGCAAGCCGGTGGGCGTGTTCCGCACCCATGCGGATGCACCGCGCGTGCTCATCGCCAACTCCAACCTGGTGCCCAGGTGGGCCAGCTGGGAGCACTTCCACGAGCTCGACCGCAAGGGCCTGATGATGTACGGCCAGATGACCGCCGGCTCGTGGATCTACATCGGCTCGCAGGGCATCGTGCAGGGCACCTACGAGACCTTTGTCGAGGCGGCGCGCCAGCACTTCGGCGGCCAGGCGCGGGGCCGCTGGATCCTCACCGCCGGCCTGGGCGGCATGGGCGGCGCGCAGCCGCTGGCGGCCACCTTCGCCGGCTACTGCTCGCTCAACATCGAGTGCCAGCAAAGCCGCATCGATTTCCGCCTGCGCAGCCGGTATCTGGATGAACAGGCTGCTGATCTCGATGACGCGCTGGCTCGGATCCAGGCGTACACGGCCGAGGGCAAGGCCATCTCCATCGGCCTGCTCGGCAATGCCGCCGACGTGTTGCCCGAATTGGTGAAACGTGCGCAGGCCGGTGGCCTCAAGCCCGACCTGGTGACCGATCAGACCAGCGCCCACGACCTGGTGAACGGCTACCTGCCCTCGGGCTGGAGCGTCGAGCAGTGGCGCGCCGCCCAGGCCGATGACACGCAGCACGCGGCGCTGCGCCAGGCGGCCGCGCGCGGCTGCGCCGTGCATGTGCAGGCCATGCTGGACTTCCAGGCCATGGGCATCCCGACGGTGGACTACGGCAACAACATCCGCCAGGTGGCGCTCGATGCGGGCGTCACCAACGCCTTCGACTTCCCCGGTTTCGTGCCCGCCTATGTGCGCCCGCTGTTCTGCCGCGGCAAGGGGCCGTTCCGCTGGGTGGCGCTGTCGGGCGATCCGGAAGACATCCGCAAGACCGACGCCAGGATGAAGGAACTCTTTCCCGAAGACGCGCACCTGCACCGCTGGCTGGACATGGCGGGCGAGCGCATCGCCTTCCAGGGCCTGCCGGCGCGCATCTGCTGGATCGGCCTGGGCGAGCGGCACCGCGCAGGTCTGGCCTTCAACGAGATGGTGAAGAGTGGCGAACTCAAGGCCCCCATCGTCATCGGCCGTGACCATCTGGACAGTGGCTCGGTCGCCAGCCCCAACCGCGAGACCGAAAGCATGCTCGACGGCAGCGACGCCGTGAGCGACTGGCCGCTGCTCAACGCCCTGCTCAACACGGCAGGCGGCGCCACCTGGGTGAGCCTGCACCATGGCGGCGGCGTGGGCATGGGCTACAGCCAGCACAGCGGCGTGGTGATCGTTTGCGACGGTACCGACGCAGCGGCGAAACGCATCGAACGCGTGCTCTGGAACGACCCCGGCACCGGCGTGATGCGCCATGCCGACGCCGGCTACGAAATCGCCCGCCAGTGCGCGCGCGAGCAGGGCCTGAGGCTGCCCATGCTGGGCGCGGCCGCCTGACCCGCACCTGCATGGACAGGATCACTCCGACCGGACGCCGCCTATGAGCAATACCCTCACACTGACCCCGGGCGCCATGAGTCTGGACGAGCTGCTCGCCATCCACGCCGGTGGCGTCCAGGTCGAGATCGCCGCGTCCGCCTGGGCCGATGTCGAGGCCAGCGCGGCGGTGGTGCGGCGCGCGGCGGAGGGTGATGCGCCCGTCTACGGCGTCAACACCGGCTTCGGCAAGCTGGCGTCCACGCGCATCAACGAGGCCGACCTGGCCACGCTGCAACTCAACCTCATCCGCAGCCACAGCGTGGGCGTGGGCGAGCCGCTGGCGCCGGCCGTCGTGCGGCTCATGCTGGCCACCAAGGCGGCCTCGCTGGCGCGCGGTGCCTCTGGCGTGCGCCCGCTGGTGATCGAGACCCTCGTGCAGGTGCTCAACGCCGGCCTGGTGCCCTGTGTGCCCAGCCAGGGCTCGGTGGGTGCCTCGGGCGACCTGGCGCCGCTGTCGCACATGACGCTGGCGCTGATCGGCGAGGGCGAGTTTCTGGTACCGGATCCGCAGCGTCCGGACACGCTGGGCAAGCAGATGCCGGCGGCGGCCGTGCTGGCCGAGGCGGGCATTGCGCCGCTCAAGCTCGCGGCCAAGGAAGGTTTGGCCCTGATCAACGGCACCCAGACCTCCAACGCGCTGGCGCTGCACGGCCTGTTCAGCTTCGAGCCGGTGCTGGAATCGGCGCTGGTGATCGGCGCGCTCACGGTCGACGCCGCGCGCGGCAGCGACAGCCCCTTCGACCCGCGCATCCACGCCCTGCGCGGGCAGCCGGGGCAGATCGACGTGGCGCAGTACTACCGCTCGCTGCTCGCCGGCAGCGCCATCCGCCGCTCGCATCTGGACGGCGATGACCGCGTGCAGGACCCGTATTGCCTGCGCTGCCAGCCCCAGGTGGTTGGCGCCTGTCTGGACCAGTTGCGCCACGCGGCCAAGGTGCTGCTGATCGAGGCGAATGCGGTGACCGACAACCCGCTGGTCTTTGCGAGCGACGGCGCCATGCTGTCGGGCGGCAACTTCCACGCCGAGCCGGTGGCCCTGGCCGCCGACGCCATGGCCGTGGCCATCGCCGAAGTCGGCGCCATCGCCGAGCGCCGCATCGCCATGCTGATCGACGCCAGCGTGTCGCGCCTGCCGCCTTTCCTCACGGCGGACGCGGGGCTGAACAGCGGCTTCATGATCGCCCACGTCACGGCCGCCGCCCTGGCGAGCGAGAACAAGTCGCTCGCCCACCCCGCCAGTGTCGACAGCCTGCCCACCAGCGCGAACCAGGAGGACCACGTCAGCATGGCCACCTTCGCCGCGCGCCGCCTGCAGCCCATGATCGCCAACGTGGCGCACATCCTGGGCATCGAGTGGATGGCCGCCGCCCAGGGCATCGACTTCCTCGCCCCGCTGGCGACCTCGCCCGCCCTGCAGGCCGCACATGCCCTGTTGCGCGAACGGGTGCCGACGCATAGCGTCGACCGCTACCTGGCGCCCGACATCGCCCACGCGCAGGCCCTGGTGCGTGGCGGTGCGCTGGCACGCATCCTGCGCACGCTGCCGGGCGTGCCGGCACTCTGGTCGCCGGTCTGAACCCTTCCGTTCGCCTCGTTCACTTCACCTCCGGAGCTCCACGATGAGCCTGATCCGCAAGACCGCTGTCGCCCTGGCCACCTCGGCCAGCCTGTTCGGCCTGAGCGCCGGTGCCCAGGCGCAGGAGACCAAGGTCACCATCGCCATCTCGGGCTGGACCGGTTTTGCGCCGCTCACCCTGGCCAAGGAAGCCGGCCTGTTCAGGAAGCAGGGCCTGGACGTGACGATCAAGAAGATCCCGCAGAAGGACCGCCACCTGGCCATCGCCTCGGGCGACGTGCAGTGCGCCGCCACCACGGTCGAGACCTGGGTGGTGTGGAACGCCAATGGCGTGGCCACGACGCAGATCTTCCAGCTCGACAAGAGCTATGGCGCCGACGGCATGGTGGTCAAGCCCGGCATCAGCAAGATCACTGACCTGAAGGGCAAGACCGTGGCCGCCGACGCACCGGGCACCGCGCCCTACTTCGGCCTGGCCTGGATGCTCAAGAAGAATGGCTTGTCGATCAAGGACGTCAAGGTGGTCAACCTGTCGCCCCAGGCCGCCGCCAACGCCATGATCGCCAGCACCGACGGCATCGATGCGGCCATGACGTACGAGCCCTACCTCGGCGCGGTGCGCGCCAAGCCCGAGGCCGGCAAGATCATCGCCACCACGCTCGACTACCCCATGGTGATGGACACCTTCGGCTGCACACCCAGGTTTCTGGCCGAGAACCCCAAGGCCGCCAAGGGCCTGGCCGACGGCTACTTCGAGGCCGTGGCCATGATCAAGGCCGACCCCAAGAAGAGCTTCGAGATCATGGGCGCCGACGTCAAGCAGACCGGCGAGGCCTTCGAGAAGAGCCAGGCCTACCTGCGCTGGCAGGACCGCGAGGCCAACCAGAAGTTCTTCACCGCCGAACACGCTGCCTTCAGCAAGGAAGCGGCCGATCTGCTGCTGGAGGCCGGCATCATCCGCAGCGTGCCCGACCTGAGCAAGCTGGCCGACACGCGCTTCCTCAAGTGAAGAGCTGGCAGCGTTGATGAAACCCCTGACGCCGGTGGCGCCCGGCACCCGTGTGGCCCTCGGCGTCGGCTTCTTCGTCCTGTTCTTCTGCGTCTGGGCGGCGGTCACCTTCGGTGGCCTGGTGTCCAGGACCTTCCTGGCCGACCCCATCACCATGGTGGCCAGCGGCTGGCGCCTGCTCACCCAGTTCGGCTTTGCCGA
>JBJOKY010000549.1:0-2731 GCA_046045865.1 Pseudomonadota bacterium | reverse complement strand
TCATGGGCGAGGCCGAGATGGCCAGCATCATGGCCTGCAGGCCACCTTCGATGCGCTTGGCGATCTCGATCTCGCCTTCGCGGGTCAGCAGTTCCACCGTGCCCATCTCGCGCATGTACATGCGCACCGGGTCGGTGGTGCGGCCGAATTCGCTGTCCACGGTGGACAGCGCGGCCTCGGCCTCTTCCTCGGCTTCTTCCTCGGTGGCGGTGCTGGTGTTGCTGCCGCTGATCAGCAGGGTGGCGGCATCGGGCGCCTGCTCGTAGACCGCGATGCCCATGTCGTTGAGCATCGAGACGATGGCCTCGAGGATTTCCGCCTCCACCAGCTTCTCGGGCAGGTGGTCGTTGATTTCCTGGTGCGTAAGGTAGCCACGCGTCTTGCCCATCTTGATGAGGGTCTTGAGCTCCTGGCGGCGCTTGTTGACTTCCTCTTCGGTGAGCGTGGTCTCGTCCAGGCCGAACTCGCGCATGAGCGCACGTTCCTTGGCCCGCGACACCTTCATGCGCAGCGGCTTGGCCTTGGCCGCTTCGGCGGCCTCGTCGCTGACCACCTCGACGGGCGCGGCCTCGGCTTCGACCTCACCCTCAAGCTCGCCGTCGATGTCCGACAGGTCGACGTCGTCCCCATCGGCCTCGACCTTCTTGGCCGCCGGTGCAGCCGCGGCCTTGCCCTTGCGGCCCCGCTTGGCGGTGCCGCTGTCTTCGTCGTCGGCCTCGGTCTTGGCCGTCTTGGCCGCGGCCTTGGGCTTCTTCTTGCCGTCTGCGGCCGCGTCGTCGGTCTTGGCCTTGGCGGCGGTCTTGCCGGCCTTGGCGGGCGTCACCACCACCTCCTCTTCCACACTGGGGGTCTTGGCGGCGGCGCTTTTCTTGGCGGTCATGCGGGTCCTCGGCAGGGGCTCGAATCGGAAGCGGGGGCGGGCTGGTCACGTGGCCGGGCATCCCGGGGATGCGGGCGACGGGGCGCGGGATAGTGCGCTGGCGGCGCGCCATCGGGACACGACCCCGAAGGCTGCGGCGCGCCAGGCTCATCCATGCAGGCCTTCCGTGGCGCCATGGCGGCAGACGGTGTACAGGCCCGCAACGCCCGGATTTGGGCGAACCGCGGATTATACCCATCCAGCCTCCGCCGCTGACCCTGGACGGTGGGGCAGGACAGCTTGTCCGCCCCGCCTGCCAAGTGGGTCGGTTACCACCCGGCGCCCTGGACCGGGGCGCTCGGTCAAGGGCGCTCAGTCCGGGGCGCCGGCCTTGAGTCGATCGCGCCGCTGCATGAGTTCGTTGCGGCGCTTCTGGGCCTCGTCGGAGAGCTCGCCGGACTCCAGCAGCAGCTTGATCTCGTCCTTGATGGCCTCGAGCTGCAGGCCGCGCAGGATGTGGCGCAACTGACCGGAGCGGGATTCGCCGTCCACCTCCAGTGCATGCAGCTGCTCCAGTCGATCGAGCAGCGGCAGCAGCGCATCGGCGCTGCCATCGGCCTGCGCCACCTTGCGCACCTCGTCCTTGAGGCTGTGGGCCGGCAGGGGGCCCTGGTCATGCAGCACCCGCTCCACGGTGGCGAAGAAACCGCCGTAGGGTGCCGGCGCTTCACACAGCAGGCCATGGGCCTCGGCCGAATGTTCCAGCCAGAGCTCGGCCTGGTCCAGAAGGATCTGCGCCGCGCGGTCCAGTGGCGTGGCAGCGCGCAGCGGCGCCCGGCGCGGCGAGCCCACGCTGGCGGACTCGCGTCGCGGCCAGTCGCCCCTGCCGCGATCGGAGCGCGACCAGCCGCCCCGTGCCTGGCCGGAACGTGACCACTCGCCACGCCACCCGCCGCCGCCCGGGCTCGCGCCCCAGGGTGGCCGCTCACCCTGGCGGGACGCCTCCTCGGGCCAGTCCGGCGGAGGCGGATCGTTGCCTCCCGCGCCCGCCATGTCCCCGTCGCCCGGCCAGGCCGGGGCCCGCCGCGGATCTGGTCCCTGGGCCCGGCCGCCTGGCCGAGTCTCCGCCCGCCCGGCGCCGGAGGACGGCCCGCGGGCCGCCGTGCCGGCCGCCCAGTGCTGGCGCAGGGTGTCGGCGCCCAGCCCACCGGCTGCGGCCAGTTCCACCAGCAGCTGCTCGCGCAGCAGGCCGACCGGCAACTGCTCGATCCAGGGCCGCGCCTGGGCCAGCATGCGGCTGCGCCCCTCGGCCGTGGCGAGGTCGCACTCCACCGACGCCTGGTCGATGAGCTGGCGGGACAGCGGCACGGCGGCCTCGATGGCCGCCTCGAAGGCGGCGGCGCCCTGCTCGCGCACAAAGCTGTCCGGGTCATGCTCGGGTGGCAGGAAGAGGAAGCGGAAGCTGCGCGTGTCGGTCGCATGGCCCAGCACCGCCTCCATGGCACGGGCGGCGGCGCGGCGGCCGGCGGCATCGCCGTCGAAGCTGAAGACGATGTGCTGCGAGAAGCGCAGCAGCTTGGCCACGTGGTCGGCCGTGCAGGCAGTGCCCAGGGTGGCCACGGCATTGCCAAAACCCAGCTGGGCCAGGGCGACCACGTCCATATAGCCCTCGGTGACCAGCACATAGCCGCGCTCGCGGATGGCCAGGCGGGCCTCGAACAAGCCGTAGAGCTCGCGGCCCTTGATGAAGACCGGCGTCTCCGGCGAGTTGAGGTACTTGGGCTCGCCGCCGCCGTCCATCACGCGCGCGCCGAAGCCGATCACCTCGCCCTTGACATCCCGGATGGGGAACATCACGCGGTCGCGGAAGCG
>JBJOKY010000548.1:0-2734 GCA_046045865.1 Pseudomonadota bacterium | reverse complement strand
ATGCCGTGTTTGTCGCAGATCTCGCGCAGGGCGCGCACGAAGTCCAGCGGCGCGATGTAGAAGCCGCCCTCGCCCTGCACCGGTTCAAGGATGATGGCGGCCACACGACCGGGCTCGATGTCGTACTTGAAGAGGCCTTCGAGCGAGGCGATGGCGTCCGCCGTGGTGATGCCGTGCAGCGCGTTGGGGAACTTGGCGTGGTAGACCTCGGCCGGGAAGGGCCCGAAGCCCGCCTTGTAGGGCGCGACCTTGCCGGTGAGCGCCATGCCCATGAGCGTGCGGCCGTGGAAGCCGCCGCCGAAGGCGATCACGCCCTGGCGTTTCGTGGCGGCGCGGGCGATCTTGACGGCGTTTTCCACCGCCTCGGCACCGCTGGAGAGGAAGAAGGCCTTCTTGGCGAAGTCGCCCGGCGTCCTGGCGATCAGGCGTTCGGCCAGTTCCACATACGGCTCGTAGGCCAGCACCTGGAAGCAGGTGTGGTGGAACTTCTCCAGCTGCGCCGCCACGGCGGCCATGATCTTCGGGTGGCGATGGCCGGTGTTGAGCACGGCGATGCCGCCGGCGAAGTCGATCAGGCGTCGGCCCTCCACGTCCCACACCTCGGCGTTCTCGGCGCGCTCGACAAACACGTCGTAGGTCTGGCCCAGGCCCGAGGGCAGGGCGGCACGGCGGCGCGCCATGAGCGCGGCATTGGTGGCGTGGGGTTCACGTTGCATGGTCGTGGTCCTTCAGGGGAAAGGTCGGGAACAGGCCCGGCGGGGGCAGAGCAGGACAGGGCAGGGCCGGGCCGGCACGCAGCCTGGCTGGCCAGCCAGCCAGCCGGTCGGTCGGTCGGTCGGTCGGTCGGTCGGTCGGCCGACGCCGATCGCGCAATATAGGCGCCCGGGCGCCCTGGCTACCATGTACAGAACAAGCACAGGGCCGGCGCACTGTGCAGGCCCGCGGGCCGGTACAGCGCGCCGGCCGTCCGCCCCACTTTGTTTCGCGCATGTTCACCGTCAATCTCGCCTCCACCCAGCCCCTGGTCAGCCAGATCGTCGACGGCCTGCGCAAGCTCATCGACGACGGCGCGCTGCGCTCGGGCACCAAGCTGCCCTCGATCCGCCAGTTCGCCCACGCCCAGCAGGTGAGCGTGTTCACCGTGGTCGAGGCCTACGACCGGCTGGTGGCGCAGGGCTACCTGGTGTCGCGGCCGCACTCGGGTTTCTTCGTGAGGAAGCGCGCCCCGGCCGGTGCCAGCGCGGCCGGCGCGGCCAGCGGCGGCTACAGCTTCGATTCGGGCTGGTATCTGCGCAAGATCTTCGAGAACCGCCACCTCGGCATGAAGCCGGGCTGCGGCTGGCTGCCGGGCGACTGGTTGTTCGAGGACGGCGTGCGCCGCAGCCTGCGCGCCCTGGCGGCCGCCGACAGCGTCGACCTGGGCGGCTACGGCGACCCCAAGGGTTTTCTGGCGCTGCGCGAACTCATCCAGGCCAGCATGGCCGAGCAGGAGATCGCCGTCAGCCCGGCCCAGGTGCTGCTCACCCAGGGCTCCAGCCAGGCGCTCGATCTGGCAGCACGCCGCCTGGTGCGCGCCGGTGACGCCGTGCTGGTGGACGACCCCGGCTACGCCAACCTGCTCTTTTGCCTGCGTTTTGCCGGCGCCCAGCTCATCGGCGTGCCGCGCACGCCGCAGGGCTACGACCTGGCGGCGCTGGAGCGCCTCATCGTGCAGCACAAGCCGCGCGTGTTCTTCACCCAGCCGCGGCTGCAGAGCCCGACCGGCTCGGTCGCCCAGCTGGCGCACCTGCACCGGCTGATGCAGCTGGCCGAGAAACACGACCTGGTGGTGGTGGAAAACGACCTGTATGCCGACCTTGACCCCGAGCCGCGCCCCTCCCTGGCCAGCCTGGACCAGCTGGCGCGCGTGGTCTACGTCGGTAGCTACAGCAAGACGGTGTCGCCCAATCTGCGCGTGGGCTTCATGGTGGCGCACCCGGACCTGATCGAGGACCTGGCCCAGCTCAAGATGATCTCGGGCCTGACCTCGTCGGAATTCAGCGAGCGGCTCATCCACGGTGCGCTCACCGAAGGGCGCTGGCGCAAGCATCTCAAGGCACTGCGCGACCGCCTGGCGGAGGCGCACGGCCGGGTCGCCGGGCAGCTGGCGGGGCTGGGCTTCGAGCTGTTCGCCGAGCCCAAGGCCGGCATGTTCCTGTGGGCGCGCCACCCGGGCATCGCGGACGCCGGCGCCATCTCGCACCAGGCAGCCGAGAGCGACATCATGCTCGGCCCCGGGCACCTGTTCGCGCCCGACATGGCAGCCAGCAACTGGATGCGCTTCAACGTCGCCTTCTGTCAGGACGAGCGGGTGTTCAGGTTTCTGGGCGCGCAACTCGACGCGGCCGGGCTGGCGTGAGCCTGCTCGGTAGCCCAGGGAATGGCCAACTGTTGCAACCGTTGAAGCCTGCCGACCTAAGTGACGTGGATAGGCGGGCCTGATTAGAAACGAACCTCCGCCGCCCGAATCACCCGCCCAGGCGTGGCAAGCGCGAGGCAGACACCTGCCGCCTTCTTGCGTGGCATAGCAGTGCGGCTCTGTTGCACAACTCCACCAAAGCCGAGCTTCCCCTGACCCCAGACGGAGTTACGCCACGGCCCGCGTCACCGGGGTGCCCAGGTGGGTGTAGCGGTTGAGCACAGCCGCGCGCACCTGCAGCTCCGCCACCTGGCGCTCGAAGGTGCGTGCCATCAC
>JBJOKY010000547.1:0-3885 GCA_046045865.1 Pseudomonadota bacterium | reverse complement strand
CGAGCGGTCCTGGCCGTGCACATTGAAGGGGCTGGACGAGTTGCTCGTGCCCAGCACCGTGCCGCCGGTGGCCAGGATGCCGCTCACGTCGTCCCAGCCCAGCGGCCGGCCGCGTCGTTCGATCAGGCCGAGCATGCCGTCGGCGATGCCCCAGACCTCGGCGTTGCACTGGCGGATGAGGGACTTGGTGACGGCGCGGATGACGGCGTTCAGGCCGGGGCAGTCTCCGCCGCCGGTGAGCAGGGCGATACGCATGATTTGGGGTGTGGAGGCAGGGAGGCAGGGGATGGAAAACGCGCGCCCGCAAGCCGTGGCGCAAGGCGGACACTGGTGCCGCGCACCAGCCCCGCACAACTCGGGCGTAACACGCGCAAGGAGTTGGCGTGGCGCTTGCCCGGCAGTCTAGCGATGCGCCGGCCAGGCGCAGCCCCTTCTTAGAATCCTGTCATGCACATACATATCCTGGGCATCTGCGGCACCTTCATGGGCGGGCTGGCGGCGCTGGCGCGCGAGGCCGGTCACCAGGTGACAGGCTGCGACGCCAACGTCTATCCACCCATGAGCGACCAGCTGCGCGCGCTGGGCATCGAGCTGATCAACGGCTACGCGGCCGAGCAGCTGACGCAGCTGCCGCACGCGCCCGACATGTACGTCATCGGCAACGTCGTCGGCCGCGGCGACGACGGGCGCTACGCGCTGATGGAGCACATCCTCGACGCCGGTCTGCCCTACGTCAGCGGGCCGCAGTGGCTGGCCGACCACGTGCTGCAGGGCCGCCACGTGCTGGCGGTGGCTGGCACGCACGGCAAGACCACCACCACCGCCATGCTGGCCTGGATCCTCGAAGCGGCCGGCCTGCAGCCGGGCTTCCTGGTCGGCGGCGTGCCGGGCAACTTCGGCGTCTCGGCACGGCTCGGTGCGGGCCCGGCCTTCGTCATCGAGGCGGACGAATACGACACCGCCTTCTTCGACAAGCGCAGCAAGTTCGTCCACTACCGCCCGCGCACCCTGGTGCTGAACAACCTCGAGTACGACCACGCCGACATCTTCCCCAACGTCGAGGCGATCGAGACCCAGTTCCACCACCTCCTGCGCACCGTGCCGGCCAGCGGGCGGGTCATCGTCAACATCCGCGACGCCAGCCTCAAGCGCGTGCTGGCGCGTGGCTGCTGGAGCAGCGTGCAGCATTTCGGTGCCCGCAAGGAAGAGCCTGGCGCCCTTCGCGCACGCGGCGAGCCGCATGCCTTCGACGTGCTGCGCGGCAGCCTGAAGGTGGCGCGGGTCGAATGGAGCCTGGTGGGCGAGCACAACCAGCTCAACGCCCTGGCCGCCATCGCCGCAGCCGAACACCTGGGCGTGCCGGTCGACCAGGCCGCCAGCGCGCTGGCGCAGTTCGCCAACGTCAAGCGTCGCATGGAGCTGCGCGGCAGCGTGGCGGTCACAGGTGGCTCGATCAAGGTCTACGACGACTTCGCCCACCACCCCACTGCCATCCGCACCACGGTGAACGGCCTGCGCCGCAAGCTCGACCAGACCGAGAACCTGGCCAACGGCGGCGGCGCCGGGCGCGAGCGCATCCTGGCGGTGTTCGAGCCACGCTCCAACACCATGAAGCTGGGCAGCATGAAGTCGCAGCTGCCCTGGGCGCTGGAGGAGGCCGACCTGGCCTTCTGCCACAGCGCCAATCTGGGCTGGGACGCGACCGAGGCCCTGAAACCCATGGGTACCCAGGCCAGGGTCTACGACGACATCGGCCGGCTGGTGGACAGCGTGGTGCGCCACGCCCGCCCGGGCGACAACATCCTGTGCATGAGCAACGGCGGCTTCGGCGGCGTGCACGGCAAGCTGCTCGCGGCCCTGCAGGCGCGCGCCGACGCCCTGCCGGCGGCCGCCCCGCCCGCGGCCTGAGCCCCACCGACGTGGCCGACCCGACCCCCGGCACGGCGGCCTCGTCGCCAGCGCCCGCACCCGCGCCCACCCACCTGCTCTACCTGCACGGCTTCCGCTCCTCGCCGCTGTCGTTCAAGGCGCAGCGCATGGCGCGCTGGGTGGGCGAACACAACGCCGACCGGCCGGCTGCAGAACACCTCACCTGGGCCTGCCCGCAGCTGCCGGCCTCGCCGCGCGAGGCGGTCGAGCTGATCGCGCAGACCGTCGCCGGCTGGCCGGTGGCACGCACCCTGGTCTTCGGCAGCTCGCTGGGCGGCTGGTACGCCACCGTGCTGGCCGAGCGCCTGGGGCCGGCCTGCCGGGTGGTGCTTGTCAATCCGGCGGTGTACCCGGCGCGCGACCTGGCCAGGTACATCGGCGAGCTGCCGCAATGGCATGACCCGGCGCAAAGCATCCACTTCCAGGCCAGCTACATCGACGAGCTGCACGCCCTGCAGCCCCGCGCCGTCAGCCAGCCGCAGCGTTACTGCACCATCATCGCCCGGGGCGACGAGGTGCTGGACTGGCGCGAGATGTCCACCCGCTACGCCGGCACGTGCATGACGCTGCTGGCAGGCGGCGACCACGGGCTGAGCGACTTCGAGCAGCACCTGCCGCACATCCCCTGACCCACCCCACCATGAAGCTCCAGCACAAGGTCTGCATCGTCACCGGCGCCGCCCAGGGCATCGGCCTGGCCACCGCGCTCAAGTTCGCGCGCGAAGGCGCCACCGTCATCGCCTGCGACGTCAAGGCCGAGGCGGTCGACGCCGCCGTGCTGGCCTGCCTGGAAGCCGGTGCCGGCGTTGGCGGCCGCGCCGAGGGTTTCGTCGTCGACGTCACCAACCGCGCCCAGATCGACGCCATGGTGCTGGCCGTGAAGGAACGCCACGGCCGCATCGACGTGCTGGTCAACAACGCCGGCATCACCAAGGACGCCCGCCTGGTCAAGATGACCGCGGCGCAGTTCGATGCCGTCATCGACGTCAACCTGCGCGGCGTGTTCCACTGCAGCCAGGCCGTGGCCGACACCATGGTGGCGCAGGGCTCGGGCGTCATCCTCAACGCCAGCAGCGTGGTCGGCATCTACGGCAACTTCGGCCAGACCAACTACGCCGCCACGAAATTCGGCGTCATCGGCTTCACCAAGACCTGGAGCCGCGAACTCGGCCCCAAGGGCATCCGCGTCAACGCCGTCGCGCCGGGCTTCATCGACACGCCCATCCTGGCCACCATGCCCGAGAAGATCGTCGCCCAGATGCGCGACGAGGTGCCGCTCAAGCGCCTGGGCCGCCCGGAGGAGATCGCGAATGTCTACGCCTTCCTGGCCAGCGACGAGGCCAGCTACGTGAACGGTGCCGTGATCGAGGTGGCCGGCGGGCTGACGGTCTGACGCCCCCGCCGATGCTGCGCCTGCCCCGGCACGCCGCCGCCGCCGTCGCCAACCTCGCACACCCACGGCGCGGCCTGCGGGCAGCCGCCTTGTCCACCGCCCTGGCCGCCCTGCTGCTGGCCACCAGCCCGTTGCCGGCGCAGGCCCAGGCCGGCGACGGCTTGCGCCTGCCCGCACCGCCGGCAGGCAGCAGCGTGATCGGCGCCAGCCCGGCGCAGACCCTGCCCGCCGGGCCGCGCTGGATCCCGGTCAGCGCCCAGCGCCTGCTGCCCTGGCAGGTCGACCTGGCCTCCATCGTCCACCTGGAAGGCGACCGGCTGCGCTACCGCGTGCGCGGCACGCGTGCCAGCCGCGGCGAATCCTGGGTGGTGGCGCGCTGCGACCTGTGGGAGCGCGCCGAGCTGCCCGGGCGCGACCAGGCCGACTCGGCCACCCTGCGCTGGCGCCAGCCACTGTTCGGCCATGTCGAGGACGCCGAACTCGCCACCGTCTGCGACCGCCCCGGCGCCCGCACGCCCACGCCGCCGGCCTGGACCGACGCCGACCTCATCGCCGTGGTCGGC
>JBJOKY010000546.1:0-2741 GCA_046045865.1 Pseudomonadota bacterium | reverse complement strand
GGCAGGGGCTTGGGGGTGGTCGGCGTGGTGGGTTCGGTGGCTTCGGCCAGCAGCGAGATGTTGGTCTGGTTGCTCTGGCTTTCCAGGCTGGTCTGGGTGGCGCGGGCAACCATGGCGTCATAGGCGCGCTGGCTGTTGTCCACTTCCTTGGCCAGCAGGTTGAGCTCGTCGCGCTGTTCGCGCAGCTTGAGCACCTTCTCGCGCTGGGCGTCCAGGGCCTTCTTGGCGTCGGCCAGGCGGGCATTGGTGATATTGCCGGCGATGGCCACGCTGCTCGTCACACGGCGGCTCTCGTCCTCGAGCTTCTTCTTCAGCTCGTCCATGTTGGCCTTGAGCTCCAGCACCTGCGGGTGGGCATCACCCAGGCGGGAGTTCATTTCCTGCAGCTTGGCCTCCTGGCGCGAGATCTCGTTGCGCAGGCCGGCCACGGTGGCGTTGTTGATCACGTCCTGCGACTGGTTCTGGGCCGCGCGGGCCTGGGCGGTGCGGCTCTGCGCCTCGGCCGCCGCGCCCTGCATGGCGGTGAGCTGGGCGTTGAGCTCGTTCAGGCGCTGGTTCTCGATGTCGACGCGCTCGTCGGTGGCGATGATCTGGTTCTCGCGCTGGAAGGCGGTGAGCTTGGCCTGGGCGGCCTCGAAACGTTCCTTCAGATCCTTGGCGCGTTCGTCGAAGAAGGTGTTGAAGCGCTTGGCCGGGTCCACGCGCAGTTCCACCGCGGTGTCCATGTAGGCGCGCACGAAGGAATTGGTGATGGCGGCGGTGAATTTCGGGTCGGTGGCGACATAGCTGATGTTGATGATGTTGCTCTGGCCACCGGGGCGGGCATCCAGTGGCTTGCCGATGAGGCCGGCCACCCAGGCCTCGTAGTTGCCGGCGCCGTTGGTGTCGGTTTGCCACTGGCGGCGCAATTCCATGTTCTCGGTCAGCTTCAGGTCACGCACCACGCGGCGTGCCACGCGTTCGCTCTTGATCACCTCGACCTGGGTGCCGATGTTGGCCAGCGCAGCCATGCCGCCCAGCAGGGGGTCGGCCGTCTTGGTGTCCACCAGCACGGCGGCCGTGGCGGTGTACTTGCGCGGCAACACCTGGTGGGCAACCAGGGCGCCGACGACACCGAGCACCAGGGCGACCAGCGCGCCGAACCAGCGTGCCTTGAGGATGGCGAGGAATTTGGAAATGTTCATGTCGTGGTGTGGGCAGGCAGGCGAGCGGTACTGCAGCGGGCGGGCAGGCAGGTCGGTTCGGGGCGGGTCAGAACAGGCTGGGGCGCACGTAGATCACGTCGCCGCTGAGCAGGCCGTCGGCCAGGTCGGGCTCGATGTCGCGGGTCTTGCCGCCGGCGTCGCGGCGGGTGATCTTCAGGCCCTTGAGGGTGCCGCGCTGGGTGAGGCCGCCCCCTTGTGCGATGGCTTGCATCACGGTCATGCCGCGCTCCAGGCGGAAGCTGCCTGGGTGGCCTACTTCGCCGTAGACGTAGACCATGGGCATGCGTTCGATGTAGACCACGTCACCGTTGAGGATGACCGGATCCTGGTCGGTATTCGCGCCGGCCACGAGCTGGGCGATGTCGATCTGCATGCGTACCGGCTTGCCTGCGCGTGTGCCGGTCAGGGCGATGAGGTCGCTGCCATCACCGGCCACGCCACCGGCGGTGGCGATCAGCTCGCTCAGGCGCATGCCGGCGGTCTCGATGGGATAGCGCCCGGGCTTGCCGACCAGGCCCAGCACGCTGACCTGGTGGGCACGCACCTGGCTGACGGCGATGATGACCTGGGGCTGCTTGAGGAAGTTGCCGGTGCGCAGGCCGTCGGCGATGGTCTTCTCGGCCTGGGTGACCGACAGGCCACCGATGCGCACCTGGCCCAGCAGCGGGAAGGTGATGGCGCCGTTCTCGTTCACGCGTGCCTCAAGGCTGAGCTCCGGGCTCTGGAAGACGGTGATCTTCAGGCCGTCACCCGCGCCGATGGCGTATTCGCGCCGGGCTTCGGCTTGCGCCTGGGCCAGTTGCGGAGCGACGAGGGCTAGCAGGCAGAGCAGGAAGACTCGGGTCATGTGCATGCGTGGGCTCCATGTGGCCGGTCAGCGGCCGGGGTGGGGTGGGGTGTTGGTGCGGACTGGCAGGGTGTGAACGTGCGCAGGCCGGTGGCCAGGTCGAATCAGGTCAAGTCCAGCCCGGCCCGACCAACCTGCATCGCCACCGCGTTCAACAGTGTCTATCGTCTTCTTCTTCTGGATCTTCAAGCCCTGTGATCGGGGGTGCTACCCACGTCTCCCTGGGTGAAACACTGTTGTTTTGACGTCTTAAACAGTGTAGCGGCCACCCCCGGGGCTGGCGCTCCCCCCATGCGCAGGGGGGGATGGCATGGCGGGTGCCTTTGTCAACTCTTCACGTCGCAGCCGCCGGCAACAAGCCGGCGCTGTTGTTTTCGCAGCTCGCGGGATCGTTTCACGAGGCGGCGGGGGCGAAGACGATGCTCGGGGCGATGTTCTATGCGACGCTGGCGAGCGTGGCGGTAGCGTATCTCGCCGCGTGGGCGATGCGGGTGCCGGAGGCGGCGGCGGGGACGTTTGTGCAGGGGGCGTTTCGGGGGAATTTGGCGTTCGTGGGGCTGCCGATTATTTTCACGCTGCCGGATGTGCCTCTCGGGGGCGGGCTCACGGCGCGGACGGCGGCGGTGATCACCGTCGCGCCGATGATGGTGTTCTACAATGTGGCGGGCGTGGTGGTGCTGTTGCTGAGC
>JBJOKY010000545.1:0-2744 GCA_046045865.1 Pseudomonadota bacterium | reverse complement strand
CCGGGGCCTTGGCCAGCATCAGCGCGACCACGCCGGCCACGTGCGGCGTGGCCATCGAGGTGCCCTGGTAGTAGGCGTAGCTGTCGCTGCCCGGCGCGGTGGCGCCGGCGTTGAGCGTGGACAGGATGCCGTTGGCCGTGCCCAGGGTCTGGTCGCCGCCCGGGGCGGCCACGTCGACCAGCGCGCCGTAGTTGGAGTAGTAGGCCCGCGCGCCGCTGCGGCCGACCGCGGCCACGGTGATCACGCCGGCGCAGTTGGCCGGCACGGTGTTGGAGACATTCTGGTTGGCATTGCCCGCCGCCACGACGACCACCGCGTTGCGACTGCGTGCGCTGTTGATCGCGTTCTGGGTGGTGACGTCGCAGGCACCCGTGCCGCCCAGCGAGAGGTTGAGCACACGCGCCGGCGTGGGGTTGGCCGGTGCACCCGGCACCGTGCCGCCCGAGGCCCAGATGATGCCGTCGGCGATGTCGGACATGTAGCCGCCGCACTTGCCCAGCACACGCACCGGCTGCACCTTGGCGCCGTAGGCCACGCCCGCCACGCCGGTGCCGTTGCTGGTGACCGCGGCGATGGTGCCGGCCACGTGGGTGCCGTGCCAGCTGCTGTTCTGTGCCGGCGAGCCGGTGCCGCATTCACCCGCCTTCACGCCGTCGCCCGGGTCGAGCGCGCTGGCATCGCGGCCATTGCCGTCGTTGCCGGTCACTGCAGAGGTGACGAAGTCGTAGCCTGCGACGAGGTTGGCCGCCAGGTCGGCATGCGGGCGGTAGCCGGTGTCGATCACCGCCACGGTGATGCCGGTGCCGGTCGACTTGTTCCAGGCGGCCGGCAGGTTCAGGCCGGCCACCGGCTCGAAATACTGCCACTGCGCCGGGTACGACTGGTCGTTGGGCACGAGCTGGATCTTCACGATGCGGTCGGGCTCGGCGTAATCCACCTGGGCGTCGCCGGCCTTGATCTCGGCCGCCATCTGGCGCGCGCGTTCCAGGCTGATGCGGCGGTCGAGCTTGAGCACGTGCGAGCCGTTGCCGGTGCGGCGCAGGTGCTTCACGAACGCGCCGGCACGGCCAGCGGCCTGGGTGGCGCCGTTCAGGGTGGTGGCATCCACCACGTCGGTGGTGGTGTGGTGGCGGTACTTCACGATCACGCGGTCGGTCGCTTCGCCAGGGGCGACGGGCGAGGCGCCTTCGGGCTGGAAGGCCAGCGCGCTGCCCAGGCCCAGACCGGCGGCCAGAGCAACGCCGACGAGGTGCACGCTGCGGCGGAGGGTGTGAAGAGTGGTCGACATGGTGAAACCTCGAAACGGTGTGTGGTCTGGTGGCGCGCCACGGTTGCCGTGGCTGTACTGGGTGTGGTGCTCAGACCCCTGCTCCCGTTGCGCTTTCAGGAGCCCGGGGCGACGTGCACTTCGTCCCGGTGTTGTCTGCATGTGGGAAAGTTTTCCATCTTTCGTGCGCCGACGCCACAAGTTTTTTCAGGCGGGGGTCACAAAACGTGACCGAATCGGCGCGCCGCTCTATGGAAACGAGACTTCACTTGTGTCTTCGACCCCCCTGAACTAGGGGATGGAGCGGCGCCACGATCCGCCCGGCACGGGCGCGGATTGGGGCATATGCCCCACTTCTGACCTCAGACTGCCGGCCGGGTGGTCTGCCCGAGCTGCAGTGCGTGCAGCTCCTGGCTGGCGCTCATGAGCCGGTTGGCCAGCGCGGCCCGGCGCGCCGGGCCCAGCCGCACTTCGAGGGCAGCCAGGCTGATGGAGGCGACCGGACGGTTGTGCCCGTCGTAGACCGGCACGCCGATGGCCCAGCTGCTTTGCAGCACCAGGCCGGGGTTGAGGCAATAGCCCTGGGCGCGCGTCTCGTCGACCAGCGCACGGATGGCCGCGTCGGTGCAGCGCGGCCAGGCCGCCAGGCGCTGGGCGGCGTTGCGCGCCAGGATGTCGTCGATGGCGGCGTCCGACAGCGCGGCCAGCATGGCGCAGCTGCCCGCGCCCACGCCCAGCGGCCAGCGGTCGCCCGCCTTGACCAGCTGGTTGCGGATGGGGAAGTCGCCCTCGGTGCGCGACAGGCAGATGCTCTCGACGCCATGCAGCACGGTGAAGAACACCGTGTCGCCCGACTCCAGCGCCAGCGCGCGCATGAGCGGCGCGGCCAGGCGCTGCAGCTCGTAGCTCGGCTCGGCCGCCAGGCCCACGGCAAAGGCCTCGGGCCCCAGGCGGTAGGCGCCCGAGACCTGGTCGTGCAGCACGAAGCCTTCATCCACCAGCGTGCGCGTCAGGCGGATGGCGGTGGCCTTGGCCAGGCCCAGGCGCCGGCCGATCTCGCTCACGCGCAGGCCACCGGGGCCGACGCGGGTGAGCAGGCGCAGCACGGCCAGGCCGCGGCGCAGGGTCTGGGCGCCGGCGGTCTCGGCGCGTGCGGGTGCCATGACGGCGTCGACCGCAGGCGAGCCCGCCCCGCCGCGCTGCCCGCCCGGCGCCGGGGCGTGGTGAGGCAGGTCGTGCGCCTGGTCAGACGCCATGCCCAGCTGGTCCGGTTCCGGCTCGATCTCCACCACGCCCCGCACTAACCCTGATGAGGTGGTCCACATCGTGAACCGATTTCTACCGCGCTGGCCGAGCGACGCCACCACCAGGACAGCCTGCGCCCTAGCATGACCGCCCCGGCCGGGCCAGCCTCGGCCTGCTCGTCGCACCGACTGGTGCGCCATACAGCCTCACATAGTAGACCGCCGCCGGCCAT
>JBJOKY010000544.1:0-3114 GCA_046045865.1 Pseudomonadota bacterium | reverse complement strand
GCGGCCAGGCGCTCGTTGCTCAGGTCGAGCAGATCCTTGCCCAGGGCCTGCAGATCGTGGGACTCCTGCTTGAGCCGGGTCTTGCTCGGCGGCGCATCGGGCGAAGGGGGAGGGGGCACCCAGGAGGGCAGGCGAGGCGGTTTGCTAGGCATGGGTCAGGGGGTGCAGGAGCGACGGATATCATAAGTGCGCCCCCTCGACCCCCCACCCGACAGCTTCATGGCCAAGACCCCGACACCTGCCACCAGACGCTCCAGCCGCGCAGCGGCCACCGACGAACGCCAGGGTTTCGCCCACACGCGCGACCAGTTCAGGCAGCTCGTCGAGGACACCCTGGCGCAGGCCCGGGCACTGGGCGCCACCGATGCGGGCTGCGAGGTGTCCGAAGGCGCCGGCCTGTCGGTCGGCGTGCGGCTGGGCAAGGTCGAGAACGTCGAGCGCAACCGCGACAAGTCCATCGGCGTGTCGGTCTACATCGGCCAGCGCCGCGGCAACGCCAGCACGTCGGACTTCTCGCCCGCGGCCATCCGCCGCACCGTGCAGGCGGCCTACGACATCGCGCGTTTCACGGCCGAGGACGAGGCCGCCGGCCTGCCCGACGAGGCCGACCTGGCGCTGGGCGCCGAGGCCGAGCTGGATCTCGACCTGTTCCACCCCTGGGCCATCGACAGCGCCGCGGCGGTGAAGCTGGCGCAGCGCTGCGAGGCCGCGGCGCGCGGCACGGACAAGCGCGTCACCAATTCGGACGGCGCCGGCGTGTCGGCCCAGCAGGCGCATTTCTTCGCCGGCAACACGCGCGGCTTCCGCGGCGGCTACGCCAGCTCGCGCCATTCGCTCTCGGTCTCGCCCATCGTCGGGCGTGGCGACGACATGCAGCGCGACTCCTGGTACACCTCGATGCGCGACGCGCGCGACCTGGCCGACCCCGAGGCGGTGGGCCGCTACGCCGCCGAACGTGCGCTGTCGCGCCTGGGCTCGCGCAAGATCGCCACCTGCGAGGTGCCGGTGCTGTTCGAGTCCACCCTGGCCGCCGGCCTGCTGGGCGCCTACGTGGGCGCCACCAGCGGCGGCTCGCTGTACCGCAAGGCCAGCTTCCTGACGGACAGCCTGGGCAAGCAGGTGTTCGCCGACCACATCGACGTGGTCGAGGATCCGCACGTGCCCAAGGGCAAGGGCAGCTCGCCCTTCGACGACGAAGGCGTGCGCACGCGCGCGCGCAGCGTCGTGGACGCCGGTGTCACGCAGGGCTATTTCCTCAGCAGCTATTCGGCCCGCAAGCTCGGCCTGCGCACCACCGGCCACGCCGGCGGCGCGCAGCACCTGAGCCTGACCAGCCGCCTGACGCAGCCCGGCGACGACCTGCCGGCCATGCTGAACAAGCTGCACCGCGGCCTGTTCGTGGTCGACCTGATGGGCCAGGGCGTGAACTACGTGACGGGCGACTACTCGCGCGGTGCCGCGGGCTTCTGGGTCGAGAACGGCCAGATCGCCTACCCGGTGCAGGAGATCACCATCGCCGGTCACCTGGGCGAGATGTTCAAGCGCATCGTCGCCGTGGGGGCCGACCGCTACGCCAGCGGCAGCAAGACGGTCGGCTCGGTCATCGTCGAGGGCATGAAGCTCGCTGGGAGCTGAGCTGCCGCGGCGCGCTGGCACAGGTGTTGGCGCGCACAGGTAAACCCTCGCGGGACGGGCGGCGGGTGCTTCCTAGAATCCAGGCTTTCCCATCGCTCACAGAGCATCAGGAGTGCCCCCCCATGGAACGTCGTTCCTTCGTACGTCAAGCCGGTCTGGCCGGTGTGCTGGCCGCCGGTGTCGCGCCGGCCTTCGTCAACGCCCAGGCCAACATCCGCTGGCGCCTGGCATCGAGTTTTCCCAAGTCGCTCGATACGCTGTTCGGTGTGGCCGATGTCTTTGCCAAGAAGATGTCCGAGCTGTCGGGTGGCAAGTTCCAGATCAGCACCCACGCCGCCGGTGAACTGATGCCCGCCTTCGGCGTGGTCGACGGCGTGCAGAACGGCACGGTCGAGATGGCGGGCACTGCGCCCTACTATTTCTTCGGCAAGGACGAGACCTTCGCGCTCGGCTGCTCGATCCCCTTCATGATGAACAGCCGCCAGATGACGGCCTGGATGCAGGGAGGCAACGGCCTGACGCTGATGCGCGAGTTCTATCGCAACTACAACATCATCAACTTCATGGCCGGCAACACCGGCGCCCAGATGGGCGGCTGGTATCGCAAGCCCATCACCTCGGCGGCCGACATCAAGGGCATGAAGTTCCGCGTCGGCGGCTTTGCCGGCAAGGTGATCGAGCGCATGGGCGGTGTGCCGCAGAACATCCCGGGCGGCGAGATCTACCAGGCGCTGGAAAAAGGCACGATCGATGCCGCCGAGTGGGTCGGACCGTACGACGACCAGAAGCTCGGCCTCAACAAGGTCGCTCCGCACTATGCCTACCCGGGCTGGTGGGAGGGTGGCCCGCAGCTGGACTTCTATGTCAACGCCAAGGCCTACGAGGCCCTCACGCCTGAATACAAGGCCATGATCGAGACCGCCAGCATGTACGCGCACGTCGACATGCAGGCCAAGTACGACGCGCGCAACCCTGCGCCGTTTCCCCAAGGACGTGATGGAACTGGCCTTCAAGGAATCGATGCAGCTGTACAGCGACATCGGCGCCAAGAACGCGCACTGGAAGAAGGTCTACGAGGACATGGCGAAGTTCCGCGCCGACCAGAACCTGTGGTTCCGTTTCGCCGAAGCCGCCTTCGACGACTTCATGCAGGCCCAGAAGCTCTGAGCGACCCGAGCCTGCCGCACGGGCGCACCGTCGCCCGTCGTGTGCACCAGCCCCGCCCGGTCTGCCCGCGCGGGGCTTTTTTGTGCCTGCCTAGAATGGCCAGACATGACCACCAGCCGCACCCCCTGGACCGGCCTGCTCCTGGCCGTGAGCGGCTCGATCGCCTTTTCAGGCAAGGCCATCATCGTCAAGCTGGCCTATCGCCACGGGGTGGATGCGGTCACCCTCATCATGCTGCGCATGGCCATGGCGCTGCCCTTCTTCGCCGTGCTGGCCTGGTGGGCCGGGCGCGGCAGGCCGGCGCTGACGCGG
>JBJOKY010000167.1:0-9293 GCA_046045865.1 Pseudomonadota bacterium | reverse complement strand
TTCCATGTCGTCCACTTCGTCACCTTCGTTGTTGCAATGGACGAAAGATTCGCAGCTCGACGCCAGGCAGGAAAGATGCGGTTCGCGGAACGCTTACGGAAAGCGAGCTGTTCGGCCACGTCAAGGGCGCCTTCACCGGCGCCGTGGCGCACAAGCGCGGCGTGTTCGAGGTGGCGCACGAGGGCACGCTCTTCCTGGACGAGTTCGGCAACATCCCGCTGAGCACCCAGGCCAAGCTGCTGCGCGTGATCCAGGAGCGCGAGTTCCGGCCGGTGGGCAGCACCACGGTGCAGCGCACCAACGTGCGCCTGGTCTGCGCCACCAACAAGGACCTGAAGGCCATGGTGGCCGAGGGCAGCTTCCGCGAGGACCTCTACTACCGCGTCAACGTCTTCCCCATCCACGCGCCGGCGCTGCGCGAGCGGCGCGAGGACATCCCGGCGCTCGCCTTCCACTTCCTCAAGCGCGTGTGCGCCGAGCTGGGCAAGCCGGTCGCCGAGATCTCGGATGGCGCCATGAGCGCGCTGGTGCAGTACGACTGGCCGGGCAATGTGCGCGAGCTGGACAACGTGATGCAGCGCGCCGTCATCCTGAGCAGCGACGGCGTGATCCGCCAGGGCCATGTGGCCGGCATCGTCGACGCGCTGGCGCCGCCGGCCGGCATCGACGTGCCGCGCACCAGCGAGGACCTCAAGCTGGCCAAGAAGATCGCGCGCGAGAAGTCGGTCGAGGACATCGAGCGCAGCTTCATCCTCGAGACCCTGCGCCGCAACGGCTCCAACGTGACCAGGAGCGCCGAGCAGACCGGCATGCAGCGCAGCAACTTCCAGGCGCTGATGAAGAAGTACGGCATCCGCGTGCGCGACACCGGGCTGGACGCTGCTCAGGACGGCGACGAGGGCGACGGCGTAGCAGGCTGAGTCCGGGGCCGGGCCGGCGCCGCGGCGGCGGCGTCCTCGACCTCCTCGTAGCCCGTCCACATGGCCTTGAAGTGGGCCGTCACGGTGTGGCCCAGCGTGCACAGGTAGACGTGCATGACGATGAAGCCGCAGAAGAAGATGAACATCAGCACGTGCAGCGTGTCGACCACGCGCACGCCGCCCAGCGCGGCGACCGCGCCGGCAAAACGCTGCAGGTCCCACAGCAGCACGCCGGTGGCGAACTGCGCCGGCACGATGAGCATCATGACGATCTGGTACATCATGCTCTGCAGCGGGTTGAACTTGGCGTAGGCGCTCACCGTGTGCGGATTGGGCTCGCCGCGGAAGATGCCGTAGCCGTAGAACTGCATCTGCCGGAAGGTCGCCCGGTAGTACCTGGCAGGGCTGAGCTCGGGGTGGTAGACGCGGATCTTGTCGGTGAACAGGTAGAAGCCCAGCCAGACGAAGAAGTTGGCGATCAGCACGAAGCCGACCACGTTGTGCAGCTGCACTGCCGCTGCAAACGACATCAGCCCGAGCTGGCCGACGTAGCGCAACTGCAGGCCGCTGAGGATGAGCAGCACGAAGCCGGCCGCGTTCGTCCAGTGCCACAGGCGCACCGGCAGCGGGTTGACGTAGACCTGGCGCATGGGGGGCGAGGGGCTGTGCATGGTGTTCACCTGTCCTTGTCCTGCTGAGCGCGCCGCGCGTGGGCCAGGCGCTTGACCATCATGTGGCCCAGGGCGCCGGCCAGGGCGCCGCCGACCACCAGCACCAGCAGCACGTCCAGCAGCTGGACGCGCGTGCTGCCGATGGCGTAGAAGCCGCGCACCGAGTCGAGCGCGCCGAGCGAGCCCAGCACCTCCTTGTTGACCGCGTGGCGCAGCGGCCGGCCGTCGGCGCCGGCGATGGTGATGCTCACGCTGTGGAAGGCGGCGGCGCCGGCGCGGTGGCAGGTGTCGCAGTCCTTCAGGGCCCGGGCCTTCACCGCGATCTGGTGTGCCTGCACGCCCGACTTCACCTCCAGCCGGCCGTGCACCGCCACCTTGCGCGGCCCGCCGAGGTCGGCGCTGAACTGGGTCAGCAGGGCCTGCAGCTCGGCATCGTCCAGGCCGGGCGGGCCGGCGTCGCTGGCCGAGGCGCGCTGGGCGAAGCGCGGCACGCCGGTCTGCTCGCGCAGCTGGGTGCCCGAGGCGGCATCGACCAGGCGCAGGTTGACGCGCCGTTCGGCCGCCGGGTTGTGGCAGGCCGGGCAGGCGATGGCGTCCAGGTGCAGCGCGGTGTTGGGCAGCCAGGCGCGGTGCTTGTCCTCGGCGTCCTGGTGGCAACCCAGGCAGGCATCACGCGTCGTGTGGCCCAGCGAGGCGGCCCTGATGTCGTGGGCCTGGTGGCAGTCGGCGCAGATGGGTGCCTTCCTGCCCACGCTGGCCCTCAGCTGGCCGTGCACATCGCCGGACCAGGCCTTGAAGATGGCCTCGTGGCAGGTGGCGCAAGGCGGGTGGTCGATCGACGCGAGCTGCTTGACGGGCGCCTGGGTGTGGGCGTCGTGGCAGCTCGCGCACAGCGGGGCCCGGGTGTCGCCGGCCTTGACCAGGGCGGCGTGGATGCTGTCGTCGTACTGCTTGAACTTCTTCTTGTGGCAGTCGCGGCAGCTGTCCTGCATGGCGGCGGTGAGGGCGCGGTGGCTTTCCAGCGTCGTCTTGCCCTTGCCGTGGGTCTTGTCGTCGAGCTGGCTGTGGCAGTCGGTGCAGTCCTGGTCCTTGTGCACCGAGGCCAGGTAGCCCTGCGCCGACACGTGCAGCGACAGGCGGCTGCCGTCGTCCAGCGTGGTGGCCAGGTCGGGCCGGTCGTGGCACTTGACGCAGGCCTGGCTGTCCTTGGAGAGCTCGCCAGCCCGGAGGCTGCGCGGCAGCAGCGCCAGCACGACCATCACCAGGATCAGGATGGCGAGCTGCCCTCCACCGTGGGTTCTTGTGCGTGTCATGGCCGTGGTTCCGGTGCGGGCTGGCAGCCCTGGAGGTCATGCTAGTCAGGCCCTGCGGGGCTTGACTTGTCGCAGGTCACGGCGCGGGCTGCGGTGGCCGTGTGTGCGGTGTTTCCGGTCCTGTTCAGGCGACCGCCGGGCGGTCGAGCAGGGCGCGGGCGGCGGTCCAGGCCAGGGCGGCGAGGCCGGCCAGCGGGGCGGCGACGACGAAGGCCAGGCCGATGAAGGGCGCTGCGGCCGCCATGGCGGCGAACTTCAGCACCGGGCGGGCCCGACCCCAGGCGGCGGTCTTGACCAGTTCGCGTCCGCCCAGCCAGGCCAGGGTGGCCAGGCCGACGACCGGCAGGAACATCGCGTAGACCAGGCCGATGAAGGGCGCGGCGGCGAACAGGGCGACGTTGCGGGCGTGGTCCCAGGGGCCGGCGGCGGCGCCAGCGCCAGCCGGCGTCATCGGTGCGGGCGCGGCGTCGAGTTCGGCGGCCGCCGTGGTGGCCGCGGCGATGGCCTCGGCTGTGCAGCCCTCGATCTGGTCGGGCGAGAGCGGCTTGTGCAGGAAGCTGGTCACACCGGCGGCACGGGCGCGCACCTCGTCGGCCGCCGTGCCGTAGCCGGTGATGATCATGACCGGCGTCCAGGGGCGGCGGGCGCGCACGGTCTCGGCCAGTTCCAGCCCGTCCATGCCGGGCATGCGGATGTCGGTGACGACCAGGTCGACCTCCGACTTGCGGATTTCCTCCAGGGCTTGGGCCGCGTTGTGGGCGGTGATGACCGCGTAACCCTTGGCGTTCAGGACACGGTTGAAGCTCTTGCCAACCACCGGGTCGTCATCGACAACCAGCACCTTACGCATCGCAACCATGATGTTCTCCTGTAGTGGACGGGGGGTTGTTCACCCAGACCACTGCGTAAAGCGTGCCAGCGTCGGCCGGTGCCATCCGCAGCACCACTTTTCCCTTGTCGATCAAGCATTTGGCGGCTGGCGCCGGGCAGCAGTCGGTGCGGTGGCCGGCGTCGTGGCCGGCTTGTGGCCGGCCCAAGTACATCGCCGCCATGCACCTGCCCGCACGGTGCCGCGCGGCCGGCTGGAAAGCCGTGCAGATTCAGCCACCTGGCTGCGCCGCGGGGTGCCTGGAATTCCTGTACAGGGCCGTGGGTGCGGCCTGGCCGGCGTGTGGCGCAGCGCCGCTCCCATGCCGACCGCCCGGTCAGGCGGGCTGACCGGGCGGCGCGGGGGAGGTGACGGAGAGGGTGGAGGCGGAGAGGGTGGAGGCGGCTCAGGCGGCCAGCGCCTGGGCGGCCCAGCCCTTGTGCAGCAGGGCGCCGCGGGTGGCGCTGACCACCTCGTCGGGGTCGACGGGCTTGGCCAGGTAGTCGTAGGCGCCCAGCGCGACCGAGGCCTTGGCGGTGTCCAGCGCCGCCTGCCCGGTGATGATGATGACCTCGCAGGCCGGCCAGCCCTGCCTGAGCGCGCGCAGCACGCTCAGGCCGTCCATGCCGGGCATGCGCAGGTCGAGCAGCACCACGTCGTAGGGGACGGCAGCCATCAGCCGCAGTGCGTCGGTGCCGTTGCTCGCCGCGTCGACCACATGGTGGCCGTTGCGCAGGATGCGGCCGTAGGCCTGCCGCACGACCGGTTCGTCGTCGACGATCAGTATCCTGACCGGATGGCTGTGTTCCAGGCTGGACATGGCGCTCACCTTCGGCTGTGTTTGCGCAGGGTGACGCATCGAGCGTGCCAGTGCCGGCCTGCGGCTGCCTGTGCTCCCGCGGGCGCTGCCAGCCGGCGCGCGGCACCCGGGTGGCCCGGGTCTGTGCGGCGCTGCGAAGTACATCGCCGCCATGCACCCGCACAACGGGCCGGCGTCGCGCGCTTGAAGCACAAATGCCGCAGCCTGTCTGAAACATTGTGCACTGCAACATAAACATCGCCGGCACTGGCAAGATTGCCACTTCGGGGTGACCGGTCCGCAGGACCACGGCGCCATGTCATGCAGGCCGGGGCCGGTTTGCGGTCCGGACACCCGTCTGCCTTCCAGGGACCACCATGACCGACGACACACGCTCCGCCACGCCACCTGCCGCCGCGCGCCGCCGCGCCGCCCGCCCCGCCCCCGCCAGCCAGTCGCAGGCGGCCACGGCGGCTGCCTCGCCGCCTGCACTCGACCTCGCGCTGCAGGGCGGCGGCTCGCACGGCGCCTTCACCTGGGGAGTGCTCGACGCGCTGCTGCAGGACGACACGCTGGCGCTGGACGGCGTGTCCGGCACCAGCGCCGGGGCGATGAATGCCGCCGTGCTCGCCACCGGCTATGCGCGCGGCGGACGCGAGGGTGCGCGCGCCGCGCTGCGCGCGTTCTGGAACGACATCGGTGGCACACCCGGCTGCCTGGGCGGCGCCCAGGCCCTGGCCGGCACGAGCGGCGCCAGCCTGTTCGGCCAGCCGGCCCGGGGCACCGTGCCCGCGCTGGCCTGGCCCGGCGCCTCGCCCTTTGCCGCGCCCGGCGCGGCCGGCCCGATGTGGCCGGCCTGGCTGTTCAACCTCGATGCCTGGCCGCTCTACGCCGTGTGGGATTCGTTCTGGAAGAGCCTGTCGCCCTACCAGTTCAACCCGCTGGGCATCAACCCGCTGCGCGCGGTGCTGGAAAGACACGTGGACGTGGCGCTGCTGCGCGCCGGCCCGCTCAAGGTCTTCATCACCGCCACGGCGGTGAGCACGGGCCAGCCGCGCGTGTTCAGCGGCGAGTCGCTCAGCCTGGAGGCGCTGCTGGCCTCGGCCTGCCTGCCGCAGGTGTTCCAGTCGGTCATGATCGACCGCGGCGACGGCGTGGCCGAGGCCTACTGGGACGGCGGCTTCGCCGGCAACCCGGCGCTGTGGCCGCTGATCTACGACACCGCCGCCAGCGACGTGCTGCTGGTGCAGATCAACCCGCTGGTGCGTCCGGGCGTGCCGACCTCGGTGACCGACATCGCCGACCGGGTCAACGAGATCACCTTCAACGCCAGCCTGGTGGCCGAGATGCGCGCCATCGCCTTCGTGCAAAGACTCATCGAGCAGGGCAAGCTTACGCTGGACGAGTACAAGCACCTGCGCCTGCACCGCGTCGCCGACGAGGAGGGCCTGGCGCCCTATGACGCCAGCAGCAAGCTCAACACCAATCCGCAACTGCTGCAGGAGCTGTTCGAGCTGGGTCGTGCGGCGGGTGAGCGCTGGCTGGCAGCGCACCGCGGCGACGTGGGGCAACGCAGCTCGACCGAGATCGCGCCGGTCTACCTGGCGCCGCGCGCGGCCCCCTGAGGCCGGCCGGCCTCAGGGAGTGGCGCCGGTGTCAGCGCAACTGCAGGACGACGACGCTGCCGCTGTCGCGGGCCTGGCCGGCGTCGTCGACCGCACGGGCGTGGTAGCGCACGCTGTCGCCGCCGTAGGCGGTGGCGTCCGGCATGGTGGTGTCCCAGCGCCAGGGCGGGCTGCGGTCCTGGCCCAGCGCGGTGGTGACGTTGTCGGGGTCGATGCGGAAGAACTCGACCGCGACGACAGCGTGGTCGTCGCTGGCGGCGGCCGACAGGTGCACGGGTGTGCCGGCGCGCGCCGCGGTCACGTCGGCGACCAGGCTCACCTCGGGCGGCTTGTCGCTGCCGTAGCCGTCGTTGCCCAGCGTGATGACGATGCCGCCGCCACATCCGGCCAGCGCCACACCCAGCAGCAGGAACGGCAGGAGCGCGGCCGCGGCCCGGTGGCGGCGCAGCCGGGGCGGGGAGGGGGGGTGTCCGGGCGTCATGCCACGATCCTAAGCCGGGCCGTGGCGACGGTGAGAACTCACGCCCCGCCTTGCGCAGGGTGGAACCGCGCGGGGTGGGGATCGCGTCAAATCCGGGGTTGCCCGCTCCGGGCAGGTCAGATGGAGAGTTGATCGACATGACGCGTTTGTTTCATACCCCTGGATCCCCGCTGCAGGCGCCGCTCCACCGCTGGGCCCTGAGCGTTGCGCTGGCCCTGGCCGGCGCCGTGTCGCTGCCGGCTGCCGCGCAGGCGCCGGCAGCCAAACCTGCCGCCAAGCCGGGCTCGGCTGCTCCAGCGGACGTCGGCAAGGCGGGCGCACGCAAGGTGGGTGAGCGCTTCCGCGACTGCGAGTCCGATGTCTGCCCCTGGATGGTGGTGGTGCCGGCGGGCAGCTTCATGATGGGATCGCCGGCCAGCGAGCCCGAGCGCCGTGACGACGAGGGCCCGCAGCACAAGGTGACGCTGCGCAGCTTCGCAGTGGGCGCCTACGAGGTGACCTTCGAGCAGTTCGACGCCTGCGTGGCGGCCAAGGGCTGCAAGACCGAGCCCGGCGACAACAAGTGGGGCCGCGGCAAGCGCCCGGTGATCAACGTCGACTACGAGGACGGGCTGGAGTTCGTCGCCTGGCTCAGCCACAAGACCGGCAAGCGCTACCGCCTGCCCAGCGAGGCCGAGTGGGAGTACGTGGCGCGTGCCGGCACCACCACGGCCTTCACCTACGGCAACAAGCTTGACCCTTCACAGACCAACTACGCCGCCAACTTCACCTACAACGGCAGCGTGCGCGGCAAGGGCCGCGACCAGACCATACCGGTGGGCAGTCTGGTGCCCAATGCCTGGGGCCTGTACGACGTGCACGGCAATGTGCTGGAGTGGGTGGCCGACTGCCCGCACGACGACTACAAGGGTGCGCCCAAGGATGGCAAGCCCTGGGTGAAGGACTGCGCCGATGACCGCAAGATGCTGCGCGGCGGCAGCTGGTACGACAACCCGGTGTATTCGCGCTCGGCCTTCCGCGGTGGCATCGCTGCCGGCAATGCCACGGCCAAGGGCCTGCGCGTGGTGCGCGAGCTGGAGTGACCGCCTCGGCCCGCCCTGCGCGGGCCCGTCCGGCGCACCGGCTCAGGACATGCAGAAGACGTTGAGCTTGTTGCCGTCCAGGTCGCGGAAGTAGCCGGCGTAGAAGCCGCCGTCGCCGCGCGGACCGGGCGCGCCTTCGTTGGTGCCGCCCATGGCCAGCGCCTTGGCGTGCAGGTGGTTGACCAGCTCGCGGCTGTTCACCACCAGCGCGATCATGGTGCCGTTGCCGTGGGTGGCAGGCTGGCCGTCGAAGGGCGTCATGATGCCCAGGCCGGGGGCGGTCGGGCTGGTGCCGTAGGCCGTGCCGCGCGGGCTGTCCCACAGGCGCCGGGCGCCCAGGTCGGCCAGCAGCGCGTCGTAGAAGGCCAGGGCGCGTGGCAGGTTGTTGGTGCCCAGGGTGGCATAACCGATCATGTTTGTCTCCTCGAAGTGGAAAGGCCGGGCCCGGCAACGCTGGCCAGGCAGCAGTGCACCGGCACGGGGCAGTTTAGGCCGCATGTGACAATCGGTTTGTGAAGCAGACCAGACCGCCGCTGGCGCCGGATCCGAAAGGTGGCGCTGGAGGAAGGTCCGGACTGCACAGGGCAGCGTAGGAGGTAACACCTCTCCGCCGCGAGGCGAGGATCAGAGCAACAGAGACGAGTCAGGGCGGGGCGACCCGCCTTGGGTGAAACGGGCAATCTCTACGCGCAGCAACACCAAATAGGCCAGCATCGAAGCGGCTCGCTGAGCTGGCGGGTAGGTGGCACCGAGCCGGGTGGGCGACCCCCGGCCCAGAGGAATGGCGGTCACGGCGCCGCGCCCCGCAAGGGGCGCGGCGGCGCACAGAATCCGGCCTATCGGTCTGCTTCACACTTTATTCATGGCGGCGGCGGGCCCTGACGGCCACCGGCCCGGCATCCCCGACCGGCCCGGCGCGGGGCAGCGGTTAGCATGGCCGGCTCATGCAAGAGTCCGACCTGCCCGCCGCGGCGGCCGCCGCCCCCGCGATCCCCGTGCGTCACACCCACCTCGACGTGGTGGCCATTCTCTGGCTGGTGGGCTGCTGCCTGCTGTGGGGGCTCAACCAGGTGGCGATCAAGGCAGCCCTGCCCGAGCTGCCCTCGCTGGTGCAGCTCAGCCTGCGCAGCGGCGTGGCCGCGGTGCTGGTGCTGGCGTGGATGCGCTGGCGCGGCGTGTCGTTCTCGCTGCGCGACGGCACGCTGGCGCCGGGGCTGCTGGCCGGGCTGCTCTTCGCTGTCGAGTTCGGCTGCATGTTCGTCGGCCTGAAGTACACGACCGCGGCGCGTTCGGTGGTGTTCATCAACACTTCGCCCTTCGTGGTGGCCATCGTGCTGGCCTGGCTGACGCCGTCCGAGCGGCTCAACCGCGTGCAGCTGGCCGGCCTGCTGCTGGCCTTCGGCGCCATCGCCCAGGCGTTCTGGGAGGGTTTCACCCACCGGACGCACACCCAGGCCGGCGACGACCAGCTGCTGGGCGACGCCCTGCTGCTGACGGCGGCGGTGCTGTGGGGGCTCACGACGGTGGTGATCCG
>JBJOKY010000543.1:0-3122 GCA_046045865.1 Pseudomonadota bacterium | reverse complement strand
AGCAGCCAGGGGTGCTCGTGGCCCTGCACGATGTAGAGCGTGTTGCTGGCCATGTCCTTGCGCGCCACGAACCACGGCTCGTGGTCGCCACCGCCACGCGGCGCGCCCTTTTCCTTCACGCCGCCGATGCCGATGCCCTTCCTCTGGCCCAGGGTGTAGAAGCTCAGGCCGACATGTTCGCCGAGCTGGCGGCCGCGGTCGTCGCGGATGGGCCCGGGCTGGTGCGCCAGATAACGATTCAGGAACTCCCGGAAGGGCCGCTCGCCGATGAAGCAGATGCCGGTCGAGTCCTTCTTGGCCGCATTGGGCAGGCCGATCTCGGCGGCGATGCGGCGCACCTCGGTCTTGGGCAGTTCGCCGACCGGGAACAGCGTGGTCGCCAGCTGCGCCTGGTTCAGGCGGTGCAGGAAGTAGCTCTGGTCCTTGGTGACGTCCAGGCCCTTGAGCAGCTCGTGGCGCCGGGTGGCCTCGTTGAAACGCACGCGCGCATAGTGCCCGGTGGCGATGGCCTCGGCGCCCAGGCGCAGGGCGTGGTCGAGGAAGGCCTTGAACTTGATCTCGGCATTGCACAGCACGTCCGGGTTGGGCGTGCGGCCGGCCGAGTATTCGCGCAGGAAGTCGGCGAACACACGGTCGCGGTAGTCGGCGGCGAAGTTGACGTGTTCGATGTCGATGCCGATCACGTCGGCCACGGCGGTGGCGTCGATGAAGTCCTGGCGCGTCGAGCAGTAGGCGTCGTCGTCGTCGCCCTCCCAGTTCTTCATGAAGATGCCGACCACCTCGTGGCCCTGCTGTTTCAGCAGCCAGGCGCTGACGGCCGAATCCACGCCGCCGCTCAGGCCGACGACGACGCGGCGCTTCGTGCCAGAACGGAACACGGGTGCGCCGTCCGGCAAGGCAGACGAGGCGATCGACACGGTGGCAGGGCTGGCGGTGGACATCGCCGGATTGTCCGCGAGCGCTGCGCCGGGTGCCGAGCGGGTGGGTGCTGGTGCGTGCGGGTGGCGATCAGCCTGGGGCGGGGGTGGCTGCGGAGTCCGCCACGAAGCTCATGGGCGCCCAGACGCTGGCGTGGGTGCTGACCAGGCCCAGTGGATAGGCCTGGCCGGCCAGGTGATCCTCGATGCACTGCAGCACCAACGGGCTGCGCAGGCGCGCGCTGCTGGCGCGGATCTCGTCGGGCGTCAGCCACAGGGTGCGCACGATGCCGTGGTCGAGCGCCAGGCCGGCGATGGGCTCGCCCACCGTGCCGGAGAAGGCCAGGCGCAGATAGGTCACGTCCTCGTGGATCACGTTCCCGCCGCTGGCCGGGCGCTGGAAACGCGCCAGGTAGACGCCCAGCAGGTGAGCGGGCGTGAAGTGGCGGGCGGTTTCCTCGCGCGCCTCGCGCACCACGGCCTGCTCGGGCGATTCGCCGGGGTCGAGGTGGCCGGCCGGGTTGTTCAGGCGCAGGCCTTCGGGCGTGTGTTCTTCCACCAGGAGGTAGCGGCCGGCGTGCTCGATCACGGCGGCGACGGTGACGCTGGGCTTCCAGCGTTCGGCAGGGGCAGGGTTCGTCATGCGGCCGCATGTTAGTGATTGACTCAGCCGCAGCCCGGGTGTCTCCGTCAAGCCTGGGTTGGAAGCATCTTTTGCGCCCACGCTGCGACAGGCCAACATTTCACCAGGCGAATTTGTGTAAGCTCGCGCCGCCTGCAAATGCGGAAAAGTTCATGCCCGTGGGCAATTGCGTCGCATTGGCACAGGCCCGGCAGCCACCCGCAGACGCCACGCAAGGGCCACAGGACAACAGCCGGTCACCGGGGCCCGACGACGGTAGGGCAGATTCGCACAACAACTGAGGAGTCGAGTTCATGGGTTTGCTGATCGGAGTTCCGAAGGAAACAGCGGCGGGCGAAAAACGCGTCGCCACCGTGCCGGACGTGGTGGAAAAGCTCGTCAAGCTGGGCTTTTCCGTCGCTATCGAAAGTGGCGCAGGTGACGCCGCCAACTGCAGCGACGAGGCCTACCGCGCCGCCGGCGCCGAGGTGCTGGGCAGCGCCGCCGAACTGCTGGGCAAGGCCGACATCGTCTTCAAGGTGAGCGTGCCCACGCCCGCCGAGGTGGACCTGATGCGCCCGGGCACGACGCTGATCGGCTTCGTCTGGCCGGCCCAGAACCCCGAGCTGATGCAGCAGCTGGCCGCGCGCAAGCTGACCGCGCTGGCCATCGACGCCCTGCCGCGCCAGCTGAGCCGGGCGCAGAAGATGGACGCGCTCACCTCGCAGGCGGGGGTCAGCGGCTACCGCGCCGTCATCGAGGCGGCCAATGCCTTCGGCCGCTTCTTCAACGGCCAGATCACGGCCGCGGGCAAGGTGCCGCCGGCCAAGGTCTTCATCGCCGGTGCCGGCGTCGCCGGTCTGGCGGCCATCGGCACCGCGGCCAACCTGGGCGCCATCGTGCGCGCCAACGACACCCGCGCCGAGGTGGCCGACCAGGTCGTCTCGCTGGGCGGCGAGTTCGTCAAGGTGAACTTCGAGGAAGAAGGCTCGGGCGGCGGCGGCTACGCCGCCGCGCCTCATCACCGCCGAGATGGTGCGCAGCATGAAGCCCGGCAGCGTCATCGTCGACATGGCGGCCGAGCGGGGCGGCAACTGCGAGCTGACCGTGCCGGGCGAGGCGGTGGTGCGCCACGGCGTCACGATCGTGGGCTACACCGACCTGGCGAGCCGTCTGGCCAAGCAGTCCTCGACGCTGTACTCGAACAACCTGCTGCGCCTGACCGAGGAGCTGTGCAAGACCAAGGACGGGCAGATCAACGTCAACTTCGAGGACGACGCCATCCGTGGCCTGACCGTGGTGAAGGCCGGCGAGATCACCTGGCCGGCCCCGCCCATCAAGATGCCCGCGACTGCCCCCGCGCCTGCGGCCAAGCCTGCCGCCGCGCCTGCGGCCAAGAGCAGCCACGGCCATGGCGGCGGTGGCGAGCCGATGTCGGCCAAGAGCCTGGCCATCACCTTCGGGGTGGGCGCGCTGCTGTTTGCACTGGTGGGCCTGTATGCGCCGGCGAGCTTCCTGGCCCACTTCACCGTCTTCGTGCTGGCCTGCTTCGTGGGCTACATGGTGGTGTGGAACGTGACGCC
>JBJOKY010000542.1:0-2755 GCA_046045865.1 Pseudomonadota bacterium | reverse complement strand
CCCACCCCATCGTGCGCCAGCGTGCTGCACTGAGATGTCCAGCCACGCACACGACAGTTTTCCCGCCGAACTGCGCGACCGTCAGGCGTCGTGCCATTGGGGGAGAGTGACATCGATCGACGCAGCGTGGCAAATGACATGACATGGTTCCCGGGCAGCCCGGACACCGGGTCACGCACCAGCCTGCACCCACCGTCACGACGCGAAGCGCCACCGAATCAGGGCGCTTTTTCCGTCTTCGACCGAGGGTCCTGCGCTGCACCATGCGGCTCAGGCTTTGTGGAGTTGCCGTGTCGGAATGGTGGTCGGTCAAGCGTCAGCTGCCGGGCTGGGTGGCAGTGGTCCCGGGTGCGGCTCATGCGCAGGCGGCCCACGTCGTGTGGCCGGCCGGCGCGCAGCCCCAGCTGCGCTGGGCCTGCGAACTCGGCTGGTCCGACCCCGCCGCCGGCCTGCGCCAGCTACGCCGCGAGCACCAGTTGCGCCAGCACCGCAGCGTGGCGCTGCTGCAGCGCCACCAGTACCAGCTGCTGCCCATGGACGCACCCGAGGTGCCGCGCGAGGCCTGGCGCGACGCGGTGCGCTGGAAGCTCAAGGACATGGTCGACTTCGCGGTCGACGACGCCGGCATCGACCTGCTCGAGATCCCGCCTGACACCAGCCAGCGCGGCCGCACCGGCCTGCTGGTGGCGGCCGCACCGCGTGCCGCCCTGACCGGGCTGGTGCACGCGGCCGACGACGCCGGCACGCCCTGGCAGGCGCTGGACATCGCCGAGACGGCCCTGCGCAACATCGCCAACTTGGCCGGACACGCCGGCGACACCGCCCTGCACGCCCAGGCCCTGCTGGGCGTGGGCGAGACGGGCAGCTGGCTGGTGGTCACCGCCCACGGCGAACTGCTGCTGGCACGCAACATCGAGCTCACCCGCGTCCAGGCCTGCGCCAGCAGCCGTGACCCGCTGCCCGATGCCGCCCCGGCACCGGGCACGCATCCGGATCCGGTCCTGGACGCCCACCATGAACACGAGCTGGAACTCGCCCCGGGTGCCAGCGCCGGCGCGACCACCGACACCGGCGCCGAGGCGGCCCGCAGGCTGCGCGACCGGGTCGCACTGGAAGTGCAGCGCACCCTGGACCACTGCGACCGGCTGTTCAACCGTGTCAGCCTGGTCCGGCTGCTGATCGGCCCGGGCCTGCCGGACGACTTCGTCGACGACCTGCGCGAGCTGCTCTACCTGCCCGTGACCGGCTTCGACCTGGCCGAGCTGCTCGACCTGTCGGCCGTGCCCGCGCTGACCGACCCGGCCGAGCAATCGCGCTACCTGCACGCCATCGGCGCGGCGCTGCGGCCGCAGTGACCGCCGGCCCACCACCATGACCCAGCATCTCAACCTGCTCGGCCCCGGCCTGCACCAGCAGCGCCAGCGCTGGACCCTGGCCCAGGGCCTGGCCGGCCTGGGCCTGCTGGCCCTGGCCTGCCTGGCCGCCGGCCTGGTGATGGACAGCCTGGCCACCCGGGCTCAGGCCGGCCAGACGCTCGCCCGCCAGGCCGGCGACAGCGCGCGCCACCACCTGGCCGAGCTGCAGGCCCAGGCGCGCAGCGGCCCGGGCGCCGGCATCGATGCCGAGCTGGCGCAGCTGCGCCGCCAGATCGCCGACCTCGACCGCGTGCGCGCCCTGGTCGCCAGCGGCGCGGTCGGCCGCCCCCAGGGCCATGCCGAGCTGCTGCTGGCGCTGGCGCGCCAGGCCGACCCGGCCGTGTGGATCACCGGCCTGCAGGTCAGCGCCGACCACGCCACCCTGGAGCTGCGCGGGCGCATGGTCGACCCGGCCGCCCTGCCCGTCTACCTTGGCCGCCTGCAGCACGAACCCGCCTTCCACGGCCGGCGTTTCGCCCAGCTCCAGCTGCGCCGCGTCACGGCCCAGGACGCCGACACCGGCGCGGCCGCCGGCAACACCACCACGGTGGCGGCGCTGGCAGCGGTCACCAGCACCGGCACCACTGCGGCCGGGACCGGCACCGGTGGCACGGGCGGCACCATCGAGTTCATCCTGCGCAGCCCGGCGCCGACGGGGGGGCGACCATGATCACCCTGCCGCTGGGCGTCGCGCGCCGCTGGGCCCAGGCCGCGCGGGCCTTCAACCAGCGCGCGCCGCGCGAGCGCGTGCTGCTGATCACCGCCAGCGCCGCCCTGCTGGTCTGGCTGATCGACCTGACCTGGCTGGACGGGCGCTGGGAGCACCTGCAGCGGCAGCGCCGCCAGGCTGCCGTGGCCGCCCAGGCCGTCGCCAGCCTGCAGGCCGCCACCGAACACCTGCATGCCACCGAGCAGGGCCGCCTGCAGCAGGCGCGCGCCGACCTGGCCGCGCTGACCCGCCAGCTCGCCGCGGCTAGCCTGGGCGGCGTACCGTCCGGCCCGGCCGGTGCCAGCGCAGCATCCGCCACCGCAGCTTCAGCCCGGCCCGGCAGCGCTCCAGCACCCGTGGCGCTGCCCGGTCTGGTGCCGCCGCAGCAGATGCTGCCCCTGCTGCAGGAGCTGCTGGTGCGCCAGCGCAGCCTGCAGCTGCGCAGCCTGCAGTCGCTCGGCCAGACCGCCTTGGGCGAGGCCGGTGCCGCGGCATCCGACACGGCCGCCCGGGCAGCCGCACGCGGCAGCGGCACCACCACCCTGTACCGCCACGCCGTGGAGCTGACGGTGCAGGGCAGCTACGCCGACCTGCTGGCCTATCTGCAGGCGCTCGAGGCCCTGCCCCAGCA
>JBJOKY010000541.1:0-2763 GCA_046045865.1 Pseudomonadota bacterium | reverse complement strand
CCACCTTGCCCATGGCATAGCCCGGCTGCCAGTTGGAGAAGCTGCTGCGGAAGATGTTGGGCGCGCAGAGCGGGCCTGTCACGGCATTGGCGCCGGCGTTGGGGATGATGAGCAGGGTGTTGTTGTCCTTGGCTACCTTGGCCATGGCCATCACCACGCCGGAGTGCACGGTGCCAACCATGACGTCGACGTTGTCGCGCTTGACCAGCTTGTTGGCGTTGTCGGCCGCCTTGGCCGGATCGGATTCGTCATCGACCTTGACGTATTCCACCGCCTTGCCGCCGAGCTTGCCGCCCTGCTCCTCGACGTAGAGCTTGAAGCCGTTCTCGATGGCCACGCCCAGGGCGGCATAGGTGCCGGTGTAGGGCAGCATGAAGCCGACCTTGATCTTTTCCTGGGCCTGCACGCCGCCGGCGGCGAGGCTGAACACGGCCAGGGTGGCCAGGGTGGTGAGGCGACGACGGTTGGCTTGCATGTAGGTCTCCTGGGATCGGCCGGCGCCTGGATGGAACTGCGACGGCGGGTTGCGGACGGGGGTCGGCGGAACGGGTTCCGGCGACCCCGGGGGCCGGCGGATTGTGGGGGGAAGCTCGCGCCCCGGGCATCGGGGCTCTGCCCGGGGTGTAGCGCCGCAGCACGAAGGCGCGGCGAGCGGTCGGATCGGGAACTCAGCCGCCGGTCTGCTCGCGTTCGCGCAGGCGGAAGCGCTGGATCTTGCCGGTGGCGGTCTTGGGCAGCTCGGTGACGAACTCGAAGTAGCGGGGGTATTTGTAGGGCGCCAGGCGGTCCTTGACGAAGGCCTTGAGCTCGGCCTCGTCCGCAGCCGCTCCAGGCTTCAGAACCACGAAGGCCTTGGTCTTGGTGAGGCCCTCGTCGTCCACCTTGCCGATCACGGCGGCCTCCAGCACCGCGGGATGCTGCACCAGGGTGGCCTCGACCTCGAAGGGGCTGACGTAGATGCCGCTCACCTTGAGCATGTCGTCGCTGCGGCCCGAATAGGTGTAGGTGCCGTCGGCGTTGTGCACGTATTTGTCGCCGCTCTTGGTCCAGCCGCCCTGGAAGGTCTCGCGCGTCTTGGCGCGGTTGCCCCAGTACATCATGGCGGCGCTGGGGCCGTGGATGTAGAGGTCGCCCGGTTCGCCGTCGGGCACCGGGCCGCCGTTTTCGCCGCGCAACTCGATCTCGTAGCCCGGCACCGGCCAGCCGGTGGTGCCGTAGCGCACCTGGCCGGGCTTGTTGCTGAGGAAGATGTGCAGCATCTCGGTGGAACCGATGCCGTCCACGATGTCCACGCCGAAATGGCGCTTGAAGCGCTCGCCGATCTCGGCCGGCAGGGCCTCGCCGGCCGAGGAGGCCATGCGCAGCGCCACGTCACCCGGCGCGGGCAGGCCGGGATGGGCCAGCATGCCGGCAAACCCCGTGGGCGCGCCGTAGAAGATGGTGGGGCGAGGGTTGCCGCTGGCACCGGTCCAGCGGCTGAACACGGCGTCGGGCGTGGGCCGGTCGGGCATGAGCACCGTGGTGGCGCCCACGGCCATCGGGAAGGTCAGGGCATTGCCCAGGCCGTAGGCGAAGAAGAGCTTGGCGGCGGAGAAGCAGACGTCGTCCTCGCGCAGGCCCAGCACGCCACGGCCATAAAGCTCGGCCGTCCAGTAGGGATTGGCGTGGGAATGCACCGTGCCCTTGGGCCGGCCGGTGGAGCCCGACGAATAGAGCCAGAAGGCCGGATCGTCGGCGCCCGTGGCGGCAGGCTTGGCCAGCGGCGTCTCGGCCGCGAGAAAGGCTTCGAACTCGACCTCGGCCGGATGCAGCGGGGCGATGGGCCGGGAGACGATCACCTTGCCCACCTCGTGGTCGCTCTTGACCATGGCCGCCGTGAGCGTGGGCAGCAGGGCGCCCGAGACCAGCACGGCCTGCGCGCGCGAATGTTCCAACATGTAGGCGTAGTCGTCGGCCGTCAGCAAGGTGTTGACGGCCACCGGCACTAGGCCGGCATACATCGCGCCCAGAAAGCTCACCGGCCAGTCGTTCATGTCCTGCATGAGCAGCAGCACCCGCTCCTCGCGGCGTATGCCCAGGTGACGCAGGCCCGCGGCCAGGCGGCGCACCCGCTCGTCCAGCGCGCCGTAGCTGAGGCTGCCGCGGTCGTCGATGAAGGCGGCCTTGGCAGCCCGCCCGTGGTTCGCGGCCAGCAGGTGCTGGGCGATGTTGAACTGTGCGGGCGGCGCCGCCACCTCGGTGCTGGGTGCGGATGCGGGGCTCATGGTTGTCTCTCTCCGGTGCGGCGGTGCCGCTGGGTGGTCAGGTGCTGGCTCGGCCCTGGACTCAGGCCCGGGCCCGGCCGTCAGCTCAGGCGGCCTTGGTGAATTCGATCGCGCCCTGGGGCAGCAGGTAGAGCACCAGCGCGCGCCCTTGGCTGACCGTCGGGCGGTGGGCGCTGCCGGGCGGGCAGACCAGCCAGCCGGCAGGACGGCCGTCGAAGCGGGCGTCACCTTCGATCGGCACGATCAGGTCGATTTCGCCCTGCGGGTGGGTGTGGTGCGGACCAGCGATGTCCTGCATGTCGACCACGTCGACCGAATAGCCGTGGAGAGCCTCGCTGGGCTTGAAGATGCGGCCGTAGCGGATGCCGCCCCCTTCACGGTTGCAGAGCCAGCCGGCGGCCACGCCGTCACGGCAGCCCTGTGCCAGCCGCGCATAACGAGGCGTGGACGCGCCATGGGTCTGGTTCAGCCAGGCGTCGAGGTCACTGTCCAGGGGCCG
>JBJOKY010000166.1:0-12085 GCA_046045865.1 Pseudomonadota bacterium | reverse complement strand
CAGGTGGGCGATGTAGTCGGCCGGGTGGTAGTAGCTGATGTACTGCAGGGCGGCGGCGACGCTCTCGACGAGGTCGGCCTGGCGGATCGTGGTCATGCGAGGTCTCCTGGGGCAGGGACGGGGCGCCGGTGGCGCCCGGAAAGGATCGCGGGATGATGACGCGGCGTGCTTGCGCCAATCTGGCGCAGGCGCGGCAGGATGCGGTCCGACGCCGCGATCGCCATGGCCGAGGCGAGGAAGGCCATGTGGATGAGCGTCTGCCACATGAGTGTCTTCTCGTCGTAGTTGGCCGCGTTGATGAAGGTCTTGAGCAGGTGGATGGAGCTGATCCCGATGATGGCCGTGCCCAGCTTGACCTTGAGCACCGAGGCGTTGACGTGGCTGAGCCACTCGGGCTGGTCGGGGTGGCCGTCCAGGTCCATGCGCGACACGAAGGTCTCGTAGCCGCCCACGATCACCATGATGAGCAGGTTGCTGATCATCACCACGTCGATCAGGCCCAGCACCACGAGCATGATGATGGTCTCGGTCAGGTGGTTGATCGGGGCGTAGCCGGTCACGGTCTTGCCGTCCGGCCCCATGAGGGCCGTGCCCTTGTAGCCCAGGCTTTCCACCAGCGTGGCCAGGGCGGTCTGGTTACCGAAGGCGGCCTCGATGAGGTGCACCAGCTCGACCCAGAAGTGGTAGACGTAGACGCCCTGGGCCAGGATCAGCCCGAGGTAGAGCGGCAGCTGCAGCCAGCGGCTGGCGAAGATGAGGTTGGGTAGGGGGCGCAACTTGGCTTTCTGAGGGGCGTGGTGGGAGTCCATGGCGGCTGGGCGAGGGCGGTGGATCGACGGCCCCGGGGCAGGTGGTGCGGCGCACAATGGCTCGCCCGGGCGGCGCGGATTCTAGGGGTGGACCGCTGGAACAGGCGTGTGGCGCTACGCCGTGTTTCAGGCCTGCGCGCCTAGAGTAAGGGGCTGGTAAGAGCCCCTGCCTATGGTGCCCGGCTGTGAGATTTGCCCGGCACGAAGGCCAGTTGCGCCGCCCCGGCGTCATCTCGAACCGACCACCACCCAGGATTTCCAGGAGACATCCATGAGCACCGCTGAATCCGATACCAAGGTCTATCTGCCCTCCGCCGCTGCCTCGCAGGGCGCCTACGTGTCGGGCATGGCCGCCTACGAGGCGCTGTGCAAGGAAGCCGAAGCCGACTACGGCGGCTACTGGGCCCGCCTGGCCCGCGAACTGATCACCTGGAAGACGCCGTTCACCCAGTCGCTGGACGACAGCAATGCGCCTTTCTTCAAGTGGTTCGCCGACGGCACGCTGAACGCCTCCTACAACTGCCTGGACCGCAACGTCGAGCGCGGCCTGGGCGACAAGACCGCCATCATCTTCGAGGCCGACGGCGGCGAAGTCACCCGGATCAGCTACGCCGAACTGCTGGCCAAGACCAGCCAGATCGCCAACGGCCTGAAGAGCCTGGGCGTCCAGAAGGGTGACCGCGTCGTCATCTACATCTCGATGTCCATCGACGGCGTGGCCGCCATGCAGGCCTGCGCCCGCATCGGCGCCACCCACTCGGTGGTGTTCGGCGGTTTCTCGGCCCAGTCGCTGCGCGACCGCATCGAGGACACCGGCGCCGTGGCCGTCATCACCGCCGACCAGCAGGTGCGCGGTGGCAAGAACCTGCCCCTGAAGGCCATCGTCGACGAGGCCCTGAGCCTGGGCGGCTGCGACTCGGTGAAGAACGTGCTGGTGGTCAAGCGCACCGGCAACGCCATCAACATGGTGGCCGGCCGCGACCAGTGGATGTCCGACCTGGTGGCCAACCAGTCGACCAGTTGCGAACCCGAGTGGGTCGAGGCCGAGCATCCGCTCTTCCTGCTCTACACCTCGGGCTCGACCGGCAAGCCCAAGGGCGTGCAGCACAGCACCGGCGGCTACCTGCTGCACGCTGCGCTGACCACCAAGTGGACCTTCGACCTGAAGGACAACGACGTGTTCTGGTGCACGGCCGACATCGGCTGGGTCACGGGCCACAGCTACATCACCTACGGCCCGCTCGCCCTGGGCGGCACCGAGATCGTGTTCGAAGGTGTGCCCACCTTCCCGGACGCCGGCCGCTTCTGGAAGATGATCCAAGACCACAAGGTCAGCATCTTCTACACCGCGCCCACCGCCATCCGCTCGCTCATCAAGGCCGCGGAAGCCAACGACGCCGTGCACCCCAAGAGCTACGACCTGTCCAGCCTGCGCATCCTGGGTTCGGTGGGTGAACCCATCAACCCGGCCGCCTGGGAGTGGTACCACCAGCACGTCGGTGGCGGCCGCTGCCCGATCGTGGACACCTTCTGGCAGACCGAGACCGGCGGCCACATGATCACCCCGCTGCCGGGCGCCACGCCCCTGGTGCCGGGTTCGTGCACGCTGCCCTTCCCGGGCATCACCACCGCCATCGTCGACGAGACCGGCGCCGATGTGCCCAACGGCTCGGGCGGCATCCTGGTCGTCAAGAAGCCCTGGCCGTCGATGATCCGCACCATCTGGGGCGACGACGAGCGCTTCAAGAAGAGCTACTACCCGAGCGAGCTCAAGGGTTACTACCTGGCGGGCGACGGCGCCATCCGCGACGAGAAGACCGGCTACTTCACCATCACCGGCCGCATCGACGACGTGCTCAACGTCTCCGGACACCGCATGGGCACGATGGAGATCGAGTCGGCCCTGGTCAGCCACACCGAACTGGTGGCCGAGGCCGCCGTGGGGCCCGATCGCCAAGCCCAAGGACATCCGCTTCGGCGACAACCTGCCCAAGACCCGCTCGGGCAAGATCATGCGCCGCCTGCTGCGCTCGATCGCCAAGAACGAGGCCATCACCCAGGACACCAGCACGCTGGAAAACCCGGCCATCCTGGACCAGCTCGGCCAGGCCTACTGATCATCTCCGGCCCCCGCCCTGCCACATCGGCGGGGCGGTGAGCCTGTCAGCCCCACCTGCCTGCATGGCGGAGTGGGGCTTTTTTCATGGTTTTTTTAGTTGCGGCAGGGCCGCAGGCGTTGCAGCCAGCCGACTCGGCACACGAATTGCACGGGGGCGGTCGATATCATCCGCGCATGCTTGGATCTTTCAGAAGCCTGCTCTGGCCGGTGCTGGGCTTCTCCCTGGTGATCAATCTGCTGTGGCTGGCGCCTGCGCTGTTCAGCCTGCAGGTGTTCGATCGAGTCCTGTCGAGCCAGAGTCGCGAGACCCTGGCCGTGCTGCTGCTCGGGCTGACGGTCGCCCTGGCCCTGGTCGGCCTGCTCGAATACCTGCGTGGTCGCCTGCAGGGTGTGCTGGGCAGCATCGTCAGCGACGCTCTGTCGCCCGAGATCGCGCGCATCACCCTGGCCCAGGCCGCGCGCCGCCAGGGCCCCATCGCCATGGAGGGGCTGCGCGACGTCGGCCGCCTGCGCGCGCTGTTTTCCGCCCAGGGCCTGCTGGCCGTGCTGGACGCGCCGTGGGCGCTGATCTTCCTGGCGGTGATCTGGATGGCCCACCCGCTGCTGGGCATGCTGGCCACCGGCTCGGCCCTGCTGCTGCTGCTGCTGGCGCTGCTCAACCACCGCCTCACGCGCAAGCCCATCGAGGATCTGCAGCGCGAGGCCGGCGAGGCCCAGCGCTACCTCGACCTGGCGATGCAGAACGCCGAGGCGGCCGAGGCCATGGGCATGGGCCCGGCGCTGGTCAACCGCTGGCAGGAGCTGTCGACCCGTGTTGCGCTGCAGCAAAAACCCACGGCGCGCCTGACCGTGTCCATTGCCACCGCCACCAAGGTGCTGCGCCAGCTGGTGCAGGTGCTGCTGCAGGCGGCGGGCGCCTACCTGGTGATCAAGGGTGAATCGACGCCCGGCGTGCTGGTGGCGTCGACCATGCTGCTGGGGCGCGCCCTGGGCCCGATCGAGCAGATGGTCGGCAGCTGGCGCGTCTTGTCCGAAGGCCTGCTGGCCTGGCGACGCATCGAACCCGTGCTGGCCGACAAGGCGCACCAGCCCCCGCCCATGGAGCTGCCGCGCCCCAACGGCGTGCTGCTGGCGCAGAACCTGACCTTCCGCGCCGGCGAACGCATGCTGCTCAGCGGTGTCAGCCTGGCGCTGCACGCCGGTGAGGCGCTGGCCGTGATCGGCCCGAGCGGCGCGGGCAAGTCCACGCTGATCCGCCTGCTCATCGGCATCTGGCCGCCCACTGCCGGCTCGGTGCGGCTGGACGGCGTGGACGTCTCGAAGTGGTCGCGCGACCAGCTCGGCCCGCACATCGGCTACCTGCCGCAGGACGTGGAGCTGTTCGCCGGCACGGTGGCCGAGAACATCGCCCGCCTGGGCATGGTCGACCCCGACCAGGTCGTCGCCGCAGCGCGGCTGGCGGGCGTGCACGAGCTCATCCTGGGTCTGGCGCAGGGCTACGACACGCGCATCGACCCGCACGGTGCGCTGCTGTCGCCGGGCCAGCGTCAGCGCATCGGCCTGGCGCGTGCGGTCTACGGCGAGCCGCGCCTGATCGTGCTGGACGAGCCCAACGCCAACCTCGACATGAAGGGCAACGAGGCGCTGGCGGCCACGCTCACAGCGCTCAAGGGCAAGGCCACCGTGATCATGGTGACCCACCGCAACGAGGTGCTGGCCCATGCCGACAAGATGATCGTGATCGAGGACGGCCGCGCCACCGTCTTCGGCACGCCGGCCCAGGTCGACCAGTTCCTGCGCCAGCGTGCCCAGGGGCGCCTGGGTGCGGGCGGCGGCGTCCAGCCTGGCGCCGCTGCCGCACCGGTGCCGGGCCAGGCCGCGCAGGCACCCGCGGGCAGCCCGGCTGGTGGCCGGCCGCCCGGGGCCTTGCCGGGTGCGCCCGCACGCGGTCCGGGCACCCGCCCTGGCGCCCTGGTGCAGGCCGAGCTGGCGAGGCCACCTGCGGCGGCGCCGGCGCCCGCCCTCAACGGCGCCGCCCGGGCGGCGGTCAACGGTGTGGCGCGTGCTGGCGGCGCGCCGCCCACACGCCCCGGTGCCCTGGCGCCACCGGTGCTGACGATGGCGGTATCGCCGCAGCAGGCCTCGGCGGTGCAGGCGGCTGCGGCCACGGCCAGGCCGGCCGGCATGAACGTCCAGCAGCCCGCCAGCCGCGCCATGCCCCTGGCACCGGAGAATGATTTCAGCGGTGCAGCGCCGCCGCGGGCCCAGCCCGGGCAGGCGGTGGTGCGTGCTGGCGGCCTGCGCTCCGCCGTCATCCCGCCACCGCACCAGGTGCCCGCCTCCGGGTCGCATGCCATCGGCCGGTCCGCCGCGGGTGATCCGCCGCCCGGTCATGGCCAACCGCCCGCCGCCCGCGGCAACCCTGTCCGGTCGACCCGATGAACTGCACCGATCGCGGCCCCGGTCGCCCCATCCTTGACGCCCTGGCCATGCCGCGCCCATGAAACCCAGCCGCATCGGCGCCTTCTTCGGCGCGCAGTCCCTGACCGTCAGCCAGCCTGCGGCGCTGAGCGTCACCCGCCCGTCCACTTTCGCGCCCAGCAGCCACTGGCAGCCTGAACCGCCCAGTCCGCTGGTCACCCGCCATCTGGACGACGCCCGTGCACTGGCGCGGCGCGGCGCCTGGGTGCTGGCGCTGGGCGTGTTCCCCGGCCTGGCCTGGCTGACCTGGGCGCCGCTGAGCTCGGCCGTGGTCACCCAGGGCTATGTCAAGGTCGATCTGAACCGGCGCACGGTGCAGCACGCCGAGGGCGGCACGGTGCGCGTGGTGCATGTGCGCGACGGCCAGAAGGTCAGGAAGGGCGAACCGCTCATCGAGCTGGGTGACGTCAGCGTGGCCGCCGAATTCCAGCGCCTGCAGGTGCGCCTGCAGGCCGAACGCGCCGGCGTGATACGCCTGGAAGCCGAGCAGGACCTGCGCGCTGCGCCCGAGTGGACCGCCGAGCTGCTGGACGCTGCCGGCCGCGACCCCAGCCTGGCCGAGCAGATCCGCAAGGAGCAGGCGCTGTTCGCCGCCCGCCGCAGCTCGCTGCGCACGCAGAGCGACCTGCTGCAGCAGCAGCGCGAGAAGATCATGCAGGAGATGGGCTCGCTGCGTCTGCAGATCGACCGTGCGCAGGAATCCATCAAGGCCCAGCGTGCCGAGCTCGACACCAACAAGTCGCTGGTGCAGGAGGGCTACATCGCCGCCACCCGCGTGCTGCAGCTGCAGGCCACCGTGGCCGACTACGGCGTGAAGCTGGAGGAGCGGCGCGGCGAGCTGGTGCGCGCCGAACAACGCGTGGTCGACATCAACCTCAAGCTGCGCGGCCTGGAGAGCGACTACCGCCAGCAGGCCAGCGACCAGCTCAAGATCGCCCAGGTGCGCGTGAACGACATCGAGCAGGAGCTGCGCAAGGCCAGCGACGTGGCGCAGCGCCAGGTGATCACCGCGCCGGTGGATGGCGAGGTCATGGGCCTGCGCTACACCGCGCCGGGCGCGGTGCTGGCGCCGCGCGAGACCATTGCCGACGTCGTGCCGGCCGACCCGCGCCTGCTGGTCGAGACCCGCATCCGCACCGAGGACATCAACCGCGTGCATCTCAACCAGAAGGCCGAGCTGCGTTTCACCAGCTACCGCTACCGCACCACGCCGCTGGTGCCGGGTCGGGTGAGCTATGTCTCGGCCGACCGGGTGGTCGACCGCGACAGTGCCGCGAGCTACTACACCGTGCAGGTCGAGGTGGACGCGAGCCAGCAGGCGCTGCTGGCCTCGGGCTCGAACGCGTCGGGCGAGTCCGGCGACGCGCCGGTGCGGCTGCAGGCCGGCATGCCGGCCGAGATCTATCTGCAGGGCGAGGTGCGCACGCCGCTGCGCTACCTGGTCGAGCCGGTGCTCGAGGCGCTGCGGCGCGCCGGCCGCGAACGCTGAGCGGCGCCGCCGGTCGAGTGGCCGGCGACGCATCGTCGGCCGGTCAGAACTGGAAGCTGTCGTAGCTAGGCGCTGTGCTCACGCCCGCGAGGTTGATCTCGAAATCCGCTGCGCCGTCGCCGTTCACGTCGCCCGACAGGTTGCCGGTGGCGGCATCGAACTGCAGCTGGCCGGCCACGCCCGTGTAGGCGTCGGTGCCGATGTAGCTGAAGGCGTCGTCGGTGCTCGTGCCGACGATGGCGTCGATCTGGCTCAGGTCGATCATGTCGCCCTGGCCGAAATCGGTGATGACGTCGTGCTTGGCGCCGACCAGGCTGTCGGTGGTCGAGATGAACGCGAAGTAGTCGTTGCCGCTGCCGCCGGTCAGCTCGTCGATGCCGCCGCCGCCCTGCAGGACGTCGTTGCCCGCGCCACCGATCAGCACGTTCTTGGCGCCATTGCCGATCAGGATGTTGTCCAGCGCATTGCCGGTGCCGTCCTCGCTGCCGCTGCCGATGAGGGTGAGGTTCTCGACGTTGGCCGACAACGTGGCGTTGGTCGACGCGTAGACCGTGTCGATGCCGCCGTCAGCCGCCTCGCTGACGACGTCCTTCTTGTCGTCGACGTAGTAGCTGTCGTCACCGGCGCCGCCGGCCATCTTGTCGGCACCGGCGCCGCCGTCGATGGTGTCGTTGCCGATGTTGCCGCTGAGGTTGTCGTTGCCGATGGTGCCGTTGATGGTCAGGTCGGCGAGCAGCTTGGCGGTCTCGGCCGCTGCAGCGGCCTGAGCCGCGGCTTCTGCCTCGGCCGCTGCCTGGGCTGCTTGCTGTGCTGCCTGTTGCGCCGCAGCATCGGCGGCAGCCTGGGCTGCGTCGGCGGCGGCCTGTGCCGCTGCATCGATCGCGGACTGGTCCGGCACGTTGTCTGCCGGGGCCGGATCGACGACGACCGGGGTCTCGACCGGGCCATCCTGCTGCGCGGGCGGCGTGCTGCTGCCGCTGTCGGCGGCCACCGGGTCAGTGGGCGCCGGATCCGTTTGCACCGGGTCGGTTTGCACCGGGTCGGCGGCGGCGCCGGACAGCGCGCCATCGGTGCCCGCCGCCTCCGCAGGTGCCGGGTCGGCCTGGGCCGGATCGGTCGGCGGCAGTTCGGCCACGGCGGGGTCGGCGGGTGCAGGCTCGGCGGCGGGCGCGTCGGTGACCGCCAGGCCAGTGGTGGCCGAGGCCGTGCCGGCATCAGGCACCGCGGCGGGGTCCAGCAGGGTCTCGATGGCGTAGGTACCGTCGTCGAAGTGGATCTTCTCCACGCCGTCGAGGATGTCCGTGCCGTCGGGCGAGCCCGGGCGGGTGTCCATCACCTGGTAGCTGCCGCTGTCGAGCAGCGTCACGGCGAAGTCTGCGCGGTTGCCGTGGTAGCGGGCCGAGTCGTCGCCGGCGCCGCCGTTGATGGCGTCGTTGCCGGCATCACCCGCGAGGTCGTCGTTGCCGTCGCCGCCGTCGACCAGATCGTCGCCCAGGCCGGCGTTCAGGCTGTCGTCGCCGTAGCTGAGGTCGAAGTACTCGGCCTTCTCGGTGCCTTCGGCGCTGTCGTCGCCGCTGCTGCCCTGGTTGTCGATGGCGGTGACGCCACTGCCCGACGAGATGCCGGCCTTCATGTTGGCCAGGTAGATGGCGCTGTCGAGGATGGAGTCACCCGTGTCGGCGATGGCGATGCGGATGGTGTTCTCGCCCGCGACGATGGGTGCGGTGATGCGCAGCATCTCGCTGATGCCGTCGTATTCGGTGCTCAGGTGGGCATCGGTGTTGTCGCGGAAGTAGCCGGCACCCACGTTCTGGCTCACCACGCTCAGCGGGTTGTATTCGCTGTGGTTGAACAAGGCGTAGTTGGTGTTGTTGACCCAGACCGCCGCGGTGTCGACGAAGCTGTTGACCCACTCGGGGAATTCGTCGGAGCCGAACACGAGGTCGAAGCTGACCGAGTTGGCATCGACGCCAGGCGCGAGGGTGAACTTGAACTCGAGCACCGCGGCGTCGTAGCTGTAGGTGCTGAAGACGGTGTTGACGACCTGGTTCAGGCCATCGTCGCCGTTGCGGCCGTTGGACTGGCCGAAGCCCGAGATGGTGTTCGTGAAGCCGCCCAGCGTGCCCGAGGTCAGCACCAGGCCCTGGCCGATGCCGACGTCGGCCACCTGGCCGTCGTACAGGCCCACGGCCGAGGAGGCGGCATTGAGCCTGGCACTGTCGGCCACCAACTGGATGCCGGAGTCGGCAGCCAGCACGGCGCGCGCCGCCGCCGTCGCGTCGGCCACCACGCCGTAGTGGGCACCGGGGTTGGAGGTCGAGGCGCTGTAGTCGCTGCTGGTCTGCAGCAGGCCGGCATCGACCACCGGCGTGTCGATGGCCGGCGCGTCGTTCACCGGGGAGGGAATGCTGTAGTCGGTGCCGCTGTCCGCGCTGCTGCCAGCGCCGTTGCCGGTGCTGCCGTCCGCGCTGCTCGCGCTCTGGTCCGCGGCGATGTCGGGGGCGCTGCCGTCCGTGGCGGCGGTGTCGGGCGCATAGTCCGCCATGCCCGAGGTGTCCACGATGGGCTGGTCGGTGCTGGCGGCGCTGTCCGCGCCGGAGCCGGAGCTGTCGGTGATCGTCGTGTCGGCGGGCGCTGCGTCGGCGGCCTGGGCCGGCGCCGCGGGCGGCTGGGGCAGTTCGCCGCCCGACAGGTCGAGGTTGGCCGAGCTGTCACCCGCCGGTGGCTCGGTGCTGGCGATCACGGGCTCGGGCAAGGCCGCCGGCGGCGTGGTGCCGGCCGGCAGGTCGATCACGGGCGGGGTCGGGCCCGGCTGGGGCAGTTCCGCGCCCGACAGGTCGAGCGTGGTACCGCTGTCGACCGAGGATGAGGCCGGCTCACCGCTGGTCGTGGTGTCGGTCGGCGCCTCGGGGGTGGCCGGTGTCGTCAGCAGCACGGGCTGCTCGGCAGGGGCAGGTGCCGGTGCAGGTGTGGACTCGACAACCGGCGCTGGCGCGGGTTGCTGTTCGGGCGTTGCGGCGACCGGGTCGGCCACCGGCTCGTCGACGCCGCCCTTGTTCTTGGTGGCGCTCTTGATGACTGTGTTGGACTTGGGCACGTGACGACTCCGCTGGTGGGTTGTACGGTTGAGTGACTTTTCTTGGAGTCAATACATGCAGTGTTCGTGCCAGCTCTGAAAATACGCGTGTCGGAATGAAAATTGGAAAAATCTCCCATGCTTCCCTGTGAGAAGCCTCACGGTGAATTGGGGGTTGTGGGGTAAATAACCCACAAACTTGCCCCAATCTGTGTGAAATCACCCGAATCAGCCCCCCTGATCCAGGATAGTTACCCCAGATTACAGGTGGAGATCGGTTGTTTCTTGTTCAAATTGTTGATTGGAATAGGTGTTTATCCTGTTTTGAATTTCGTATTCTATACGCAACAAAACAGCCTTCTCCCCCGCGATCAGGGGAGTGACACCCCTTGAATTGCCGGATATTGCCGAATATCCATGTGTTGCAGTCGGGTTTATGTGCGGCTGACATGCTGTCGGGCCTGGGCAGGTCGCCACCCAGGCGCGCCGCCCCAGGATGCAAAGGCAGCCGGAAAACGAAAACGGCCGCGTGCTGATGCACGCGGCCGTTTCGGGAAGTTGTCGTGCTGCCGGTGGCGGGTCTGCGACCCGCGGCCGGCTCAGATCACTTCTGGCTCAGAATCCAGGCAACCAGTTGCTTGGCTTCGGCTTCGTTGACTTGCGGGTTGGCCGGCATCGGGATCTGGCCCCAGGCACCGGAGCCGCCCTTGATGACCTTCTCGGCCAGCTTGGCAGCGGCGCCCTTGTCGGCAGCGTACTTGGCGGCGACGTCCTTGTAGCTGGGGCCGACGACCTTCTTGTCGACCGCATGGCAGGCCAGGCAGTTCTTCTTCTGGGCCAGTTCGGCATTGGCAAAGGCGGGACCGGCGACAACGGCGGTCAGGGCAACGAGTGCGACGAGAGACTTCATGGCATCCTTTCGGGCTGAGGGGCGGCGTTCCGTGAAAAACGCCGCACATTGTAGGCAGCGTCACAGCCGTCGGGCTGACTGCGCGCTGACCTGGGCATAAACGTCGCGAGACGACATGCGCCTACCTGCAACGGCAGGGCAGGCGCGGAGGTTTACATGGCTTTCGTGGTATTGGGTGTCGTCCTGTTGCTGCTCAGGGCGCTGGAACTGTGGCCTGTGGCCGACCTGTCCTGGTGGTGGGTGATCGCGCCCTTCGTCGCCGCGCTGGTCTGGTGGGCAATCAAGGACTCGACCGGCTGGACCGAGAAGGAGCAGATGCGGCTGATCGAGGAGAAGAAGGCCGAGCGCCGTCGACGCGCGCTTGAAGCCCTGGGGCAGGGCCGCAAGTCGCGCTGACCGGTGAGCCCGGCCACGGGACGGTTCAGCCCTCGAACTTGTCCAGCACCGCGCCGGCGCTGGCGCTCGACGCGTTCTTGGCGAACTTGGCGAGCACGCCGCGCGTGTAGCGCGGGGCCGGGCGCGTCCACTCGGCGCGGCGGCGTTCCAGTTCGGCGGCATCGACGTTCAGTTCGAGCAGCAGCTTGTGGGCGTCGATGGTGATCGAGTCACCTTCCTTCACCAGGGCGATGTTGCCGCCCTCGTAAGCTTCCGGCGCCACGTGGCCGACCACCATGCCCCAGGTGCCGCCAGAGAAGCGGCCGTCGGTGATGAGGCCGACCGACTCGCCCAGGCCCTGGCCGATCAGCGCACCGGTGGGCGCCAGCATTTCCGGCATCCCCGGGCCGCCCTTGGGGCCGAGGTAGCGCAGCACCATCACGTCGCCCGCCACGATCTTGTTGGCCATGATGGCAGCGAGTGCCGACTGCTCGTCGTCGAACACGCGCGCCGGGCCGGTGATGACCGGGTTCTTCAGGCCGGTGATCTTGGCGACACAACCTTCGGGGCTCAGGTTGCCCTTGAGGATGGCCAGATGGCCGTGCTCGTACATCGGGTTGGTGATGGGGCGGATCACGTCCTGGTCGGCGCGCGGAGCATCGGGCACGTCGGCCAGGTTCTCGGCCACGGTCTTGCCGGTGATGGTCAAACAGTCGCCGTGCAGCAAGCCGGCCTTGAGCAGCACCTTCATCACCTGCGGGATGCCGCCGGCATGGTGCAGGTCGATGGCCAGGTACTTGCCGCTGGGCTTGAGGTCACACAGCAC
>JBJOKY010000540.1:0-2765 GCA_046045865.1 Pseudomonadota bacterium | reverse complement strand
GAGCTGTCGCGGATGAGGTCCAGCGCCATCCATTCGACGAAGAACTGGGTGCGTGCCTTCACGTTCTGCTGGTACAGCGTGTGCAGCATGGCGTGACCGGTGCGGTCGGCTGCGGCGCAGGCGCGCTGCACCGGCTTCTCGCCGTAGTTGGCGGTGTGGCCGCCGAAGGGACGCTGGTAGATGCTGCCGTCGGCATTGCGGTCGAAGGGCATGCCGAAGTGTTCGAGTTCGTACACCACCTTGCCGGCCTCGCGGCACATGAACTCGATGGCGTCCTGGTCACCCAGCCAGTCGGAGCCCTTGATGGTGTCGTAGAAGTGGTAGTGCCAGTTGTCCTCGCTCATGTTGCCCAGCGAGGCACCGATGCCACCCTGCGCCGCCACGGTATGCGAACGCGTCGGGAAGACCTTGGACAGCACCGCCACCTTGAGACCGGCATTGGCCAGCTGCAGCGAGGCACGCATGCCCGAGCCGCCCGCACCGACGATGACCACGTCGAACTTGCGACGCGCAACAGAAGTAGCCACTTGCATATTCAGAGTCTCCAGAGCACTTGGACGGCCCAGCCGGCGCAGCCGACCAGCCAGACGATGGCAAAGACGTGCAGCGCCAGGCGCACGCCCACGGGCTTGATGTAGTCCATCCAGATGTCGCGCACGCCGATCCAGGCATGCCAGGCCAGCGCGATCACGATGACCACCGTCAGGCACTTCATCCATTGGGCCGAGAAGATGGCTGCCCAGCGGTCATAACCGACCGGGCCACCGAACAGCAGCTGCGCCAGCAGCGCCAGGGTGAACAGCGCCATCAGCACGGCGGTGATGCGCTGCACCAGCCAGTCGCGCAAGCCATATTGCGCACCGGTGACGATGCGCTTGGAACCGTAGTTTTGAGCCATGGGGGGCCTTCTTGTCAGAGGGGTCGGGAAAGGCGGGGGATGCGGGAGATGCCTGCTCGACGCAAGCGGGCGATCAGAACAGGCCGAACAGCTTGGCGCCCAGCACGGCCGTGAGCGGCAGGCTGATCGCGAAGGTGACGATGGCCGAGCTGCGGCCATGCTGCTTGGTCACGCTGTGGGTGGCGTCCATCCACAGGTGGCGCAGGCCGGCGATGAAGTGATGCAGGTAGGCCCAGATCAGCGCCCAGGTCACGAGCTTGACCAGCACGCCCGGCACGCCCAGGCCGCCGTTGAAGGCGGCGACGAAGGTCTCGAACGAGACTTCCGAGGTCAGGCTGGTGTCGAGCATCCAGACGATGAAGGGCAGCAGCAGGAACATCAGCAGGCCGCTGACGCGGTGCAGGATGGACAGGATGCCCGCGATCGGCAGCCGGTAGGACGCCAGATCGGTGATGTGGATGTTGCGGAAGACCGGACGTTGTGTGCTGGTGGTACTGGATTCAGCCATGGTGCGCCTTCTTGTGATCGCGGTGGGAGAGTTCGTGCAGAACGTCTGTGCGGGATAACCTGAGGAGTTTATTGCAACGCAACAAGCGTTTGACCGCATGCGGACGGTCAGTTGATCGTTGTTGCCAGGGCGTGTCAGCCCGATGCCTGGGTCAGTTTCAGCTCAGTTCGTTGCGGTAGTGGTGGCTGCGCGTGCTGTACAGCCCGCGGCGCAGTTCGACCGGCTTGTCGCCATAGGTGAAGGACAGCCGCTCCACGCTCAGCAGCGGCGCGCCGGGCTCGACGGCCAGCACCTCGGCCGTGGCGCCCTCGGCCGCCACGGCGCGTATCTTCTCCTCGGCACGGATCATGCGCACGCCGAATTCGGTCTCGAACAATCCGTACAGCGGCCCTCGCAGGTCCTCCAGGCGCTCCTGAGTGAGGCCCTTGAACAGCGTGCCGGGCAGCCAGATGTCGTCGTACACCACCGGGCGGTCGGCATGCGACAGCGTGCGGCGGATCTGCACCGCGCTGTCGCCGCCGCGCAGGTCGAGCGCACGCGCCACGTCGGCGGGCGCGCGCATGCGCCGGCATTCAAGAATGCGCCGGGCCAGGGGGGCCACCACGCCGGATTCGTCGGGCTGCAGGCGCAGGAAGCGGTACTGCACCTTCTCCTCGCTGTGCGTGGCCACGAAGGTGCCCTTGCCCTGACGGCGCACGAGCAGGTTGTCGGACGCCAGTTCGTCGATCGCCTTGCGCACCGTGCCCTGGCTGACACGGAAACGTGCCGCCAGCTCCAGTTCGCTCGGGATGGCCTCGCCGGGGCGCCACTCGCCTTCCTGCAGGCTGCGCGTGAGCAGGGCCTTGATCTGCTGGTACAACGGGCTGAAGGCGGGCGTCTGCTCGACCGGCGCAGACTCGACGGACGCGGCGGACTGTGCCGAAGCGGTGCTTGCGGCAGACAAGGGCATCGACGATGACGCGACGGACGGCATGACACCCATTGCAGCACAGCGTCCCCGAGGCTGGCAACGCTTTTCCACCATGTCTTATATAAGACATAAGATCATTGACAGCCCTCGGGTGAACCCCTAGACTCGCCCGCGTCTTTTTGCACACACCCCACCCCCTGAGGAGTCTTCCCATGAGCAAGCAACCCGTTCGCGTCGCAGTCACCGGTGCCGCCGGCCAGATCGGTTACGCCCTGCTGTTCCGCATCGCCTCGGGCGAAATGCTGGGCAAGGACCAGCCCGTCATCCTTCAACTGCTGGAAGTGCCGGTCGAGAAGGCCCAGGAAGCCCTCAAGGGCGTGATCATGGAGCTGGAAGACTGCGCCTTCCCGCTGCTGGCGGGCATCGAGGCCCACAGCGATCCGATGCAG
>JBJOKY010000021.1:0-22608 GCA_046045865.1 Pseudomonadota bacterium | reverse complement strand
GCGCAGCCCTTGTAGTCGATGCCGTACTCGGTGTTGTCGTAGCCGATGCGCTTGATGGTGTCGCGCGCGACCTGGATGTAGTCGACGTGGGCGTTGGTGGTGATCTCGCCGGCCAGCACGACGAGGCCGGTGTTGCACAGCGTCTCGGCAGCGACGCGCGAACGCGGATCCTGCTCGAAGATCGCGTCGAGGATGGCATCGGAAATCTGGTCGGCCACCTTGTCGGGATGGCCTTCGGAGACGGATTCGGACGTGAAGAGGAAGTCGTTCGCCACGGTGTGGGCTCCATGCAGGTTGAGATCAGGGGAGGCGTTTCGCCTTGGTCTCACCGGGAGCTTGCGGCGAACGCTTTAGCGGTATTTGTCAGCACCGTCACCGGTGATGCGCGCCGGTCGCCGCGGGCTTGCTGCTGCCCTGGCCACCTGGCTCGTCGCCCCGCAAGTTGTTCTTTAACTCGGCGAGCCCGCATTTTAGGACGGCTGCCCCGGGTTGATCACCGGTAAAGACCGCGCACAAGGTTGCAGTTTGTGGCATGTCAGGCCGGCAGATGGCGCCCGCCTCGGGGCGCGGGCGCTGCCGGCATGATGGCGCATGCTGCCGCCCGCCCCTGCCCGCGCGGCCTGCTGGACAATCCGCCCGCCGCCCCGCCTGCCCCTCGACCGACCGCGCCTGCTGCGCTGCGCCTGCCCGTGATCACTGCCCTGCTCCGCTTCGCCGCCCGGTTGCCCCTGCCCCTCATGCACGGCCTGGGTGCCGCCCTGGGCTGGCTGGCCTACCTGGTGTCGTCCACCTACCGCCAGCGCCTGCAGGCCAACGTGGCCCAGGCCGGCCTGCCCATGAGCGCGGCGCGTGCCGCCATCGGCCACGGCGGGCGCATGGTGGCCGAGCTGCCCTACCTGTGGCTGCGCCCGCAGGGCACGCCTCTGGGCGAGCGCGTGCAGTGGCAGGGCGCCGGACTGGTCGACGCGGCCCTGGCGCACGGCAAGGGCCTGATCATCGTGACGCCGCACTTGGGTGCGTTCGAGGTCATCGGGCAGTCGTATGCCGAGCGCTGGGGCAGCCAGCGGCCCATGACCGCGCTCTACCGCCCGGCACGCAAGGCCTGGCTGGCGGACATCGTGGCCGGCTCGCGCAACCGCCCCGGCCTGCTGACCGCACCGGCCAGCATCGCCGGCGTGCGCCTGATGATCCGCACGCTCAAGCAGGGCCACACCGTGGGCCTGCTGCCCGACCAGGTGCCACCCGAGGGCCAGGGCGTGTGGGCGCCCTGGTTCGGCCGGCCGGCCTACACCATGACGCTGCTGGCGCGCCTGATCCAGCAGACCGGCTGCGCCTGGCTGGTGCTGTGGTGCGAACGCCAGCCCGGCGGACGCTACCTGATCCGCGCCACCGAGCCGCCCGAGCCGCTGCCGCCCGGGGCCGACGCGGCAGAATGCGCCGCCGTGATCAACCGCGCGATGGAGCAGCTCATCCTGCAGGCCCCGGGGCAGTACCTGTGGTCCTACCACCGCTACAAGCAGCCGCGTGTCGCCGACACGCCTGGCGCCACTCACTGAAGAACCTGCCCGGGAGGCATACACGATGGCAAGAATCGGCCTGGGCCTGCTCTGGCTGCTGCACTGGCTGCCGCTGCCGCTGCTGGCCGCCCTGGGCCGCGGCCTGGGCGCGCTGCTGTGGGTGGTGGGCAAGAAGCGCCGGCGCATCGCGCTGCGCAACCTCGAGCTGTGCCTGCCCGAACTCAAGGACGACCAGCGCGAGGCCCTGGCGCGCGACCATTTCGCCTGGCTGGGCCGCAGCCTGCTGGAGCGCAGCGTGCTGTGGTACGCCAGCCCGGCGCGGCTGCGCCGGCTCATCCAGGTCGAGGGCGACGTGGCGCTGGCCGAACGCAGCGAGCGCCCGGTGATGTGGCTGGTGCCGCACTTCCTGGGCCTGGACGTGGCCGGCGTGGCGACCCAGCTGTACCAGACCCGCCGCGTGGGCTCGATCTACCAGCAGCAGAGCAGCGCCGTGTTCGACGCCGCGATGAAGGCCGGCCGGCTGCGCTTCGGCAACGCCGAGATCTACCCGCGCAGCGACAGCGCCAAGCCGCTGATACGTGCCATCAAGCGCGGCGACGCCTTCTTCAACCTGCCCGACATGGACTTCGGCGAACGCGACGCGGCCTTCGTGCCCTTCTTCGGCACCCCGGCGGCCACGCTGCTGGCGCCCTCGCGCATGGCGCGCGCGCTGGACATGGTGGTGCAGCCCGTGGTGGCCGAGCTGCTGCCCGGCGGGCGCGGCTACAAGGTGCGCTTCCTCGACCCCTGGGCCGACTTCCCCACGCCCAACGCGGTGGCCGACACCACACGCATGAACCGCTGGATCGAGGCCGAGGTGCGCCGCAACCCGGCCCAGTACCTGTGGGTGCACAAGCGCTTCAAGACCCGCCCGGCGGGCGAGCCCGGCTTCTACTGACGACCCGGACCGACTGACCGGCCGGCCGGCCGGCGCGGCATCCGCGTCAGCGCCAGCCCGGTCCTTTACCTGGCGGCCGGCTGGCGGTCCAGGTGCAGCAGCCACAGGCGCGCGATCTCGCTGCCGCCGTCGTCGGCCACCACGCCGGCCAGCAGCTTGCGCGCCTTGTCGACCTGGCCGGCCTGGGCGTAGGCCACGCCCAGGCGCAGGCGGATCTCCTCGGGACGCTTGAGCGCGGGCCTGGTCAGCGCCTCTTCCAGCATGGGCAGGCCCAGCTCGGCCTTGCCGGCGGCGATGTAGCTCATGCCCCAGTGCACCAGCGCGACCGGTTCGCGCGAGATCTTCGCCGCCGCGGCCGGGTTGTTGATGACGGCGTCGTCGTCGGCCACCGCCTTGGCGACCTGCTCGCGCGTCTTCGCTTGCGCCAGCGCCTGCGGGCCCTTGCCCAGCAGGCCGGCGGCGTAGCCGGCGTCCAGCAGCTTGCGCGCCTCGACGAACAGGTTGGCCGCCTGCGCCGTCTCGGCCGCGCTGAAGTATTCCTCGCCATCCTCCAGGCCCGCGACGGCCTGCTTCAGGCGCAGCAGGTCCAGCCACCAGCGGTCGGCGAACTTCGGGTTGCTGCCCGCGGCGTTGATCAGGTCGAGCCAGTAGTCGCGCTTGGGGTAGCTCACCACCAGCTGCTCGACCACCTTGAGGTAGCGGTCCTTGGCCTTGGTCTGGCTGTAGGCGCTGGCCAGCATGCGCAGGCGCTGCTCGTCCACCACCTTGCCGGCGCTGCGCGCGGCGGCGAACTCGGCCTCCAGCGCCACGGCGGCGGCGGCGTAGTCCTTGGCCAGGTAGAGCGCCTGCACCTGGATCTGCTGCGTCTGCTCGCCCATCTTGGCCGTCATGCCGGGCGCGCCGCGCAGCCCGGCCGCCAGGCTGGCGGCACGCGTGTAGTCGTTGGCGCGGTAGGCTGCCACCATCACGTTGTAGCGCAGCGGCACCAGGTCTGCCGCGCTGATGCGCCCGCTGGCGGCCACCAGGCCGTACAGGCGCTCGGCCTCGGCACCTTCGTCCAGGCCCACGGCCACGCTCAGCGCCATGCGGGTGAGCTGGAAGCTCTCGTAGGGCGACGGGTTGGGTGCGGCCTGCAGCTCGGCCAGCTTGACGCGCGCCTCGGCGAACTTCTGCGCGCGCAGCAGATCCTGCACGGCGTTGAAGGCCGGGGCCAGCTCGTGGCGCACGCCTTCGGCAGGCGCCGAGGCGGCCGAGGCTGCCGGCGGCGCCGCTGCGTCAGCCGCCTGTGCCACCGGGCTGGCGAGCAGCGCCGCCAGCAGGGCGGCCAGGGCAGCGGCCGGGGCGGACGTCGCGATCCGGCGGGCGGCAGGAGACGACACATGGCGCAGGGCCGGGGGGCGGGGCAGGTGCTGGGGCATGGTGAGGGTCCGGGCGGCGTAGGTGCGCCGTCGTGCTGCGGCGCTCTGGTTGGGCGATCAGGGTGGGCGATGGGCGTGACCTGGCGATCAGCCGGTCGGTCGACCGGCGACCGGCGGCGATGCTAGCCGGCGCCAGACGCCGGCGCAGCCCCCGCGCCGCCGATCGATGCAGCCCTGTAACCGCAGGACAGCCGCCGATAATCCGCCCCATGCGTTTGAAGTTCACCAAGATGCAGGGCGCCGGCAACGACTTCGTCGTGCTCGACGCCACCCGTGCCCCGCTGGACCTGAGCCCTGCCCTGCTGCAGCGTCTGGGCGACCGCCGCTACGGCGTGGGCGCCGACCAGATCCTGGTGGTGGAGAACAGCGCCACGCCGGGCGTGGACTTCCGATACCGCATCTTCAACGGCGCCAGCGGCGACGAGGTCGAGCACTGCGGCAACGGCGCGCGCTGCTTCGTGCGCTACGTGCGCCAGCACGGCCTGACGGACAAGTCGGTGGTCAGGGTCGAGACGGTGAACAACCTGATCGAGCTGCGCGCCGAGGCCGACGGCCGCGTCACGGTCGACATGAACGAGCCCGTCTTCGACCCGGCCCGCCTGCCTTTCGACCCAGCCGGCCTGGTGCCGCGCCTGGTGCACGGCTGCGAGCTGTGGCCGCTCGAGCTCGCCGACCCGCGCGGCGCCGGCCCGGCCGGGCCGTGCGAGATCGCGGTCGTCTCGATGGGCAACCCGCACGCGGTGTGCCGCATCGACGACGTCGACCTCGCGCCGGTCGAGCAACTGGGCCCGCTGGTCGAGGCCCACCCGCGCTTCGCGCGCAAGGTCAACGCCGGCTTCATGCAGATCGTGTCGCGCGGCGTCATCCGGCTGCGCGTGTACGAGCGCGACGCCGGCGAGACCCTGGCCTGCGGCACGGGCGCCTGCGCCGCCGTGGTGGCCGGCATCCGCCTGGGCTGGCTGGACGAGGTGGTGGACGTGCACACCCGCGGCGGCCTGCTCACCATACGCTGGGCCGGGCCGGGCCGGCCGGTGCTGATGACCGGCCCGGCCGAGACCGTGTTCGAAGGGGAGATCGAGCTGTGAGCAACGACACCAGGATCCAGGGCATCACCGAGGACGACATCGCCAACTACCTGGCCAACACGCCGGGCTTCTTCGAGCGCCATGCCGATCTGCTCGCCAGCGTGCAACTGGCCAGCCCGCACAGCCACCGGGCCGTGTCGCTGCAGCAGCGCCAGATGGAGATGCTGCGCGACCGCATCAAGGGCCTGGAGCGGCGCATCATGGACATGATCCGCAACAGCCAGGAAAACGCCTCCATCGCCGACCGGCTGCACGAGTGGACCCGCACCGTGATGCTGGTGAGCGACCCGCTGGACCTGCCCGGCGTGCTGGTCGAGGAACTGGCCGAGCAGTTCCTCATCCCCCAGGCCGCGCTGCGCGTGTGGGGCGTGGCGCCGGCCTATGCCGAGGCCGAGTTCGCCACCGGCGTCAGCGCCGACATGCGCACCTTCGCCACCAGCCTGACCCTGCCCTACTGCGGCGCCAACGTCGGCTTCGACGTCGCCAGCTGGCTGGACGCGCCGCAGGGTGTGGCCTCGCTGGCCATGATCCCGCTGCGCGGCGTCAACACCGTGCCCGCCTTCGGCCTGCTCGTGCTCGGCTCGCCCGACCCGACGCGCTACAGCGCCGACATGGGCACCGACTTCCTGGTGCGCATCGGCGAGATCGCCAGCGCGGCGCTGAGCCGCCTGCTGCCCGACAGCGAGTGAGTGGCGGGCGCCCATCCGGGCAAATGCAATCGCGGCCCCCCGGGGGGGGCTCTGGCAGGATCGCCTGATGGCCACACTACACCCCCACTTGATCGAGCGTTATCACCACAAGGGCTGGGTGGTGCCGCAGTACCGGCTGCCTGCCGCGCGGCTGGTCGACATGCAGGCCGCCGTGGCCGAGCTGCTGTGCGCCAACCCCGGCGTGCGCCCGGAAAAGCTGGTGTCCGCACATGTGGAGGGCGACAACGGCGAGGGCGTGCGCGGCAGCCGCGCCTTTCTCGACCTGGCGCGCGATCCGGACATCGTCGAGCTGGTGTCCGGCGTGCTGGGCGAGGACATCATCCTGTGGGGCTGCCACGTCTTCTGCAAACCGGCCGGGGAAGGTTACGAAACCCCCTGGCACCAGGACGGCCACTACTGGCCGATCCACCCGCTGGCCAGCTGCACGGAGTGGGTGGCGCTGGAGCCCTCGACCACCGAAAACGGCTGCCTGCGCGTCATCCCCGGTTCACACGCCGCCCGGCAGCTGCACGAACACCTGCACGAGGACCGCGCCGACCTGACGCTGCAGCAGCGCCTGGTCGCCGGCAGCTTCGACGAGGCCCAGGCGGTCGACATCGAGCTGCAGCCCGGCCAGATGTCGCTGCACGACGTCTACATGATCCACGGCGCCAAGGCCAACCACTCGGCCCAGCGCCGCACCGGCGTGGCGCTGCGATACATGCCCGCCACCTCGGTGTTCGACCGCAGCCTGAAACCGATCGACGGCAAGACGGGCGTGCCAGTCAACCTCGCGCACCGGCCGCTGTGGCTGGTGCGCGGGGTGGACCGCAGCGGGCGCAACGATCTGACGGTGGGGCATCGGCGCTGAGGGGGTGGGCGGTGTGGCGTGGCGTGGCGGGTCGCACGTCTGCCCGTCTGCCTGTCTGTCAGGCGATGTCAGGCGAGGAAGCCCTCGTCGATCTCGTGCAGCCAGGCCTCGAAGGCCTCGACGCCCAGGGCGTCGGCGGCGAAATACAGCGGCGTGGCGCCGTTCAGGCGCTGCTTGGGCTGGCGCAGCCAGCGCGCGGCCTGGGCCGCGTCACCGAACACCAGCTCGGCCAGGGCCTGCAGGCGCACCAGGCGATACAGGCCGTCGAACTCGGTCGGGCTGAGCGGCTGGCCGGCCTTGCGCCGCAGCCAGGTGCGGCGCGGAATGACGCGCTGCACATCCGCCGGCGCCAGCAGCTGCTCGTCGCGCACGCGGCTGAGCAGGGCATTGCCCAGGCGGGCGCGGTCGGTGGTGGCCAGGGCCCAGGCGTCGGTCTCGTTGGCCGCCAGACCGAACACCTCGCCCAGCCGGCCGCTGAGACGGTCTTCGAGAAGAACCCGGGCGGGCGCTTGGGGCTGGGCTTGGGCGGACATGACTAGCTCCTATGCATGGCCTGCGGATGCGCCAGATCGTAGGTCGTGGTGCGCCAGATGGCGCACTGAGATACAGGGGACAGACCTGCGCCCAGGGCGCATCAGCACACCGCTGGACCACATCATCAGGGTGTCTGAAGATCAGGCCAGGATTGACGCATGGAAACATAAATCCGTGGCAAATAAAAGATCACACACCACTTGATCTCACTTTTGCCCCACATCTGCCTTTCATCAAGATATCCCCCATATTCAGAGGGTGACGCCAGCCTGGTTGCTGGATATTATTAATTTAACAAGCCGAAAAATGGGTAGTTCGGTTTTCATCAGGCTATTGCAGGCTCATCACCGTCCAACATTCAATCGTCAAATCAGGAGTGCACATGAAATACAACAAGCTGGTTCAGGCTGCTACATTTTCAGCACTGATCGCTGTAACCTCTTTCGCTCATGCGAGCACTGCAGCATTTACTGCACCGTCAACGAACACACTAACACAAAGTATCAACCCGAACCAGCCAGTAAATCTTGGGATGGTTTTTACTGCCAACAGCAATTTCAATGTCGATTCGTTGGGCATCTATCGGGATCCACAACTGAGTGGCCCCGAAGTTGTCGGCCTATATGATTTCACCACACACAACCTGCTCGCGAGCACGACAGTTCAGCTCACCGACACATTGGTAGGCAGCTTCCTCTACCACGCCATTACTCCGGTATCACTGTTGGCCGGTCATCAATATCAAGTAACCGCGTTTGTCGGCAACAACCGATGGACGTACGGCCCGGCACCGATCACGGACTCACGCATTACCTTCAACTCGCACCCATATAACTACACGAATCAACTGGCGTTTGCGACGAATAGCGGTGGCGCCGGCGTGGCTTACTATGGTCCGAACTTCACCATCGCCAGTGTTTCTGCCGTTCCCGAACCGGAAAGTTATGCCCTGATGCTGGCTGGTCTGGCCGGTCTGTCGTTGCTGGGCAAACGAAAGAGCGGGGCGCGTCGCGCCTGATTCTCAATCAAGCAGCCGCCCAGGTGAATTCCGTTCGCACGGCTGAATAAAGCCGGCTGAATCGCTCATGGCGCCTGTTGGCGCCATGTTGCATTGCAGGCTCGAACACCCGTGCCACGGGCGGTGGCGGGCAGACCGCATCCACGCTGCCCCCATCGGCCAGCCAGGCCAGGCGGGCAGCGCCCAGGGCGCCGCCGGCCTCGCCGCCCTGGCGCGTCACCATGGGCACGCCGATGAGGTCGGCCAGCAGCTGGGCCCACAGCGCGCTGCGAGCGCCGCCGCCGACCAGGCTGAGTTCGCGCACTTCGCCCGGTTGCACACCCAGGCTGTGCCAGCCGTCGAGCAGGCCGAAGCTCACGCCTTCGATCACGCTCCAGGCCAGCGTCGCGGCGTCGTGCTCGTTGGCCAGGCCGAAGAACACGCCCTGGGCGTGCGGGTTGTTGTGCGGCGTGCGTTCGCCGTTCAGGTAGGGCAGGAAGATGGGCGCGCGTTCACGCTGCGCGGGCGTGAGCTGGGCGGCCTGGGCCAGCAGCGCGGCTTCGCTTTCGGCGCCGAGCAGGCGCTTGACCCAGGCCAGGCCGTTGGCGGCGCTGAGCATCACGCTCATCTGGTGCCAGGTGCCGGGCAGCGCGTGGCAGAAGGCGTGCATGGCGTGATCCGGGTTGGGGCGGAAACGGTCGCTGGAGAGGAAGATGACGCCGCTGGTGCCGAGCGAGACGAAACCCTCGCCCGGGCGCACAGCGCCGATGCCCACGGCGCTGGCGGCGTTGTCGCCGCCGCCGCCGGCGATAGGGATGTTGCGGGCGTTGCCTTCGGCCGTCCGGGTGGCGATACCCCAGCGGCGCGCCAGCTCGGTCTTCAGGTGGCCTGACACGACGCTGCCTTCCACCAGGCGCGGCATGTGCGCCTCGGTCAGGCCGGTGGCGGCCAGCACGGCGGGGGACCAGCGGCGCTGGCCGACGTCCAGCCACAGGGTGCCGGCGGCGTCGCTCATCTCGCTGACCGCCTCGCCGCAGAGCTGCAGGCGCAGCCAGTCCTTGGGCAGCAGCACGCGGCGCGTCTGCGCAAACACCTCGGGCTCGTGTTTCCTTACCCACATCAGCTTGGGCGCGGTGAATCCGGGCATGGCGAGGTTGCCGGTGATGGCATGCAGGCCACCGCCCTGGCCGTCGGGGGTTTCGGGCAACGCGGCTTCCAGCTCGGCGCATTCGGCGCCGCTGCGGCCGTCGTTCCACAGGATGGCGGGGCGCAGCACCTGCTCGTGGTCGTCCAGCAGCACGGCGCCGTGCATCTGGCCGGAGAGGCCGATGGCGCGCAGTGCCGCCATCTCGGCCGGATGTTCGGCCGCCAGCCGGGCGACGGCGCGTTCGGTGGCGGCCCACCAGTCGGCCGGGTGCTGCTCGCTCCACAGCGGCTGCGGGCGTTGCACCGTCAGCGGCTCGCCGACGCTGGCGACGATGTGGTGGTCATCGGCCAGCAGCAGGGCCTTGAGTTCCGAGGTGCCGAGGTCGAGGCCGAGGTACATGGTGGTGAGTGAGCGGTGGCGCTGGTTCTAGTTGAGGCTGCTGCCCGCAAACCGCTTGTCCGCCTGCTTGCGGAACTCGCTGGGCGTCATGCCCTTGATTTCCAGAAAACGGCGATTGAAGTTGGCGACGTTGTTGAAGCCGACCTCGTAGCAGATGTGGGTGATGAGGCGGTCGCTCTCCATCAGCAGCTGGCAGGCGCGGTTGATGCGCACGCGGTTGACGAAATCGGTGAAGGTGTTGCCGGTGGCGCGGCGGAAGAAGCGGGAAAAGCGGCTTTCGCTCATGCCCAGCTCGGCGGCGATGTCGGCGGCGCTGAGCGGCTGGGCCAGCTGGTCGGTGATGCGTTTCACCACCAGATCGATCTGGTCCTGGCCGCCTTCGTCCTCGGCGCTCTGCATCTGCACATTGCTGAGCAGGCGGTAGTCGGTGCAGCGGCTCAGATCGGCCAGCAGGGCGCAGAAGGCGGCAAAACGGCGCAGGCCGCGGCTGCCCTTCACCGCCTGCCAGTGCGCCTGGCCGAGTTCGCCAAAACCGAAGAACTCGATGCCGTGGCGCGCGCGCTCCAGCAGCGGCAGGGCCTCGGCCAGCTCGGGCAACTGCTCGGCGGCCTTGGCGATGGGGTCGTGGCTGAACTGGATGACCAGGTCGCGCTGCGCCACGCCGCCTTCGGGCAGATCCAGGCTGATCCAGTTGTGCGGCAGGCGCGGGCCGGTCAGCACCAGGTGGCCGGGCTGGAACTGGCCGATCCAGTCGCCCACGAAGGCTTTTCCCGAGGTGGCGACGATAAGGTGCAGCTCGTATTCGTCGTGGTAGTGCCAGCGCGCCAGCGGCGTGGGAAAGCCGTGCTCCAGGCAGCGGATGGAGCCGACATCGGCCGGCTGCTCGTAGCCCAGGGCGGGCGAGCGGGCATAGTCATGTTCCAGCTCGGGCTTGAGCTGGCGCGGCAACGGGTGGTGATGGGCGCGGGTGTGGGCGGGCATGACGTCAGGCGATCAGGGGGAACTGCGAACAATGATCGACCGAGTGTCGGCGCAGGTGCGATGTGGTGCGATGTGGTGCGGAACGGCGCGGAGCATTGCGGCGCGGCGTGGGCCTCACACCGGCCGGTGATGCTCCGCCACGAAGTGCGCCACACGCGCGCTGGCCTCGCGCAGCGCGGCCACCAGGCGGGCGTCGCCCGCGAGCGGGCCCCACAGCGGCGCGTCGGCGCAGAAGGCGGCCACCGGGTCGGCGGACTCGCAGATGGCGTGGGCCACGGCCGGGTCCATGGCCTGGTCCTGGTAGGTGTAGGGGATGCCGCCGCGGTGCCACACCTGCAGATAGGCCAGGAAGAGCGCCGGCAGCATGGCCACGCTGGTGATGGATTCGCCGCGCGCCAGACGCTCGCGAAAGGTCGGCGCGATGAAGCCGGGGATCTTGGAAAAGCCGTCCATCGCCACGCGCTGGTTGGTGTCGGCGATCGCGGTGTTGCCGAAACGATCGAGCACCACGTCGCGATACGCGGCCAGATCGATGGGGCTGGGGCTGAGCACGGGGATGACGTCGTCGGTCACGTAGTCGTGCGCCATCTTGCGGATCACCGGTTCGAGCGTGCCTTCGTGGATGTAGGTGTAGCCCACCAGCGTGCCGGCCCAGGCGATGCAGCTGTGTGTCGCGTTGAGCAGGCGGATCTTGGCCTCCTCATACGCCTGCACCGACTGCACCATCTCGACGCCGACCTTCTCGAAGGCCGGGCGGCCGGCGATGAAGCTGTCCTCGATCACCCACTGGATGAAGCTTTCGCCCATCAGCGTGGCCGCGTCGTCCACGCCGGTGGCGGCCAGCACACGCTCGCGCACGGCCGGTGTGGGGCGCGGCGTGATGCGGTCGACCATGGCGTTGGGGCTCACGGTGTGGGCCAGCACCCAGGCCAGCAGGTCCAGCTCGCCGGTCATCTCGATGAACTGCAGCAGGCCGGCGCGCGAACGTTCGCCGTTGTGGCGCAGGTTGTCGCAGTTGAGCAGGGTGACGTCGCCGCCGCCCGCGTTCATGCGCGTGCGCAGGATGGCGGTGAGGGCGCCGTAGATCGTCCACGCGGTGCTGTCGCGCGCTGCGCCGGTCTTGCTGGCGGCCAGGTCGGCGCGCAGGTCGGCGAAGGTGTCGAGGTCCAGGCGGTTCCTGGCGTCGAGGTAGTAGCCCGCCTCGGTGACGGTGAAGCTGATGATCTTCGTCGCGGCGTCGGCGCCGCAGGTGATCAGGCCGGCCAGGTCGGGCGTGTAGCCGATCACCTCCTTGATCGAGGTGATGCGCTCGTACACATGTTCACCCTGGGGCGAGATGGTCTCCAGCGTGTAGGCGCCGCCCTGGGCCTGCAGCGCGGCGATGGTGTCGGCCATGTCGGCGCGGATGTTGCCGCCGGCCAGCACCCAGCTCGTGTCACCGAGCTGGTGCAGTTCGTTGAGGTAGACGGCCTGGTGGGCGCGGTGAAAGGAACCCAGGCCGATGTGGAGGATGCGGTTCATGTGAGGCTCACGGATCGAAGTCACAGATCGAAATTGGTGGGCAGCATCACCACGTCGCGGATGGTCATGTGGTGCGGGCGGGTGAGCATGAAGAGGATGACCTCGGCCACTTCGCGGGCCTCGATCAGGCTGCCGGCGGCACGCGCCTCGGCCAGCTTGTCGGCCGGCCAGTCGGCCAGCAGGCCGGTCACCACCGGGCCGGGCGAGATGGAACCGACGCGGATGCCGTGCTTGCAGACCTGCCGGCGCGTGGTCTGCACGAAGCAGTCGATGGCCCATTTGGACGCGGCATAGACCGGCTCCCAGGGCGTCGGGTAGTGCGCGGCGAGCGAGCTGGTGACGATGATGTCGCCACGCTTTTGCTCGATCATGGGCTTGAGCACGTCGTGCACGTTCTTCATCACGACGTTGATGTTGAGGTTGAGCATGCGGTCCATGGCCGCGGTATCGGCATCGACCAGGTCGCCGCCGATGTAGCTGCCGGCGTTGGCGTGGAAGATGTCGAGCCGGCCACCGCTCAGCGCCAGCACACGCGGCACGAGCTGCGCGCAAGCGGCAGCATCGAGCAGGTCGACCACCAGCGGCTGGGCGGCGGAGCCGAGTCGTTCGCACAGGGCGGCCAGAGCCTTGGCATCCCGGTCGATCAGCACCACCTGGGCGCCAGCGGCCAGCATGGCCTCGACGCTGGCCAGGCCGATGCCCGAGGCCGCGCCGGTGACGGCGGCGAACTGGCCCGTGAGTACTGCAGTCATCACGTCGTCCTTGCTGGGTGTCAGCTCAATGCGCCGCGGCGGCGCCGGTGCGGGTGATGCGACCCTGCGCATCGAAGAGGTGGGCGGCATCGGCGTCGATGTCCACGCCCACGCTGTCGCCCACGCGCAGCCGGGTGCGGGTGTTCTGGCGCGCCACCAGCTGGGCCGTGCCGGTCTGCACGTAGATCAGCGTTTCGGCGCCCAGGGCCTCGACCAGCTCGACCTGGCCCTGCACACCGCCGGAGCCGGCTGGCTGCAGCGTGAGGTTCTCGGGCCGCAGGCCGACAAAGCCGCCACTGGCCACGGGCAGGCAGTAGACCTGGGTGAACTGCGGCACGGCGTCGGCCGCCACCACGTTCATCTGCGGCGTGCCGATGAACTGGGCGACGAACTGGTTGGCCGGCTGGTCGTACAGCTCCAGCGGCGTGCCGACCTGCTCGATCACGCCGTCGCGCAGCACCACCACGCGGTCGGCCAGGGTCATGGCCTCGACCTGGTCATGGGTGACGTAGATGGTGGTGGCGCCCAGGTCGCGGTGCAGCTTGGCGATCTCCACGCGGGTCTGGCCACGCAGCGCGGCGTCGAGGTTGGACAGCGGCTCGTCGAACAGGAAGACCTTGGGCGCACGCACGATGGCGCGGCCAATCGCCACGCGCTGGCGCTGCCCGCCCGACAGCGCCTTGGGCGTGCGCTCCAGGTACTGGGTGAGGTTGAGGATCCTGGCGGCGCGCTCGACCTTGTCCTTGATGATGGACGGGTCGACCCCGGCGAGCTTGAGCGCGAAGCTCATGTTCTCGAACACGCTCATGTGCGGGTACAGCGCGTAGCTCTGGAACACCATGGCCAGATCGCGCTTGCTCGACGGCAGCTCGGTGATGTCGCGCCTGTCCAGCACGAGCCGGCCGCCGTCGATCTGCTCCAGGCCGGCGATGAGCCGCAGCAGCGTGCTCTTGCCGCAACCCGAGGGGCCGACGAAGACGATGAACTCGCCCTGTTCGATGGTGAGATCGATGCCCTTGATGGCGCGCAGCTCGCCGAAGTATTTCTCGATGCCTTGCAGCTGAAGGTAGGCCATGTGCATGCTCCTGTGGTCTGAATTACTTCACTGCACCAAACGTCAAGCCCTGGACGAGCTGTTTCTGGCTGAACCAGCCGAACACGACGATGGGCGCGATGGCCATGAACGAGGCGGCGCTGAGCTTGGCCCAGAACAGGCCTTCGGGGCTGGAGTACTGGGCGATGAGGGCCGCCAACGTGCCGGCCTTGGCGGCGCTGAGGGTGAGGCTCCAGAAGGCCTCGTTCCAGCTCAGCACCAGGCACAGCAGGCCGGTGGAGGCCAGGCCACCCATCGACAGGGGCAGCAGCACCTGGCGGGCTTCCTGCCACAGCGTGGCGCCGTCCATGCGCGCGGCTTCCAGGATGTCGGGCGGGATCTCCTTGAAGCCCGAATACAGCATCCACACCATGATGGGCAGGTTGCTCATGGTGAAGATGATGGTGAGGCCCAGCGTGCTGTCGAGCAGGCCGCTCCATTGCGCCAGCACGTAGATGGGCATGAGCGCGCCCACGGCCGGCATCATCTTGGTGGAGAGCATCCACATCAGGATGTCCTTGGTGCGCTTGCCGCGGAAGAAGGCCATCGAATACGCCGCCGGTGCGGCCAGCGCCAGGCCGAGCAGCGTCGAGGCCACGCTGGTGACGAGCGAGTTCAGCGCGTAGTGCGAATACTCGCTGCGCTCCTGCACGATGGCGAAGTTCTCCAGCGTGGGCGTGAAGAACAGCAGCGGCGGCACCGAGATGGCCTGCAGCTCGGTCTTGAAGGCGGTGAGCACCAGCCAGCCCAGCGGGAAGAACAGGATGAGGGTGACGGCCCACGCGGCGGCGCTGCGGATCACCAGCGCAGGCGAGACGGTGGATCTGCGGGAGGAAGACGGGCGTTGTGCCATGGCGTGCTCGCTCACTTGTCCAGGTTCTTGCCGACCAGGCGGATCAGGAACACGGCGGCGATATTGGCCAGCACCACCGCGAACAATGCCCCGGCCGAGGCCACGCCGGCATCGAAGTTCAAGAGAGCCTGCTTGAAGATGAGGAAGGCCACGTTGGTGGACGCATCACCCGGCCCGCCGCCGGTGGTGGTGAAGATCTCGGCGAAGACGCTGAGCAGGAAGATCATCTCGATCATCACCACCACCGCCACGGATCGGCCGAGGTGCGGGATGTAGAGATAACGCAGCTGCTGCAGGTAGGTGGCGCCGTCCATGCGCGAGGCTTCGAGCTGGTCGCGGTCCATGCTCTGCAGCGCGGTGATGAAGATCAGGGTGGCGAAGGGCAGCCACTGCCAGGCCACCATGATGATGATGGACAGCAGCGGCCAGTCGGTCATCCAGTCCACCGGCTGGGCGCCGAAGAAGATCCACACCTGGGCCAGCACGCCGTAGATGGGGTTCATCATCATGTGCTTCCACAGCAGCGCGTTCACCGTGGGCATGACGAAGAAGGGCGAGATGAGCAGCACGCGCACCAGGCCCCGGCCGGGGAATGGGTCGTCGATCAGCAGCGCGATGGCCACGCCCAGGATCACCGTGATGAGGATGACGCTGCCCAGCAGGATGAGGGTGTTCATCACCGCCGTGCCGAAGCTCGGGTCGGTGACGAAGTATTCAAAGTTCTCCAGCCCGATGAAGCCCGTGTTCTCGGGCTGCATGAGGTTGTAGCGGATGACCGAGAAGTACAGGGTCATCACCAGCGGCACGATCATCCACAGGAAGAGCGTGGCCACGGCAGGCGCCATGAGCAGGCGCGGCAGCAGGCGGGGGGCAGCGGTGGCCATGGCGTTGGACGTTCAGCAGGAGGTAATCGGCCCCCTCCCCCTTGATGGGGGAGGGCTGGGGAGAGGGTGAGGGCAGGGGAGAGGGGGTGAAGCAGCCGCGCCGTGTCGAGCGCGGCTCGGCCGATCACTTGTAGTAGCCGGCCTTCTTCATCTCGCGGTCAGCCGCCGTCTGGCCCGCCTTGAGGGCCGCGTCGATCGGCGTCTTGCCGGCCAGGGCCGCGCTCATCTGCTGGCCCACCGTGGTGCCGATGGCCTGGAACTCCGGGATGGCGGCGAACTGCACGCCGACGTACGGGCTCTTGGGCAGGGTGCTGTCGTTGGGGTTGGCGGTGTTGATGGCGGCCAGTTCGGCATCGGCGAACACCGCGGCCTTCTTGAACTCGGCATTGGCATAGGTCGACTTGCGCGTGCCGGTGGGCACATGGCCCCAGCCGTTGGTCTTGGCCACGAGTTCGATGTATTCCTTGCTGGTGGCCCAGGTCACGAACTTCTGCGCCGCGTCAGCCTTCTTGGTCGAGGCCGGGATGCCCAGCGCCCAGGCCCACAGCCAGTTGCTGCCCTTGGGCGTGACCTTCACCGGTGCCTTGGCGAAGGCGACCTTGTCGGCCACCTTCGACTGCTTCGGGTCGGTGATGAAGCTGGCCGCGATGGTGGCGTCGATCCACATGCCGCACTTGCCTTCGTTGTACAGCGCCAGGATCTCGTTGAAGCTGTTGGAGGCCGAGCCAGGGGGCGCCGCCTTGTTCATCAGGTCGACGTAGAAGCTGATGGCGTCCTTCCAGGGCTTGCTGTCCAGCTGGGGCTTCCAGCTCATGTCGAACCACTGGCCGCCGTGGGTGTTGACCAGGGTGGTCAGGAAGGCCATGTTGTCGCCCCAGCCCGGCTTGCCGCGCAGGCAGATGCCGTACACGCCGACGGCCTTGTCGGTCATCTTGACGGCGGCGGCCGAGACCTCGTCCCAGGTGGGCGGATCGCTGAACTTCACGCCGGCCTTGTCGGCCAGGTCCTTGCGGTACATGAGCATGGACGACTCGCCGTAGAAGGGCACCGAGTACAGCTTGCCCTCGACCGACAGGCCGTTGCGCATGGCGGGCAGCAGGTCGTCCACGTCATAGGCGGCGTCGGTCTTGATCTCCTTGAGCCAGCCCTTCTTGCCCCAGATCGGGGTTTCGTACATGCCGATGGTCATCACGTCGAACTGGCCGCCCTTGGTGGCGATGTCGGTCGTCACGCGCTGGCGCAGCACGCCTTCTTCCAGCGTCACCCACTTGAGCTTGATGTCGGGGTTGGCGGTCTCGAAGTTCTTGCTCAGCTTCTGCATCTCGATCATGTGGCCGTTGTTGACGGTGGCGATGACGAGCTCGGTGGCGGCGTGCGCGGTGGCGGCCAGCAGGCCGAAGGCAAGCACCAGGGATGCCTTGAGTTTCATGGGGGTTGTCTCCTCTGCGGGAACCAGGTGGGAAAGGAAGGGGAAAGGGAGCGTCGCGAGTCGGCGGTGAGGTCGACGGCGGTCGTCTCGACGACGGGCGCAACGATAGGCCTACGCTCATGCTGCGTTTGATACTTGCCCCGGCAACACCTGTACGTTCTTGCGCCATGTTCTAGGTGTTTTCCTTAGATGACCGCTTTGGCGTATCAGTGCGAACCCGCAGAGCTGCTGGCGCTCGGCCCGTGATGCACGCCACACGGCACGACGGTGCCCGTGCACGGCGACGGACAATCGGCGCCATGAAATCCATCCGCCTGCTTGCCGGCAAGGAGCGCTCGCTCCTGCGCCGCCACCCCTGGGTCTTCCAAGGCAGCATCGCCAAGGGCCGCGCCGACGCCGGTGAAACGGTGAGGGTCGACGCCGACGACGGCAAGTTCCTCGCCTGGGCCTCGTACAGCCCCGAGTCGCAGATCCGCCTGCGCGCCTGGAGCTTCGACGAACACGAGCGCATCGACGCGGCCTTCATCACCCGCAAGGTGAACGCGGCCGTGGCGCTGCGCCAGCGCCTGGGCCTGCCGGGTGCGGCCACCAGCAACGGCGTGCGCCTCATCCACGGCGAGGCCGACGGCCTGCCCGGCCTGGTGGCCGACCGCTACGGCGACCTGCTCAGCGTGCAGTTCCTGGCCGTGGGCACCGAGAAGTTCAAGCCCCAGATCACCGACGCCCTGCTCGCCGCCACCGGCTGCACGCGGCTGTACGAACGCTCCGACTCCAGCATGCGCGGGCGCGAAGGCCTGCCGGTGGTGACAGGGTGGCTCAGGGGCGAAGGCAGCACCGAAGTCACCCTGCACGAACACGGCTGGCAGCTCAAGGTCGACGTGGCCGAAGGCCACAAGACCGGCTACTACCTCGACCAGCGCGACAACCGCGCCCTGTTCGCCGATTGGGTGAAACAACTCGGCTGCCGCAGCGTGCTGAACTGCTACAGCTACACGGGCGGCTTCTCGGTGGCGGCACTGGCCGGCGGCGCACGCGAGGTGATCAGCGTCGATTCATCGGGCGCCGCCCTGGCGCGCGCCAGCGACCACGTCGCCCTGAACGGCTTCGACGCGGGCAAGCACAGCACGCTGGACGCCGACGTCAATGCGAGCCTGCGCGAGTTCATCAAGGCCGGCCGCAGCTTCGACGCCATCGTGCTCGACCCGCCCAAGTTCGCCAGCCTGCCCACGCACGCCGAACGCGCCGCACGCGCCTACAAGGACATCAACCGCCTGGCACTGAAGCTGCTCAACCCCGGCGGCCTGCTCTTCACCTTCAGCTGCTCGGGCGGCGTGAACGCCGACCTGTTCCACAAGATCGTCGCCGGCGCCGGCATCGACGCCGAAGTCGACGGCCACATCGTCAAGCGCCTGGAAGCCGCGCCGGACCACCCGACGACGATCTGCTTTCCGGAGGGGGAATATCTGAAGGGCTTGGTGATCGTGCGGCGGTGAGGTCTCCGTCCATGACAACGCTCACCAGCGCCATTCCGACCAGCACCCCGCCGACCACCGCCTGGCAGCACAGCGCCTTCTACCGCTTCGCCGCCCTGCCCGACCCGGCCGCGACGGCCGCCGCGCTGCGTGCGCTCGGCGCGCGGCTGGGCGCGCCGGGGTGCCTGGGCGGCAGCCTGATCGTGGCGGCCGAGGGCCTGAACGGCGCGGTGGCGGGCGAGCAGGCAGCGGTCGCGGCCTTCGAGGCGGCGTTGCGGCAGGAGGCAGCCTTCGCGCCGCTGCAGGGCACCGTCTTCAAGCACAGCGGCTGCAGCGGGCCGGCGTACGGGCGCTTCAGCGTGAGCCTGAAGCCTGCCCTGGTGGCCATCGGGCTGGACGAGAACGCGCCGCCGGGCGACGACCTCGATGCCCTGGGCGCGGCGGACTGGAACGCGCTGATCACCCGGCCTGACGTGCTGCTGCTGGACAACCGCAACCACTGGGAATTCCGCCTCGGGCGCTTCCGCGGCGCGGCGGACCCGGGCGTGGACCACTTCCACGCCTTTGCCGACCTGGTGCGGGCGCAGGCGCCGGCCTGGCGGGCGGCCGGCACGACGGTGGCTATGTACTGCACCGGCGGCATCCGCTGCGACCGCACGGCGCCGTGGATGCGCGAGACGCTGGGCCTGAAGGTGGCGACGCTGCGCGACGGCATCCTGGGCTATCTGGCCGAGCAGTTCGAGCGCGGCGCGCCGGGCGGGCTGTGGGACGGCGAGTGCTACGTCTTCGACCGCCGGGTGGCGCTGGACGCCACGCTGCAACCGGCCGGCCGCGCGCCGGAATCGGTGTACGACGCCCGCCGGCCGGACGAGGCCTGGCGGCTGGAACGCGCGCGCCGGCTGGGCGATGCCGTACATGCCGTAGATACCAGAGACGCCGAGGAAGCCGGGGACGCCGGACACGGCGGCGAACCGGCCGCGACCTGATGATGAGACGGGGCGCCGCAGCATGAGCCGCCCGCGCGCCGCGTGGACGCCGCCCGACCGCGACGGCGTGGGCGCCAGCCGCGTGGCCGTCACGCCCGGGCCGTGGCCGGACCTGCTGGCCTTTCTGTGCAACCGCCTGCCGGCGCTGGACGAGGCCGGCTGGCGCGCCCGGCTGGACGCCGGCGAGGTGCTGGCCGAAGGTGGCCGGCCGGTGCGCGCCGACGAGCCCTGCGCCGGCCACATCCTGCTCTGGTACTGGCGCCAACCGGTTCAGCCCGAGCCGGTCGTGCCCTTCGAGGCCGAGGTGCTGCACCTGGACGATGAGCTGGTGGTGGCCGACAAGCCGCACTTCCTGCCCGTCAGCCCGGGCGGGCGCCATGTGCAGGAAACGCTGCTGGTGCGGCTGAAGCGCCAGCTTGGCATCGCCACCCTCAGCCCCATCCACCGCATCGACCGCGAGACCGCCGGGCTGGTGCTGTTCAGCGTGCGGCCCGCCTCGCGCGACGCCTACCAGCGCCTGCTGCGCGAGCGCGCGCTGCACAAGGTGTACGAGGCCATCACGCCCTGGCGCGACGACGACCTGCCGGCGCTGCCCGAGGTGGTGGCCAGCCGGCTGGAGGAACGCCCCGGCGACGCCTTCATGCAGATGGTGACCGTGGCGGGCGAGCCCAATGCGGTGACGCGCATCACCTTGATCGAGCGGCTCGGCGCGGACCGGGCGCATTACCGCCTGGAGCCGCTCACCGGGCGCAAGCACCAGCTGCGCGCCCAGCTCAGCGCGCTGGGCCGGCCCATCGTGGGCGACCGCATCTACCCGGTGCTGCAGCCGGCCGACGACCCGGCGGCGCCGGATTTCAGCCGGCCGCTGCAGCTGCTGGCGCGCGAGCTGAGCTTCGTCGACCCGCTCAGCGGTGCGGCGCGCCACTTCGTGAGCCGGCGCCAGCTGGCGGCAGCGGGCCTGGCCGGGGAATTTGAAACAACTCTACCCAGCCCGGGTCGGCGGGGGTAAAAGATCGGCCTTGGGTCGTGCATGTGCCCCCGCCGGTGGATCCCTCCGGGTCCGGGCGATCACCCGCACCGGGCGCTGCATGTTTCTTCTTCTGATCGATGAACCAAGGAGCTGCCGTCATGAGCGATTTCACCGCATCACAGAAGGACAAGCTGCTGGCCGAGCTGCGCATGGTCGTGGCCGACGCCGAGCAGATGCTGCAGGCCACCGTGGAGCAGCAGGGCGCCCCCGGTGCGGCCGAGGCGCGCGGGCGTCTGCAGGAACGTCTGCAGCAGGCGCGCGAACGCATCGGCCAGTGGCAGGAGACGGCGGTCGAACGCGCCAAGGAGGCCGGCAAGGCCACCGACGCCTATGTGCACGAACACCCGTGGAAGGCCATCGGCATCGCCGGCGCGGTGGGCGTGCTGCTGGGTGCGCTGATTTCCTCGCGCCGCTGAGCTGCGGGCCGGCCCGGGCTGACCGAGACGACACGAGACAACGACAGGCGCGCGCCCTGCCATGACGAACGAGGCCGGCCCGTCCACCCGCCTGCTCGGGCGGCTGCAGCGCCTGGCCGACCTGGGGCTGTCGCTGCTGCAGACCCGGCTGGAGCTGCTGGGCAACGAGCTGCAGGTCGAGGTGCTGCTGGCCTTCGACGCCGTGCTGCGCGGCGCCGCCGGCCTGCTGCTGCTGATGTTCGGCCTGTTCTTCTTCATGGCCTTTCTGGTCGCCCTGGCCTGGGACAGCTACCGCCTCGTCGCCCTGGCCGGCGCGGCCCTGGTCTTCATGGGCGTGGGGGCCGGCCTGCTGCTGGCGGCGCAGCGCCGGCTGCAGCGCGCCGGCCATGTGTTCGCGGCCAGCCTGGCTGAACTCAGGCGCGACCGGGAGCAGCTCGATGCCGCCGCGAAGTGAGTGGCCGCTGCTGTCGCCAGGCTGGCCACACCGTGATCAGCTGCTGGCGCGCCAGCACGAGCTGATCCGCCGCAGCGCCGAGCTGCGCGGCGAACTCTCGGCCGAGCTGCGCACCGGCTGGCAGCGCGTGGAGACTCCGCTCAACCTGGCGCTGCGCCTGGGCGAACTGCTGGGCAGCGCCCGCCGCAGCCTGGGCGAACTGCGCGCCCAGCACCCCTGGCTGGCGGCGACGCTGGTGCTGTGGCCGCCGCTGCTGCGTATGGTGTGGCGGCGGCTGCGAGGCCGGCCGGCGCGGCGTGATGAGGCCGCAGCGGGTTCGGGGGCGGGCTCACGCACTGCCAACGAACGACCCAGCCGGGCCGCTCAACTGCTGCGCCTGCTGCGCTGGGCACGCTGGGCGGCACGATGTGTGCGCCTGCTCACTGCTGGCAGCGCCGGTCCGTCCTCACGCCGCTGACGCCGCAACGGGGTCTGCCCTGCGCGGTGTGTTCAAGGCGCCGTGGCCTCGACCTTGATCGAGCTGAACCAGGCGGCGAGGTTGTCGATGTCGGCGTCGCTCAGCGTCTTGGCCATCACCGTCATGACGGCGTGCTTGCGGCTGCCGTCGCGGTAGTGGCGCAGCTGGCTGGCGAGATAGCCGGGCGGCTGGCCGGCCAGGTTGGGCGTCTCGGGCGCCACCGCCATGCCGATGGGGCCGTGGCAGACCGAGCACATGTGCGCCTTGGTCTGGCCGGCGGCAAGGTCACCGGCGCGGGCAGGCGCGGCAGCGGCAAGGGCAGCGAGCGTGCTCAGCACGGCCAGGGTGGTGCGCAGAGCGAGGGGTGAAATCGGGCGTGACATGGGAGAACGTGGAGCTGTGGGCGGTCGCGGTGACAACACGGTGCGCACGCGGAAAAAGACGAAGAAACGCCCGCTCGGTACGACCGGCGGGCGTGGCTCGGGCCTGAGGCACAGGCCGGTCGCGCGCCCCGGAGGGTGGCAATCAACCTGCAGCGGGCACTGTGCCGGAGAGGCTCTCCGGCACAGTGAGCGCCCGCTTACTGACCGTAGCTGATGCGGTAGATGGCGCCGGCGTAGTCGTCGGAGACGAGCAGCGAGCCGTCCTTCCACACCGCCACGTCGACCGGGCGGCCGCGGTAGCTG
>JBJOKY010000165.1:0-9699 GCA_046045865.1 Pseudomonadota bacterium | reverse complement strand
TCGATGGCGAAGTCGCGGTCGCTCACCGCGTCCAGGCTGTTCTGGCACACCTGGGCGTGGCCCGCTTCATCGACCATGCCCAGCGTGCGGGCCACGCGCTCGCGGTCCAGCGGGTAGGTGGTGCCTGCCAGGGCGGCACTGCCCAGCGGCAGGCGGTTGGTGCGGCGGCGCACGTCGGCCATGCGTTCGGCGTCGCGGGCGAACATTTCCACATAGGCCAGCAGGTGGTGGGCCAAGCTCACGGGCTGGGCCACCTGCAGGTGGGTGAAGCCGGGCAGGATCACGTCCACGTTCTGTTCAGCCACGTCCACCAGGGCGGTCTGCACCTCGGTCAGCAGGCTGCCGATGACGTCGATTTCGCTGCGCAGCCACAGGCGCACGTCGGTGGCCACCTGGTCGTTGCGGCTGCGGCCGGTGTGCAGGCGCTTGCCTGCGTCGCCCACCAGCTGGGTCAGGCGGGCTTCGATGTTCAGGTGCACGTCTTCCAGGTCCAGCTTCCACTCGAACGCGCCCGACTCGATTTCAGCGGTGATCTGCGCCATGCCGCGCTGGATGGCCGCGTGGTCCTGCGGGCCGATGATGCCCTGGGCCGCCAGCATCTCGGCATGGGCCAGGCTGCCCGCAATGTCGGCCTGCCACAGCCGCTTGTCGAAGAACACGCTGGCCGTGTAGCGCTTGACCAGCTCGCTCATGGGCTCGGAGAACAGGGCCGACCAGGCCTGCGCCTTGGTGTCGAGTTGATTGCTGCTGCTGGTGCTCATGATGGGGTGGATGACGTGGTCGAGGTGGCTGCCCAAGGGGGCGCGCGATTGTAGGGAGGCCGCTCCGCGGCGCGCCGGCACAGAATGGCGGTCATGTCCGTCGCCAGCGCCCGATCGCCGTCCGCCCGCACCGCCGTGCCGCTGCCCCCGCAGGCGCGCGGCGCCAGCCTGGACGCCTGCCACATCGGCGTGGTACTGCGCAGCCTGCTGTTCGTGCATGGCGTGGCCGCGGCGGTGCTGGGCCTGGTGCAGCCGGGCTGGGCGGTGTGGCTGAGCAGCCTGGCGCTGGCCACGGCCCTGCTGCTGCCGGCCACACTGCTGTGGCTGGCCGGCATGTGCCAGCTCGACGCCCGCCTGGCGGCGCTGGCCGCGCGCCGGCGGCCGTTGCGCTGGCTGATCGCGTGCGCCCTGGGTGCGGCCTGCGGCGCGCTGGCATGGGCCGGCTGGCGCGCCCTGCTGGCCGGTCCGCTGGGCGAGACGGCGGCGGCGCCGCCGGCATCCGGCCTGGGGCTGACGGCGGCGCTGGCCAGCGGTGCGGCGCTGGGCGCGGCCATCACCGGCTGGCTGGAGCAGCGCGCCCGCCTGGCCGTGCCGGCGGCGGACGCGGCGCGGCTGGCCGAGCTGCAGTCGCGCATCCGCCCGCATTTCCTGTTCAACACGCTCAACAGCGCCATCACCCTGGTGCAGCTGGACCCGGCGCGCGCCGAGGCCATGCTCGAGGACCTGGCCGAACTCTTCCGCGCCGCGCTGGGCGAGGCCGGCGCCAGCGTCGACCTGGCCAGCGAGATCGAGCTGGCGCAGCGCTACCTGGCCATCGAGACGGTGCGTTTCGGCGCCCGGCTGCGTGTGCACTGGCAGCTCGACGCGGCGGCCGGCACCGCCCGGCTGCCCGCCCTGGTGCTGCAGCCGCTGGTGGAGAACGCCGTGCGCCACGGCGTGGAGCTGCGCGCCGAGGGCGGCGACATCCACATCCGCACGCGTGTGCTGGGCGGCGGGCGCCAGGTCGAGGTGCTGATCGCCAACGCGCTGGCCGATATCGCCCGGCCGGGCCAGGGCATGGCACTGCGTAACGTCGAGGAGCGCCTGCGCGTGATGCACGACGTGGCGCTGCAGTTCGACGCCGGTGTGGTCGAGGCCGGCGCCAAGGCGCGTGCCGCCCTGCCGGCTGCGGGTGATTCGCGCCTGGGCGAGCTGCCACGTTTCTGGCGCGTGCGTTTCGTCGTGCCGCTGGGCGCCTGAGCCGCACAGGGGAGTCCGTCCATGCAGTTGCCCGGTGAACCGCTGGCCACGCTGAAGGTGGCCATCGTCGACGACGAGGAACTGGCCCGCCTGCGCCTGCGCAGCCTGCTGGGCCAGTGCAGCGCTCCGGCGGCACAGGTGGTGGCCGAGCTGGACAGCGCGGCGCAGACCCTGCAGTGGCTGCAGGCGCGGCGCTGCGACCTGCTGCTGCTGGACATCCACATGCCCGGCATCGATGGCCTGGCGCTGGCCGAGCGGCTGCGCCACCTGCCGGTGCTGCACGGCGCCAGCGGCCCGCCCGCGGTGGTGTTCGTGACGGCGCACGCGGAGCATGCGCTCGACGCCTTCGAGGTCGAGGCGGTCGACTACCTGACCAAGCCCGTGCGCCTGGCGCGCCTGCAGCAGGCGCTGCTGCGCGCCGCGGCCTGGCTGTACCGGCGCGTCGACGTGGCGGCGGTCACCCAGCCGGCGCCACTGGGCACCGAGCAGCCGGCGGTGCTGGTGCACCAGCGCGGCGAGCTGCTGCGCGTGCCGGTGGCCGAGGTGATCTACGTCAGGGCCGAGCAGAAGTACGTGCAGCTGCGCACCGCCGCGCAGAGCCACTGGCTGGACGAGAGCCTGGCCGAGCTGGCGCCGCGGCTGGGCGAGCGCTTCGTGCGCATCCACCGCAATGCGCTGGTGGCGCGCGAGCAGATCCGCGCGCTGGCGCGGCAGGGTGGCGGTGCGCTTGGTGGCGGCAGTGGTGCCGGCAACGGCGGCGACGCCGAGGGCTGGGCCGTGCAGGTGGCCGCCACGCGCGAGTGGCTGGCGGTGTCGCGCCGCCAGCTGGCCGCGGTGCGCGAGGCGCTGGGTGACGCGCCGGCTTGAGGGGGCGGGCCCGCCTTGCCGCGGGGTGCGCGCACTGCGACCGTGGCGGATTGGGCGCGCGGCCATGTCTTGTTGCAGGCCCGGGCTGCCTGCCACTTAGGATGCGGTCGGCACCCGGACACCCCGGTGGCCGAGGGCCCGCAACGCGGCCCTGGATGCAACCCACCAGAGTCCTGCACGCTTGAGTCTCACCGCCACGCTGGCCCGTCACACCCGCAACTATTCCTTCGCCAGCGTGCTGACCACGGTGGCGGGGCTGATCTCGTTTCCCATCCTCACCCGCGTGCTGGAGGTGCAGGACTACGGCGTGATGAACCTGGTCGCCTCGGCGCTGGCGTTTGCCGTGGGCCTGGGCAAGCTGGGCATGGCGCACGCCACGCTGCGTTTCCATGCCGAGGTGCGCAAGGGCCAGCTGCCGGGCGTGACACCGGCGCAGTTCGTGCCCACCGTGGTGCTGGGCATGGGCGCGCTGGGCCTGGTCGCCGCGCTGGTGTGGGCGCTGCTGGCGCTGCTGGTGCCGGCCACGGCCTGGAGCGACCCGCGCATGGGCGGTCTGATGCTGCTGACCGCCGTGCTGGTGCTGGTGCGTGTGCTGCACAGCGGGCTGACCAACATCCTGCGCGCGCGTGAACGCTCCGGCCTGCTGGCGCTGGTGACGGTGGTGCACCGCTACCTGACGCTGGCGCTGGTGCTGGGCGCGGTGTTCCTGATCGCGCCCGACCTGTGGAGCTTCTATGGCGCCACGGTGCTGGCCGAGCTGCTGCTGCTGGCGGCCCTGCTGTACTGGGGTCTGAAGGGCGAGGGGCTGCGCCCGGCGCTGGTCTCGCCCACGCTGGCACGCGCCATGATCGTGTTCGCGCTGCCCATGACGGGCTACGAGCTGGCCTCGGTCGTGCTGCAGCTGGGCGACCGCTACGTGCAGCAGGCCTACCTCGACACCGAGGCGGTGGGCCTGTACTCGGCCGCGTACAACCTGTGCGACTACATCCGCCTGGCGCTGTTCACGGCCATGACGGGCGCGGCCATGCCCATGCTGCTGCGCGTGGCCAGCGACCAGGGCCAGACCGAGTGCGAGGCCTTCCTGGCGCGTTTCACGCACCTGTACCTGTTCGCCGGCCTGGGCGTGGTGGCGGGGCTGTGCGCGGTGCGGGTCGAGCTGCTGTCGGTGCTGGCCTCGCCCAAGTACCAGGCCGGCGCGGCGGCCATCCCCTGGCTGATCGGCGGCATGTTGTGCGAGGCCTATTTCGGCCTGGCGGGCATCGGCCTGTACCTGCGCAAGAAGTCGGTCGCGACCATGGCGATCATTGCCGGCGGTGCGGCACTCAACGTGGGGCTCAACCTGCTGCTGGTGCCGCGCCTGGGCATCACGGGCTCGGCCATTGCCAACCTGCTGAGCTGCGCCGCCATCGTGGCGGTGGCCATGGCTGCGACGCGCCGCACCATGCAGGTGCCGGTGCAGCTGGGTGCGCTGGTGCGCTTCGGCCTGCTGGCAGCGGCTTGCGGCTGGCTGGGCGGGCTGGTGGAACTGGCCCATCCGCTGGCCACGCTGCTGCTGCGCGGCAGCCTGGTCGTGCTGCTGTACGTGGCGCTGGCGCTGGTGCTGGACGCCCGGCTGCGCAGTGCCGCCGGCGCGGCCTGGAACAACCTGAAGACGAGGTGGGCATGATCACCGTGCTGATGTATCACGCGATTCCCGACGACGGGCCCGTTCAGCCGGGCGCCGACCCGCACTACAGCGTCGGCCTGCGCGACTTCGAGCGCCAGCTCGGCCTGATGCGCACGCTCGGCCTGCGCCCCAGCAGCGTGGCCGAGCTGCTGGTCACGCCCGTGTCCGGGCGTGCCGCGGTGGCCATCACCTTCGACGATGGCCATGTCACCAACCATGCGGCGGCGGCCAGCCTGCACGCCGCGGGTGGCTCGGCAGACTTCTTCATCAACCCCTCGACCGTGGGCACACCCGGCTTCCTGAGCTGGGCGCAGCTGCGCGAGATGGCCGGCTGGGGCATGTCCATCCAGTCGCACGGCATGCACCATCACTTCCTGAACGACCTGGGCCCGGCCGAGGTGCGCGCCGAGCTGGCCGATTCCAAATCCGAGATCGAGGCGCGCCTGGGCCGTGCGGTCACGCTGTACGCACCGGCAGGCGGGCGCGTCGTGCCGGGGCTGCACAGCCTGGCCCTGGGCCTGGGCTACGAGCGCATCTGCAGCTCGCGTGTGGACCTGTGGGACGAGGCCGCCGAACTCGCGGGCGACGACAGCGACGACATCCCGCGCCTGGCCATGCTGGCCGGCACGCAGGACGCCCAACTGCAGCGCTGGCTGCGCCAGAGCCGGCTCGAGATGACCTGGCAGACCGGCCGCCACGCCCTGCTGCGCAGCGCCAAACAGGCGCTGGGCAACCGCGCCTACGTGCTGCTGCGCGGGCGCCTGCTGCGTTCGCGTGGCGAGGGGCAGGCATGAACGGGCTGGTGCTGCTGTTCTGGGGCGCGCTGGCGCTGCTGGTCTACACCTACGCGGGTTACCCGCTCCTGCTCAGGGCCTGGGCCCGGCTGGCGCCGCGGCCGGCGCGGCATGACGCGGCGTACGCGCCCTCGGTCGCCATCGTCGTGGTGGGCTACAACGAGGCAGCGCGCATCGCCGCCAAGATCGAGTCGTGCCTGGGGCAGAGCTACACGGCCGGGCCGCTGCGCGTGCTGATCGTGTCCGACGGCTCGACCGACAGCATGGGCGAGGTGGTGGCGCGTTACGCCGACCGTGGCGTGACCTGGCTACCCTTTGCCGAGCGGCGCGGCAAGGCGGCCTGCCTGAACGACGCCGCGGCGGCCTGCCACGAGGAGGTGATCGTCTTCACCGACGCGCGCCAGCGCCTGCACCCCGAGGCCGTGGCGCGCCTGGTGGCCGCGCTGGGCGACCCGGCCTGCGGCGCGGTGTCGGGCGAGCTGGTGTTCGAGGCCGACGACGCGGGCGGCTTCGCCCAGGGCGTGGACGCCTACTGGCGCTACGAGAAGTTCATCCGCCGCCACGAGGCCCTGGTCGGCTCGGTGGTGGGCGTGACGGGTGCGCTCTACGCCATCCGGCGCGAGTGCTTCAGGCCCATCCCGGTGCCGACCATCCTGGACGACGTGGCCATTCCCATGCAGGTGGTGATGCAGGGCCGGCGCGTGGGCTTCGAGGCCGGCGCGATCGCCTACGACCGGCCCTCGCCCGACGTGGCGCGCGAGAAGCTGCGCAAGGTGCGCACGCTGGCGGGCAACTTCCAGCTCGTGCAGCTCTATCCGGCGCTGCTGTCGCCGCTGCACAACCCGATCTGGCTGGCCTTCTTCTCGCACAAGCTGGCGCGCCTGCTGGCGCCGCTGGCGATGGTGGCCTGCCTGCTGGCCAGCGCGCTGCTGGCGTCGGCCAGCGTGTGGTGGGCCGGCGTGCTGGTGGCCGAGCTGGCGCTGCTGGTGCTGGCCTGGGCGGGCGGGCACGAGGCGCTGGCCAGCCGGCTGCGCCTGGCGCGCTTCGCCCACGCCTTCCTCACGCTCAACACCTTCGTCGTGCTGGGCTTCCTCCACTTCGTGCGCAACAGGCAGGCGCATCTCTGGGCCTCGGGGGCGGCGACGCCTCCGGCGGGCCGCTCATCCTGAAGTCCGCCATGACCTCCACCGATCCCTTGAGTCTTCCTCCGGCCAGCCCGTCCGTGCCGGCGTCCGTCACCCGACCGGCCGTGCCGGTCGAGGCCGGCGCGGCGCGCCGGCGCCTGAAGGTGGTGTTCATGATCGACCGCATCCTGGACGACATGGGTGGCACCGAAGGGCAGGTGATGAAGCTGGTGCGCGGCCTGCAGGCGCTGGCCGACATCGAGCTGCTGGTGCTGCAGGACAGCCCCTGGATACGCGCCCAGCCCAGCAGCGACGCGCTGCGCTTCACGGTGCTGGACATGAGCGGCGGGCCGAAGAAGGCGCGCTTCTGGCGCGGCCTGGCGGCGCTGGTGCGGCTGCTGCGCCAGCACCGGCCCGACGTCGTGCACACGTTCTTCCCGATCGCCAACATCGTCGGCGCCGTGGCGGCGCGGCTGGCCGGCGTGCCGGCCGTGGTGGGCAGCCGGCGCGACTACGGCTACTGGATGACGCCCGGTTACCTGCGCGCCACCCGGCTGGCCAACCGCCTGGTGGGCCACATCGTGACCAACGCGCCCGAGGTCAAGCGCTTCACGGTGAGCAAGGAGGGGTTTCCGGCCGAACGCATCGAGGTCATCTACAACGGCCTGGAGCTGGGCCGGCTGCGCCTGGGCGCGCCCGACCTGGGGCTCAAGGCCAGGCTGGGCATACCGGCGCATCACAAGGTGGTCGCGCTGGTGGCCAACTTCAAGCCCATCAAGCGCCAGGACACCCTGGTCGAGGCCTTCGCCCAGCTGTGCTGCGAGCGCGACGACGTGACGCTGATGTTCGTCGGCGGCAGTGCCGATCCGTACTACACCGAGGTCAGGCAGCAGATCGACCGGCTCGGGCTCGGCCGGCGCGTGTGTGTCACGCGTGCGCCGGGTGGCGAGATCGCGAACTACCTGTCCTTCGTCGACGTGGGCTGCAACTGCTCGGAAAGCGAGGGCCTGTCCAACGCGGTGATGGAGTACATGGGTGCAGGCGTGCCCTGCGTCATATCGAGCGGCGGCGGCAACAAGGACCTGGTGAGCCATGGCGTGAACGGCCTGCTGTTCGACGTGGGGGATGCAGCCACCCTGGCCGCCCACCTGCGCCGGCTGCTGGCCGACCCGGCCCAGGCGCGACGTCTGGCCGACACGGCGGCGCGCCGGCTCGAGGCGGAGATGTCGATGCCCGTGATCCTGCAGCGCTTCGACAGCTTCTACCGCCGCATCCTGGCCTGAGCGCCGGCCCGGCCACGATGTCCACCTGGTTGCCGTCACCTTGAAATCCACCCTCATCCAGCTGGCCGCCAGCGAAGTCGTGCTCAGGCACGTGCGCCGGCGCGTCGCCCGCAGCGGCGTGACCGTCTTCGTCTACCACGACGTCGGTGCCGACGAGGCGGTCGACGACGCCTGGCAGATCGTGCGCCGGCGCGACTTCGCCGCCCAGGTCGGGCACCTGCTGCAGCACTACGAGATCGTCGACCTGGACACCGCGCTGCACACGCTGGGCGAGCCGGCCGGGCGGCCGGGCCGGCCGCAGGCGGTGCTGACCTTCGACGACGGCCTGCGTGGCAACCACGACCACCTGCTGCCCATGATCGAGCAGCTGCGCGTGCCGGTCACGATCTACGTGGCCACCGGCCACGTCGAGAACCAGCAGGGCTACTGGTTCGACCGCGTGGCCAACGCCCTGCAGCCCGGCTTCGAGGGCCACATCGACCTGGGCCGCCACGGCCTGGGCCGCTACACGATCAGCGGTGCGCCGGGTGCCCGGCGCTGGAGCCAGGTGCAGCGCATCCTGGTGGCCGCCAAGTCGCTGGACGAGGCGCGCTGCATCGCCGTGGCCGACCTGGTCGAGGCCCAGGTGCGCGCCCAGGCGCCGGCCGCGCGCACCGGCATGGCCGACGTGCTGGCGCCGATGACGGTGGACATGCTGCGTGCGGTGGCCGGCCACCCCCTCGTCACGCTGGGCGTGCACACGCATGGCCACGAGCTGCTGCCCATGCTGGAGCCCGCGCTGGCACGCCGCACCGTCGTCGATGCACAGGACCACATCCAGCGCTGGACGGGCGTGCGGGCACGCCATTTCGCCTATCCCGCCGGCCGCAGCCACGCCGCCAGCCGCCAGCTCGTGGCCGGGCTGGGCTTCGTCACCGCCGTGGGCACCCAGCCCGGCGTTTGGACGCGCGCCGTCGATCCGATGAACATACCGCGCATGAGCGTGGGCCGCTACGACAGCCTGGCGACCTTCAAGCTCAATGCGGTGGGCGGGCTGGGCCGTGTGCTCGGTCGCAGCAGCGGCCAAGGACCGGAGACCTTGTGATGCGGGTGGCCCATTTCCTCAGCAGCACCGCCTTCCACGGTGCTGAGGCCATGGCGGCCGAGCTGGTGCGCCAGCTCGCCGGCCTGGGTGTCGAGAACCACGTGCTGCTGCTCGACAACGCCGGCAAGGCCGACCGCCAGGTGCTGGTCGAGACCGTGGGCTACCGCGCCGGCAGCAGCATGATCGCGTGCGACGGGGCGCTCGACCGCCAGACCTTCAAGGCCCTGGGCGCCTACCTGGCCGAGCACGACATCGATGTCGTGCACAGCCACAAGTACAAGACCAGCTTCTACGCCTTGCCGGTCTGTCGCTGGCAGAACCGCGCAGTGCTGAGCACGTATCACAACTGGATCGGTGGCTCGACGACGCTGCGGCTGCAGCAGCATGTGGAGCCGGCACGCTGCCGCCAGATCGACAACGGCATCGACACGCGGCGCTTCCGGCCACCCGCCGATCGCGCCGCGGCCAAGCGGGCGCTGGGCATCGCCGACACGACTCTGGTGCTGGGCTGCGTGGGGCGCCTGTCGACGGAAAAAGGCGTGGGGCGGCTGCTCGATGCGCTGGCCCTGGCCGACGCCGACAGCCGCGCCGATGAACGTGCCGCCACCCGCACTCTGGGCCACGTCGACGCCCGGCCCGACTGGGTGTTGCTGCTGGTCGGTGACGGCAACCTGCGCGAGCAGTTGCAGGCGCAGGCACGCACGCTGGGCCTGGCCGAGCGGGTGCGCTTCCTGGGCCACCGCAGCGACACGGCGGCGTTGTACCGAGCGATGGATGTCTATCTGCTGCCCTCGCTGCTCGAGGCCTTTCCCATGGCCTTGCTGGAGGCCATGGCCAGCGGCTGCGCCGCGATGGCCGCCGACGTCGGCGAGGTCGCCCGC